>CAYPKW010000071.1:0-13391 GCA_964411425.1 uncultured Rhodospirillaceae bacterium
AAGCGTGGGCGCGAGGATGAGACGGACAGAGTTGTTGCAAGGACTGATACCAAGTCTCGATAGCCGAGACCTATGGCCCATCCTTCGAGACGCGTTCTTCGAACGCTCCTCAGGATGAGGTAGGCGTTCTATATCAAAATGTTACCTCATGCTGAGGAGCCGCGAAGCGGCGTCTCGAAGCATGGCGGCTGGGTCGAAGTTTCTGAGACTTGGTATGAAATGGCGGCGACCGGCCGCCCCCACCCCTAATTCAGATTGTCGCGGGGAGCCCGGATGGCTACTCTGACGCCCCGCCTTCGCGAAGCCCGCTTCGGCGGGCGAAGCAAGGTCGGAACCGAGTTTCATTAGGGGGAACGTCAAATGAAACCGTTCACCACGCTCGCCGTCGTCGTTTTCGCGCTGGTGGCGTTGGCGCATCTGCTCAGGCTCGCGTGGGGCTGGGAAATCTTGGTCAACGGGATGACGGTGCCGCAGTGGGCGAGCCTGCCCGCCCTGATCGTCGCGGGCGGCCTAGCGGTGCTGCTGTGGCGCGAGGCGCGGCGATAGAGCGTACCCCGGCCGGCCGGAACCGGCCCGTAACGAAAGAAATCCCTCGGTCATGGATGAGTTCGGTGCGTTTTCGGTCTTTGTCGTCGCCATCGTCGTCCTCGCCGTCCTGCTGGTCGCCACCGGCGTCAAGTCGGTGCCCCAGGGGCGCGAATGGACGGTGGAGCGCTTCGGGCGCTACACCCACACCTTGCGCCCCGGCCTCAACTTGATCGTGCCGCTGATCGACCGCATCGGCGCCAAGATGAACATGATGGAGACCGTGTTGCCGGTCCCTACCCAGGAGGTCATCACCAAAGACAACGCCATGGTCAGCGTCGACGGCGTGGTCTTCTACCAGGTGCTCGACGCCGCCAAGGCGGCCTACGAGGTGAACGACCTGGAGAACGCCACCCTCATGCTGACCATGACCAACATCCGCACGGTCATGGGCTCGATGGACCTGGACGAGCTGCTGTCCCAGCGCGACAAGATCAACCATCAGCTCCTCACGGTGGTGGACGGCGCCACCCAGCCCTGGGGCATGAAGGTCACCCGCATCGAGATCAAGGACATCGCCCCGCCGCGCGACCTGGTGGATTCGATGGCCCGCCAGATGAAGGCCGAGCGCGACAAGCGCGCCGCCATCCTCGAGGCCGAGGGCCTGCGCCAGGCGGCGATCCTCAAGGCCGAGGGCGGGAAGCAGAGCACCATCCTCGAGGCCGAGGGCCGGCGCGAGGCGGCGTTTCGCGACGCCGAGGCGCGCGAGCGCGCCGCCGAGGCCGAGGCCAAGGCGACCCAGATGGTGTCCGAGGCGATCGCCAAGGGCAACGTGCAGGCGATCAACTACTTCATCGCCCAGAAATACGTGGACGCGCTGCGGGCCATCGCCACCTCGCCCAACCAGAAGCTGGTGTTGATGCCGCTCGAGGCCGCGGGCGTGATCGGCGCCATCGGCGGCATCGCCGAGCTCACCCGCCAGGCGACCGGCAAGGCGGTCGGCCCGTGGGAGAAGACGTGATGGCGTGGCTGGGCCAGATCGAGTTCTGGCACTGGTGGATCGCCGGCGTGGCGCTGGCGCTGCTGGAGGTGCTGGCACCCGGCGCCTTCTTCCTGTGGCTGGGGATCGCCGCCGGCCTGACCGGACTGCTGCTGCTGCTGATCCCCGGCATGGGCTGGGAGATCGAGTTGCTGCTGTTCGCGGGCCTCGCCGTCATCGTCACCGTGGCGGGCCGCGCCTACCTGCGCCGCCATCCGATCGACACCGACGACAGCACCTTGAATCGGCGCGCCGAGCAGTATGTCGGGCGCGTGTTCACCCTGGAGCAGCCCATCGCCAACGGCCGCGGCAGAGTCAAGGTCGACGACACGGTGTGGCGGGTCGCGGGCGAGGACATGCCAGCGGGCTTGCCGGTCCGCGTCATCGGCGTGGACGGCGCCATCCTCAAGGTCGAGAAGGCGGCCGCCTGAGTGCCGCCCCGGCGCGAAGGCTCGCCTTGGGCTTGGGCGAGCCCGCCATCGCCCCGCCGTCCCGGCAGAGGCCGGGGGCCAGTTCCAGTCAGCGCAATTCCGCGCTAGTGGATCCAATCCGACCGATGAGTCCCCCCCCAATAGAAGTGTCATCGCCGGGCGTGACCCGGCGATCCATGGTGCAGCGGCACGATGGATGCCCGCGTCAAGCGCGGGCATGACAAGTGGGGGAGCTAAATGTTGGATTCGATCCACTAGGACAAGTAGCGGCGCTCCAGGTGGCGCTTGAAGACGCTTGGATCGAGCGGCCGGCCGGTCGCCCGGCGCAGCAGCTCGGGCGTCGAAAGCGAGGCGCCCAGCCGATGCACCTTCGCCCCGAGCCATGCCATGAGCGGCGCGAAGTCGCCCCGCCCGATGGCATCGGGTATCCCCGGCTCGTCCCGGCAGGCGGTCTCGAACAGTTGGGCGGCGGCGATGGCACCCAGGGTATATGTGGGAAAATACCCCCAGGCGCCGTCATACCAGTGGATGTCCTGGAGGCAGCCCTCGCGGTCGCTCGGCGGCACGATGCCGAGCAGCTCCTTCATGCCCTCGTTCCAGGCCGCCGGCAGGTCGCCTGGCTCGAGCTCGCCCGCGATCATCGCCCGCTCCAGGCGATAGCGCAGGACGACGTGCGCCGGATAGGTCACCTCGTCGGCATCGACGCGGATGAAGCCGGGCCGTACGCGGGTCGCCAGGCGATAGAGGTTGTCCGGGTCCCAGGCGCCGTCGCCGCCGAACGCCTGGCGCGCCAAGGGAGCGAGATAGCCGAGGAACGCGCGCGAGCGGCAGGCCTGCATCTCGATCAAGAGCGACTGGCTTTCGTGCAAGCTCATGCCGCGCGCAAGGCCTACCGGCTGGCAGCGCCACGCCGCCGGCAGCCCCTGCTCGTACATGGCGTGCCCGGTCTCGTGCAACACGCCCATCAGCGCCGTGGCGAAGTCGCTCTCCTCGTAGCGCGTGGTGATGCGCACGTCGTCCGGCACGCCGCCGCAGAAGGGATGCAGGCTCACGTCGAGCCGCCCGCGCTCGAAGTCGAAGCCGACCGCCGCCATCAGTTTCAGGGCCAATACGCGCTGCTTTTCCACCGGGAACGGGCCGGCGGGCTCGACCGCAGCCGGCCTCGCCCGTTGGGCTTCGAGCGAGCGGGCCAGGAGATCGGGGAGGAACGCCGCCAAGTCGGCGAAGATCGGGTCGATGTCGGCCGCCCGGCCGCCCGGCTCGTACTCGTCCAGCAGCGCGTCGTAGGCCGCCAGCCCTAGCCGCGCCGCCTTCAACGCCGCCGCCTCGCGCACCAACGCCAGCACCTGGCGCAGATAGGGCAGCGCCATGGCGTAGTCGGCGGCCGGGCGCGCCCGGCGCCATGCCTGCTCGGCGGCCGAACTGGCTTTCGATAGCGCCTCGACGAGCGGCGCGTCGAGGGCCGTCGCATGGAGCCACTGCCAGCGCATCTCGCGGAGATTGGCAATTTGCCAAGGGTCGAGGGCGGGCGCCTCCGCCTCGGCCCGGTCCATGAGGTCTCGCATGGCGGGTTCGGCGAGGATCGCGTGCGAGACCACCTGCAACTGGGCGAGCTGCTCGGCCCGCGCCGCGGCGCCGCCCGGCGGCATCATGGTCGACATGTCCCAGTGCAGCACGCCTGTCGCCTCGCGCAACGCTGAGAGGCGGCGGAACCGGGTCTCGAGCTCAGGGTAGGCGTTCATCGCTGCGGTCCGCCGATCGTTGCAAGTGATAAATGACATAGATCGCCGCCAGCGCCAGGCTGAGCGCATACCAGGTGAGGGCGTATTGCAGGTGGTCGTTGGGCAACTCGAAGCGCGTCTGGCCGCCGATGGGAAAGCCGCCGGGGTTCGGGGCCGGCCCCGCCTCGAGGTAGAAGGCCTCCGTCTCGACGCCCGCCGCCGCCGCCATGGCCGGCAGGTCGACCCAGAACCACAGGTTCCCGGCCGGTTCGTTGTCGGGGACGAGCCAGTTCTGCGCGGCCCTGGTTCGGATCACGCCCTCGATGGCGAGCAGTCCCTCGACCTGGCCCAGGGCGCGGGCTGCGGGCTCCTTGCGCTCGACCGGGACCCACCCGCGATCCACGAGGAGCGTGCGCCCGTCGTCGAGCGAGAACGGCGTCAGCACGTGATAGCCCGCGTTGCCGTTCAACGAGCGGGCGGCGAGGTAAAGCTCGCGCTCGTGCATGAGGCGGCCCATCGCCGCCGTGCGCCGGAAGGCGAGTGCCTCCGCCTCCGCGCCCGACAGCGTCCACGAGAGGGCCAGCTCGATCGGCGGTGCCTCGGCGCGCCCTACCCGCTCGGCGATGAGCGATTCCTTCCAGTACCGGCGCTCGACCTGCCAACTGCCCAACGCCAACAGGACGAGCACGCCGGGGACCGCGAACACGGTCGGCCAAAACGTCGGTCGGAAGCCCATCAGTCGGGCCGCGCCGTCAATGCCCAGCCGTGGGACCGGCGCCGCCCACGTAGATGCAGACGAACAGGAACAGCCAGACCACGTCGACGAAGTGCCAGTACCAGGCCGCCGCCTCGAAGCCGAAGTGGTGATCCGGCTTGAAGTGGCCGGCCCAGGCGCGGAACCAGCAGACGATGAGGAAGATCGAACCGATGATGACGTGGAAGCCGTGGAAGCCGGTGGCCATGAAGAATATCGACGAGTAGATGCCGTCGCCGAAGCCGAAGGCGGCATGGCTGTACTCGTACGCCTGCACGCCGGAGAACGACAGCCCGAGCAAGATGGTCAGCGCCAGGCCCTGCAGCGTGCCGTCGCGGTTGCCCTCGCGCAGCGCGTGGTGCGCCCAGGTGACGGTGACGCCGGAGGTGACCAGGATGAGGGTGTTGAGCAGCGGCAGACCGAAGGGATCGAAGGTGACGACGCCCGCGGGCGGCCATACGCCGCCGATGCTCTCCGGCGGGAACAGGGAGGCGTTGAAATAGGCCCAGAACCAGGCGACGAAGAACATCACCTCGGAGGCGATGAACAGCAACATGCCGTAGCGCATGCCGATCTGCACAACCGGCGTGTGATGGCCCTGGAAGGTCGCCTCGCGCACCACGTCGCGCCACCAGAAGAACATGGTGAGCAGCACCAGGACGACGCCCGCCGGCAGCACCCAGGGCGTGTAATCGTGCATGTACAGCACCGCCCCCGCGGTGAGCGTCGCCGCCGCCACGGTGCCGATGATCGGCCACGGGCTCGGATCGACCAGGTGATAGGGGTGTTTCGGGGGCGCGGCGGCGTGGCTTTCCTGCATGGGTCGTTCCTGCTCGTCCGGCTTAATCCAACGAGGCCGAGCCGCCGGCGGCGTCCGGCTCCGCGGCGGCCTCGTCCGGCGCGCGGAAGAAGGTGTACGACAGCGTGATGGCGGCGAGCCCGGCCGTCTCCGGATCGTCGAGGATCGCCGGATCGACGAAGAACGTGACGCCCATGTCGGCGCTCTCGCCCGGCCCCAGGCGCTGGCGCGTGAAGCAGAAGCAGTCGATCTTCGAGAAATAGACGCCGGCCGCGCCCGGCGTCACGTTGAAGGTGGCCTGGCCGGTCAGCGGCCGGTCCGACAGGTTCCGCGCCCGGTAGAAGGCCGTCCGCTGCTCGCCGATGGGGAGCCTCACCTCGCGTTCGACCGGCTGGAACCGCCAGGGCAGGTCGCGGGCGACGTTGGCATCGAAGCGCACGGCGATGGTGCGCGCGACGGGCGCTGCGGGCGCCTCTGCCGCCCGCTGCGTCGTGCCGGCGAAGCCGGTCACCTGGCAGAACCAGCGATAGAGCGGCACCGAGGCGTAGGCGGCCCCGAGCATAAGGAAGGCCGCGGCCGCCAGCGGCAGCACGACGCGGAGATTCCTCGTGCTCACGGTCACGGTCGCCATCACCCGCCGCCCATGCGCACGAAGGTGACGAGATAGACGATGGCAACGAAGGCGAGGAGGGCCGCCAGCAGCGCCAGGTTGCGCGCGCGCAACCGGCGCTGGCGCAGCGCCGCGTCGCCCGGGCCGTCGTGCTCCGTCACCACGGCGCCCCCGGCCAGCCCGACGCGCGATCCACGATGAGCAGCGCGAACAGAAGGAAGAGGTACAGAATCGAGAAGGCGAACATGCGCCTCGCCCAGGTCAGCCCGCGGTCGAACCACACGCCCACCGCCGCCAGGATGAAAAGGAGGCCGAGAGCGATGGCGGCGCCGCCGTACACCCAGCCGGCGGTGCCGAGCAGGCTGGGCAAGAGGCTCAGCGGCAGCAGCAGCAACGTGTAGATCAGCATCTGCCGCTTGGTGGCGCGCGCGCCGGCCACCACCGGCAGCATCGGCACCCCGGCCTTGGCGTAGTCGGCCGCGCGATACAGCGAGAGCGCCCAGAAATGCGGCGGCGTCCACATGAAGATGAGGAGAAAGAGCGCGATCGAGCCGGCGTCCACCGTGCCGCTCGACGCCGCCCAACCGATCACCGGCGGCAGCGCGCCGGCGGCGCCGCCGATGACGATGTTCTGCGGCGTGCGGCGCTTCAGCCACATGGTGTAGACGACGATGTAGAACGCGATGGTGAGCGCGAGCAGCCCGGCCGGGAGCCAGCCGACCGCCAGCGCCATGAGCAGCACCGAAGCCAACGCCAGCACGACGCCGAAGGCGAGCGCGTCCCCCGGCGCCACGCGGCCCGCCGGGATCGGCCGCCGGCGGGTGCGTTCCATGAGGGCGTCGATGTCGGCGTCGTACCACATGTTGATGGCGCCCGCGGCGCCCGCCCCGATGGCGATGCACAGGACGGCCACCGCCGCCAGCAGCGGGTGCGGCTCGCCCGGCGCCGTCACCAGGCCGGCCGCGCCGGTGAACACCACCAGCGACATGACCCGCGGCTTCATGAGCGCCAGAAAGTCGCCGACGCTCGCCCCCTCGCGCGCGATCCCAATGCCGTAAGCCTGTTCGTGGATGGCGTCGGACAACTTTGTTCTCCCGGGCGCCGGCGGCGCCCAACTCGCGTCAACTCACGCGCGGCAGCTCCTCATAGGAATGGAAGGGTGGCGGCGAGCTCAACTTCCATTCCAGCGTCGTGGCGCCGGCGCCCCATGGGTTCTCGGCGATGCGCCGGCCGGCGAACAGCGTGTAAGCGGCGATGAACGCGAACAGGACCGCGCCGGCCGCCCCCAGATAGGCCCCCCACGACGCCACCTCGTTCCAGCCGGAGAACGCGTCCGGGTAGTCCGGATAGCGCCGCGGCATGCCGGCCAGCCCCAGGAAGTGCATCGGGAAGAACGTCAGGTTGGCGCCGACGAAGCTGAGCCAGAAGTGCGCCTTGCCGAGGGACTCGGGGTACCGGCGCCCGCACATCTTGCCGATCCAGTAGTAGAAGCCGGCGAAGATGGCGAACACGGCGCCCACCGACAGCACGTAGTGAAAGTGCGCGACCACGTAATAGGTGTCGTGCATGGCGTTGTCGACGCCGGCGTTGGCGAGCACGACGCCGGTGACGCCGCCCACCGTGAACAGGAAGATGAAGCCCATCGCCCACAGCATCGGCGTGTCGAAGCGCAGCGAGCCGCCCCACATGGTGGCGATCCAGCTGAAGATCTTGATGCCGGTCGGCACCGCGATGATCATGGTGGCGGCGGTGAAGTAGGCGCGCGTGTCCACGTCGAGGCCCGCCGTGAACATGTGGTGCGCCCAGACGACGAAGCCGATCAAGCCGATCGCCACCATGGCGTAGGCCATGCCGAGATAGCCGAACACCGGTTTCCGAGAGAAGGTGGAGACGACCTGGCTCACGACGCCGAAGCCCGGCAGGATCAGGATGTAGACCTCCGGATGGCCGAAGAACCAGAACAGGTGCTGGTAGAGGACCGGGTCGCCGCCGGCGGCGGCGTCGAAGAAGTGGGTGCCGAAGTTGCGGTCGGTCAGCAGCATGGTGATGGCGCCCGCCAGCACCGGCAGGGTCAGCAGCAGGAGGAAGGCCGTCACCAGGATCGACCACACGAACAGCGGCATCTTGTGCAGGGTCATGCCGGGGGCGCGCATGTTGAAGATGGTGGTGATGAAATTGATGGCGCCCATGATCGAGGACACGCCGGCCAAGTGCAGCGCGAAGATCGCCATGTCGACCGACGGCCCGCTTTGCCCGGAACTCGCCAGCGGCGGATAGACGGTCCAGCCGGTGCCGGCGCCCTCGCCGACGAAGGCCGAGCCCAGCAGCAGCCCGAACGAGGGGACGAGCAGCCAGAAGCTGATGTTGTTCATGCGCGGGAAGGCCATGTCGGGGGCGCCGATCATCAGCGGCACGAACCAGTTGCCGAAGCCCCCGATCAACGCCGGCATCACCGTGAAGAAGACCATGACGAGGCCGTGCGCCGTGATCATGACGTTCCACAGCTGGCCGTCCATCGCGCCTTCGGCATCGAACAGGAACTGCACGCCGGGGTCCTGCAGCTCGAGCCGCATGAGGACCGAAAACGTGGTGCCGATCAGGCCGCTCACCACGGCGAACACCAGGTACATGGTACCGATGTCCTTGTGGTTGGTCGAATAGACGAAGCGGCGCCACCCGGTCGGGTGATGGGCGGGCTCGCCGGCGTGGCTTTCGGCGCTCATGGTTGCATCCATGGATCATTCCGCCGGAAGGTTGTGCGCGACAGCGGCCTCGGGCGAGCCGACTTCGGCGTACTTCGCCTTGGCTTCCTCGACCCAGGCCGCGAACTTCTCCCGCGACACCGCCTCGACGGCGATCGGCATGTAGGCGTGGCCGACGCCGCACAGCTCGGAGCACTGGCCGTAGAAGGTGCCCTCGCGGGTGATGTTGACCCAGGTCTCGTTGACCCGGCCCGGAACGGCGTCGAGCTTCACCCCGAAGGCCGGGATCGCCCAGGAGTGGATCACGTCATCGGCGGCGATCAGCAGGCGGATGTCTACGCCGACCGGCAGCACGACGCGGTTGTCGGTCTCGAGCAGCCGCAATTGCCCCGCCGCAATCTCCTCGTCCGGCACCAGGAGCGCGTCGAAGGTGAAGTTGCCGTTGTCGGGGTATTCGTACGACCAGTACCACTGGTGGCCGATCGCCTTGACGGTGAGCTCCGCGCCCTCCGCCGCCGGCGCCCGATCGGCATAGTAGAGCAGCCGGAACGACGGGATGGCGATGAGCACCAGGATCAGCACCGGGACCGCCGTCCACACGACCTCGAGCACGGTGTGGTGCGAGGTCTTCGAAGGGATCGGGTTGCGCCCCTCGCGGAAACGGACGATGACCAGCAGCAACATCAGCAGCACGAAGCCGGCGATGGCGGCGATGACGACGAGCAGCGCGTCGTGGAAGCCGTCGATCCTCTCCATAACCAGCGAGGCCGCCGGCTGGAACCCGGTCTGCCACGGCACCGGTGCTTCCGCCGATGCCGCGCCCGGCGCTCCGGCCGCGGTCAGCAGCGCCGCCGCGCCCGCCAACGCCCTCGACACGATCATGGCCGTCAAGTCTCTTCTTGCCCCGCTCGCGCGCTCGGCGCGAAACTACACCTGCCACGGGCGCGCCACAAGCCGCGCCGGCCGATCGGCCCTGTCAAGGCGCCGCGCGGTCGCCTATACTGATCGTCGCACGATGTCCCACCTCGCCGTCACCGATGACCTGTTCTTCGTCCGCGCCGGGCTCGACCGGCCGCGCGTCGAGCGCATCCTTGCCGATGCCCTCGGAGGGGCCGACGACGGCGAGCTGTTCCTCGAATACAGCCAGTCGGAGGCGCTGCGCTTCGACGACGGGCGCCTGAAGAGCGCCGGCTTCGATACCAGCCAGGGCTTCGGGTTGCGCGCCGTCTCCGGCGAGACCGCCGGCTACGCCCACGCCAGCAGCCTGGACGAGGGCGCGATCCGGCGCGCCGCCGACACCGTCAAGGCCGTCGCGACCGGCCGCGGCGGCGCAGCCGCCGAGCCGCCGATCGGCACCAACCAATTGCTTTACACCGACGCCAATCCGCTGGGCCTGGTGGCGTTCGAGGCGAAGGTGAAGCTGTTGACCGACATCGACGCGTACTTACGCGGCAGCGACCCGCGCGTGCGCCAGGTCACCGTGGCGCTCACCGGCGTCTGGCAGGCGGTGCAGATCCTGCGCGCCGACGGCGCGCGCGCCGCCGACATCCGCCCGCTGGTGCGCCTCAACATCGCGGTGGTGGCGGGCGAAGGCGACCGGCAGGAGACCGGCAGCCACGGCGCCGGCGGGCGCGTCTCCTACGAGACGCTGCTTGAGGCGGCCAACTGGCGCGCCGGCGCCGACGAGGCGTTGCGCCAGGCCCTCGTCAACCTCGGCTCGCGGCCGGCGCCTGCCGGCGAGATGCCGGTGGTGCTGGGGCCCGGCTGGCCCGGCGTCCTGCTGCACGAGGCGATCGGCCACGGCCTGGAAGGCGACTTCAATCGCAAGAAGACATCCGCCTTCGCCGGCCTCATGGGCCAGCGCATCGCCGCCGAGGGCGTCACGGTGGTGGACGACGGCACGCTCGCCGACCGGCGCGGCTCGCTCACCATCGACGACGAGGGCACGCCGACGGAATGCACGACGCTGATCGAGGAGGGCGTGCTGGTGGGCTACATGCAGGACCGCCAGAACGCCCGCCTCATGGGCATGAGGCCGACCGGCAACGGCCGCCGGCAGAGCTACGCCCACATTCCCATGCCGCGCATGCGGAACACATACATGCTGGCGGGTCAGAGCGATCCGCGGGAAATTATCGGCGCGGTGAAGAAGGGACTCTACGCCGTCAACTTCGGCGGCGGCCAGGTGGACATCACCTCCGGAAAGTTCACCTTCAGCGCCTCGGAGGCGTATCTCATCGAGGACGGCAAGGTGGGACCCGCGGTCAAGGGCGCGACGCTGATCGGCAACGGCCCCGATGTGCTGAAGAAGGTGAGCATGGTCGGCAACGACCTGAGGCTCGATTCCGGCATCGGCACCTGCGGCAAGGAGGGCCAGGGGGTGCCGGTGGGCGTCGGCCAGCCGACGCTGCTGGTCTCGGCGCTCACCGTCGGCGGCACGGCGGCGTGATCGAGGCGGCGCGCTGGGAGCATTTCGAGCACGGCGCCGACGTGGGCGTGCGCGGGCTAGGGGCGACGAAGGCCGCGGCCTTCGCGGCCGCCGCGCTGGCGCTGACCGCCGTCATGACCGACCCGGCCAACGTGGCGCCGCTCTCCCCCGTCGAGGTCGCCGTGACGGCGCCGGACGACGGGCTGCTACTGGCCGACTGGCTCAACCGGGTGGTGTACGAGATGGCGACCCGGCGTATGCTGTTCGCCCGCTTCGACGTGGCGATCGAGGACCACCGCCTGGCCGCCACGCTGTGGGGCGAGCCCATCGACGTGGCGCGCCACAGCCCGGCGGTCGAAGTCAAGGGCGCCACCTACACCTGCCTCGAGGTGAAGCAGGGCGCGGACGGGGGCTGGGCGGCGCAATGCGTGGTGGACGTGTGAGATGGATATCGGAACGCTCGTGCGCCGCTCCGACTTCGAATGGGAAGTGCCGCCCACCGGCGCCATGCGCGTGCCGGGCGTGATCTTCGCGTCCGAGGCGCTGATCCGCGACATGGACGACAAGGTGCTGGAGCAGGTGTCGAACGTGGCGACGCTGCCCGGCGTCGTCGAGGCCTCCTATGCCATGCCGGACGCCCACTGGGGCTACGGGTTTCCGATCGGCGGGGTCGCCGCCTTCGACGCCGAGGAGGGCGGCGTGGTGTCGGCGGGCGGCGTCGGGTTCGATATCTCCTGCGGCGTGCGGACGCTCACCACCGGCCTTGCGATGGCCGAGATCGCGCCCCGCAAGCAGGCCCTCGCCGACGCGCTCTACGCCCGCGTGCCGGCCGGGGTGGGCTCGACGGGACGCATCCGCCTCGACGAGGCGGGCATGGACGCCATGCTGGCCGGCGGCGCGCGCTGGGCGGTGGCCGAGGGCTACGGCAAGGCCGGCGACCTGGAGCGCATCGAGGAGCGCGGCCGCGCCGACGGCGCCGTGCCGGAGTACGTCTCGCCCCAGGCGAGGAGGCGCCAGCGCGACCAGATGGGCACGCTCGGCTCCGGCAATCACTACCTCGAAGTGCAGGAGGTGCGCGAGATCTACCATGCCGGCGCGGCCGACGCCTTCGGGCTCGCCGTCGGCGACGCGCTGGTGTCGATCCACTGCGGCTCGCGCGGGCTAGGCCACCAGATCGGCACCGAGTACCTGCGTGAGATGGCGATCGCGGCCGGCGCCCACGGCATCCGGCTGCCCGACCGCGAGCTGGCCTGCGCACCGATCAAATCCGAGGTGGGAGAGCGCTATCTCGGCGCCATGCGGGCGGCCATCAACTGCGCGCTGGCCAACCGGCAGATCGTCGCCCACCTGGCGCGCGAGGTGTTCGCCGACCTGTTCCCGCGGGCGCGGCTCCTGCCCATCTACGACGTCTCGCACAACACCTGCAAGCTGGAGGAGCACGAGGGCGCCGGCCGGCGCCGGCGGCTCCACGTTCACCGCAAGGGGGCGACGCGGGCCTTCGGCCCCGGCCATCCCGAGCTGCCCGCGGCGTTTGCCCGCATCGGCCAGCCGGTGCTGATTGGCGGCAGTATGGGGACGAGTTCCTACATCCTGGTCGGCACGGAGAGCGGCATGGCGCGCGCCTTCGGCTCCGCCTGCCACGGGGCGGGCCGCGCCATGAGCCGCAACAAGGCGCTCAAGACCTGGCGCGGGCGGGCGCTGGTGGACGAACTGGCGGCCGAAGGCATTCTCATCCGCAGCCCGTCCTTGCGCGGCGTCGCCGAGGAGGCCCCCGGCGCCTACAAGGACGTGGGCGCGGTGGTCGAGGCCACCGAGGCGGCCGGCCTCGCGCGCCGGGTGGCGCGGCTCGAGCCGCGCGTCTGCATCAAGGGATAGGACCGCCGCCCTACTCCCACTGGAAGTACTCGTCCTCGATCACTTCATGCAGGATCCGGTCCGGCGCCGTCAGGTCGTCGTGAATTTCGCGGCCGTCGGACCGGAGAATGTCGATGCTATGGGCGCCGTCCGCCATGTCCCACCAGCAGTACTCGTTCGGCGCCAACGAGCACACCAGTTGCCCGTTGTCGCGAACCTCGATGCTGTAAATATCGCTGTCGTTTTGCAAGTAGTTGGAACTGTCGGCCTCGGCGGCGCTTATCGCCGCGCACAGCAGGGCCCCCGCAACGAACGCCGTTCTCGTCATCCTGTCCTCCTTGCCCGCCCGGCGATGCCGCGGCCTCCCGGCCGGCCCGAGCGCCGTCCTCCTCGAACAGAGCGCGAAATTGCCGGACAACTCATACCAAGAGCCTCTGAGATCGACTCGTAGCCCGTCCTTCGAGACGCGCCCCCTCATCCTGAGCCGGCTGACCTCTCCTTCGAGACGGGCCTATGGCCCTCCTCAGG
>CAYPKW010000072.1:0-13000 GCA_964411425.1 uncultured Rhodospirillaceae bacterium
GCGAAGAGCGGGAGCACGTGGAGCGCGCCGAGGAAGGGAGGAATCGTCGCAGCAACCCAGGTGACCTGCTCGAGCGTGGCGCCCCGTCCGAAGAGGAGGCGCGCCGTGCCGCCCTCACGGGCGAGGCCGCGGCCCGCGCGGCGCTGCAAGCGGCCGAGGCGCCGCACGCGCGCTTGACGGCCGAGGCCCGGGCGCTGGCCGCGCTGTTCCACGAGCCGCGCTTCGACCTGTGGCCGCCGCTGGTCGACCGCTTGACGGTGGCACCCGGCTACGAGACGGCTTTGGGCGCGGCGCTGGGCGACGATTTGACCGCCTCGATCGAGGAGGGCGCGCCCGTCCACTGGCGCGTGCCGCCCCAAGACATGCCGGCGCCGCCGCTGCCGGACGGGGTGGAACCGCTCGCCCGGCACGTCGCCGGCGCCGCCGCCGTCGGCCACCGCCTCGGCCAAGTGGGCGTGGTCGCCGACGAGGCGATGGGGCGGGCGCTCGCCGACAAGCTGGTACAAGGCCAGCGTTTGGTGACGAAGGACGGCGCCATGTGGCGCTGGGACGGATACCAGGTAGCCGCCGGCACGCCGACCGCGGCGCTGTCGCGGCTCAACCAGCGCAGTCGTCTGAACGAGGTGCATGGCGAGCTGAAGAAGGTCGCCGCGGCGCGCGACAAGGCGGCGACCGAATTCGACCAGGCGCGCACCGAGGCGACGGCCGCGGACGAATCGGATCGGACGCGCCGCCACGAGTTGCAGGCGGCGTTCGCCGTGCTGGAAGAGGCGCGCGACCGCCTGGGCGCGGCCGGCGAGGCGGCACGCGCCACGGTCGCGCGTCTTGGCGTGCTGGCGGCGGCGGCCGCGGATGTAGCCGCCGATCGCGCCGACACCGAGGCGGCGCTCTCAGCCACGCGCGCCGAACGCCGCGCGCTGCCGGACCTCGACGCACTGCGCCGGCAAGGCGACAAGCTGGCCCAACGCCTGGCGGCGCGGCGGGCCGAGCTGATCGAGGCGAGTGGCGCGCACGAGCGCCTCAAACGCGAGGCCGAAACCGCGGCGCTGCGGCTTGCCGCCATCGAGGACGAGCGCCGGTCGTGGTCCGGGCGCGCCGCCGCCGCCCTGCGCCAGCTAGAGACGCTGGCCGCCCGCCGCGAGACCGCGCGACGGGAGATCGAGGAACTGGCTCGCCGGCCGGCGGAGATCGAGGCGCGGCGCCACCGCCTGCAGGACCTCGCCGATGCGGCGGCGCTGAGCCGGCGCGAGGCCGCCGACCGCCTGGCCGAGACCGAGACGCAGGCCGCCGAGGCGACGCGCCGACGCAAGGCGGCGGATTCGAGGCAAGGCTTGGCGCGCGAGGACCGCGTGCGCGCGGAAGGCGCAGTAGCACAAGTCGAGCAGGCACTGGAGGGATTCGCCGAGCATGTCCGCGAACGGCTCGACTGCGCGCCCGAGCGCACCGCCGAGCTGGCGGAGATCGACCCCGCCGAGCCGCCCGAGCGCGCCGCCATCGAGGCACGGCTGCATCGCCTCGATGCCGAGCGCGAGGCGCTGGGGCCGGTCAACCTGCGCGCGGAAAGCGAGGCCGCCGAGTTGGCTGAGCGCAGCGACGGCCTCAAGTCCGAGCGCGCCGATCTCGTCGCCGCCATCGACCGCCTGCGCCAGGGCATCGCCGGCCTCGACCGCGAAGGGCGCCAACGCATGCTGGCGGCCTTCGAGCGCTTGAATGGCCACTTCGAAAGCCTGTTCTCCCGCCTGTTCGGCGGCGGGCGCGCGCACCTCGAGTTGATCGAGGCCGACGACCCGCTGGAGGCAGGCCTCGAGATCATGGCGAGCCCGCCCGGCAAGCGGTTGCAGGCGCTCTCGCTGCTGTCCGGGGGCGAGCAGGCGCTGACCGCGCTCGCCCTGCTGTTCGCCGCCTTCCTCACCAGCCCGGCGCCGATCTGCGTGCTGGACGAAGTGGACGCGCCGTTGGACGACGCCAACGTCGATCGCTTCTGCAGCCTGGTGGAAGAGCTCGCCCGCGCCGGCACGGCCAGATTCCTCATCATCACCCACCACCGCATGACCATGGCCCGCATGGACCGCCTCTATGGCGTCACCATGGCCGAGCGCGGCATCTCGCAGCTCGTCTCGGTCGATCTCGCGCGCGCCGTCGAGCTGCGCGCCACGGCGTGAGAAAGTCGCTTTTCTACAATCGTGCCAATCGGATAGGCGATGAACCCGCGACCTTGACAGGGTGGCGGTCGATAACTATCGTGCGCCGCGCTCTGCGCCCGAGGCATGCGACATGCGTGGGCGCGACGCACCGATGAGCGAGAATCTTCCGCCGCCGCTGCACGACCTCGACGCGCGGCTGCGGGCGCAAAGAGAGCGAGCCCGCGCGAGCAAGGGCGGCGACCGCCCGGCCGAGCTTGCGCCGCGCACCGAGATGGGCAGGGCCATGCGCGTCGGCGTCGAGCTGGTCGTCGGGCTGGCGGTCGGCGGCGCCATTGGGTGGGGGCTCGATCGCTGGTGGGGAACGACTCCCGTCATGCTGATCCTGTTCTTCTTCCTCGGCGCGGCGGCGGGCATGCTGAACGTCTTTCGCGCGGCGCGGGAGATGAACCGCCCCGAGCCGGAGGGCGGCGGCGAACGCGACGGGCGGCGCTGACGCCATAGAGCCTGATCGCTTCACATTGAAGCACTTGGTGCTTTGATGTGAAGCGTGAATCAGGCTCTAAGTGTGGGATTAGAGCAAGATCGTTTCAGATTGAATCGTTCCAATTCAATCTGAAACGATCTTGCTCTGGGCGCGTCAGGCGAAGGGGGATTTGCTTGGCCGAAGGTCACAGCCCGCTCGAGCAGTTCGAGATCCATCGCCTGGTGGAGATCCCCATCGGTGGCCTCGACGCCTCGTTCACCAACTCCGCGCTGTTCATGGTGTTGGCCGTGGTCGGCGTGACGCTGTTCCTCAACCTTGCCATGCGCGGCGGCGCCCTCGTGCCCGGGCGCTGGCAGTCGGCGGCAGAGCTGATCTACCAGTTCATCGCCGACACGCTGCGCGAGAACGTGGGTCCCGAAGGGCGGCCGTACTTTCCCTTCATCTTCACGCTCTTCATGTTCATCCTGTTCCTAAATCTCCTGGGGATGGTGCCGTTCTCGTTCACGGTCACCAGCCACATCGTCGTCACCTTCGCGCTCGCCATCGTCGTGTTCGCCGGCGTGACGGTCATCGGCTTCGCGCGCCACGGCGCGCGTTTCCTCAGGCTGTTCGTGCCGTCGGGAGTGCCCGTGGCGCTGCTGCCGCTGCTGGTGGTGATCGAGGTGCTGTCGTATTTCATCCGCCCGGTGAGCCTGTCGGTGCGCCTCTTCGCCAACATGATGGCCGGCCACACCATGCTGAAGGTGTTCGGCAGCTTCGTCGTGGCGCTGGGCGTGCTGCTGGGCTGGGCGCCGCTCGCCTTCATCGTGGCGCTCACGGGCCTTGAGATCGGTATCGCCATCCTGCAGGCCTACGTCTTCACCATCCTCGCCTGCATCTACCTCAACGACGCCATCAACCTGCATCATTGAGGCCCCTCTAGTTCAACTCCTGGAAGAAGGATAACGGACCATGGACGCAGAAGCCGCCAAGCTCATCGGCGCCGGCCTTGCCACCATCGCGCTCGCCGGGGTGGGCGTCGGCATCGGCAACATCTTCGGCAGCTTCATATCGGGCGCGTTGCGCAACCCGGCGGCGGCGCCGAAGGTGTTCGCCAACGTGCTGCTGGGATTCGCGCTGACCGAGGCGATCGCGCTGTTCGCCCTCGTCATCGCCATGCTGCTGCTGTTCGCGTTTTAGTACCGATGCCGCAGCTCGACATCACGAGCTACGCCCCTCAGCTCGTCTGGCTGGCGATCACCTTCGTCGCGCTATATGTGGCGTTGTCGCGCTGGGCGCTGCCGCGGATCGCCCGCGTGTTGGAAGAGCGCGAGCGGCACATGGCGGTGGACCTCGCCGCCGCCGAGCGCCTCAAGGCCGAGGCCGAGCAGACGCTCGCCCTCTACGACAAGGCGCTTGCCGGGGCGCGCGGCGAGGCACAATCCCTCCTGCAAGCGGCGGCGGCCGAGCACGCCGGCGCGGCGGCCAAGCGCGAGGCGGCGTTCGCCGAGGCGCTGGCCCTGAGGACCGGCGCGGCGGAGCGGGCCATCGCTACCGCCAAGACGGCGGCAGAGGCCGACATCCGCGCGCTGTCGGGGGTGGCGGCCGCCGCCATCGCCCTGAGGCTGGCGGGGCTCGAGGTGTCGGGCGATCGGGCGCGCACCGCCGTCGAAGCGGCGGCCTCCGGCCGGGAGCGTCAGTGATGGAACTCCTCGGCGAAGCCGAATTCTGGGTCGCCGTCGCGTTCGTCATCTTCGTCGCGGCGCTGGGCCGGCCGCTGCTCGCCCGCGTCAACGCCGCGCTCGATGCCCGCGCGGCGCGCATCAAGGCCGACCTCGACGAAGCGCGGCGCCTGCGCGACGAGGCAGAGCGCCTGCTGTCCGACTATCGGCAGAAACAGCGCGACGCTCAGCGCGCGGCGGCGGCCATCCTTCAGCGCGCGCGCGACGAGGTGGAACGCATGAAGGCCGACGCCGCCGCCGGCCTCGCCGCGGCCCTCGCCCGGCGCGAGAAGGCGGCCATGGACAAGATCGCCCAGGCCGAGGCGGATGCGGCGGCCGAGCTGCGCCGCGAGGCGGCCGACATCGCGGTCGCGGCGGCCCGCCTGGTGCTGGCCGAGGGTCTCGACGAGGCGCGTGCCTCCACCCTCATCGACAAGTCGATCGCCGAGCTCGGCCGCAAGCTGCACTGAGACGCCGGCGGCGTTATTCCGCCGCCCTCTCGGGCGCCGGCGGGCGCCAGCGTAAGGTCGGGTGGCGTGCCGCCGTCGTCTCGTCGAGCCGCCGGCGCGGTGCATAGCGCGGCGCCCGGCGGAAGAACTCCGCGTCCTTGTGCCCGGCGCGCGCCGCGAGGGCGCGCATAACGGCGATGAACCGGTCGAGGGAATCCTTGCTCTCGCTCTCGGTCGGCTCGATCAGCATGGCGCCGTGCACCACCAGCGGGAAGTAGACGGTCATCGGGTGGTAGCCCTCGTCGATCAACGCCTTGGCGACGTCGAGGGTAGAGACGCCGGTATCCTTGAGGAACCGGTCGTCGAACAGCGCCTCGTGCATGCAAGGGCCCGGGAACGCCGGCGTCATCACGTCCGATAGGCTCGCCAACAGGTAGTTGGCGGCGAGCACGGCGTCGCCCGACGCCTGCCTCAAGCCGTCGGCCCCGTGGCTCATCATGTAGGCGAGCGCCCGCACGAACATGCCCATCTGGCCGTGGAAGCCCTTGAGCCGCCCCAAGGTGCCGCCCGTCTCGTCGCGCTCGACGAGCGCGAAGCCGCCCGGCCCGTGCACCACCCAGGGCAGCGGCGCGTAGGGGGCCAGCTCCTTCGACAGCACCACCGGGCCGCTGCCGGGACCGCCGCCGCCATGCGGCGTCGAGAACGTCTTGTGCAGGTTGATGTGCATGGCGTCGATGCCGAGGTCGCCCGGCCGCACCCGGCCCATGATGGCGTTGAAGTTTGCGCCGTCGCAGTAGAAGAACCCGCCGATGCCGTGGATGGCTTCCGCGATTTCGATGATTTCGCGCTCGAACAGACCGCAGGTGTTCGGGTTGGTGATCATGGCGCCGGCCACGTCGGGGCCGAGGCGGCGCTTGAACTTGGCCAGATTGACGCGGCCGTCCGCGGTGGCCGGGATCGCCTTCACCTTGTAGCCGCAGGCGGCCGCCGTCGCCGGGTTGGTGCCGTGCGCCGATTCCGGCACCAGGATGCGCCGGCGCGGGTCGCCGCGCGCCTGCAAGGCCGCGCGTATCGCCATGATGCCGCACAGCTCGCCCTGGGCGCCGGCGCCCGGCGACAGCGCCACCGCCGGCATGCCGGTGAGCACCTTGAGCCAATGCGCGAGCGTGTCGATGAGCTCGAGCGCCCCCTGCACGGTCGACAGCGGCTGCAACGGGTGCAGGTCGGCGAGGCCCGGCAGCCGCGCCAGCTTCTCGTTGAGCCGTGGGTTGTGCTTCATGGTGCAGGAGCCGAGCGGATAGAGCCCGCTGTCGATGGCGTAGTTCTTCTGGCTGAGCCGCGTGTAGTGGCGCACCGCCTGCGGCTCGGAAAGACCCGGCAGCCCGATCGGCTGGCGGCGCTCGAGGCCGCCGAGGCGCGAACGCAGCGCCGGCGGCTCCAGCAAATCGACGCCGGTACGTCCCGGCATGTCCTGCTCGAAGATGAGCGGCTCCTCGAGGCTGAGCCCGCGGTTGCCGCTGAAGGTGTCGGTAAGCCGGTTCACCGCAACGCCTCCCGCAACCCCCCGACGAGCCGGTCCGCGTCGTCCGCCGTGTTCACTTCGGTCGCGGCGACGAGAAGGAGGTCGGCCAGTGCCGGGTCTTCCGGATGGAACCGCGATACCGGCACGCCCGCGAGAACGCTCTGCCGGGCGAGCTTGTCCACTACCGGGGCGGCCGGCCGCGGCAATCGCAACGTGAACTCGTTGAAGAAGCTGTCGTTCAGCACCGTGACGCCGGCAAGCGCGGCGAGCCGGTCCGCGAGCCCGACCGCCGCCGCATGGTTCAGGGCCGCGAGCCGCTTGAACCCCGCTTCGCCCAGCAGCGTCAGGTGAATCGTGAAGGCGAGCGCGCACAGGCCTGAGTTGGTGCAGATGTTGCTCGTGGCCTTCTCGCGCCGGATGTGCTGCTCGCGCGCCGACAGCGTCAGCACCCAGCCGCGCCGGCCGTCGGCGTCCAACGTCTCGCCCACCAGCCGGCCCGGCATCTGGCGCACGTATTTCTCGCGCGTGGCGAAGAGACCGACATAGGGCCCGCCGAAGCTGAGCGCGTTGCCGATCGGCTGGCCCTCCGCCGCCACGATGTCGGCGCCCATGTCGCCGGGCGCCAGCACGGCGCCGAGCGAAACGGGCTCGGTCACGGCGACGATGAGGAGCGCGCCCTTGGCCTGCGCCGCCGCGGCGAGCGCGCCGTGGTGCCGGAGATGGCCGAAGAAACCCGGGTTCTGCACGACGACGCAGGAGGTATCGTCGTCCACGAGGGGGGCCAGGTCTTCCCGACCCATCGGATCGGGCGGCTGCGCCGCCACCCGGAATCCGAGGAAGCGCGCATGGGTGGCAATGGTCTCGCGATAATGCGGATGGAGCGCGCCGGAGAGCACCGCGCGGCCGCGCCGGGTAACGCGGTTCGCCATCATCACCGCCTCCGCCGCGGCGCTGGCGCCGTCGTACATCGAGGCGTTCGCCACCTCCATGCCGGTGATGAGCGCCACCTGGGTCTGGAACTCGAACAGGTATTGCAGCGTGCCCTGCGAGATTTCCGGCTGGTAGGGCGTGTAGGAGGTGAGGAACTCGCCGCGCTGGATCAGGTAATCGACCGCGGCCGGCACGTGGTGGCGGTAGGCGCCGGCGCCGAGGAAGCTCGGCGCCGCCCCGGCGCCCAGGTTTTTGGCGGCCATGGCGGCGATGCGGCGCTCGACCTCGAGTTCGCCCATATGCGCCGGCAAGTCGAGCGGCGCATCGAGGCGCGCCGCGGCCGGCACGTCGCGGAACAGGCCGTCGAGCGAGGGCACGCCGATCTTGGCGAGCATCTGCTTGCGGTCGGTGTCGGTGAGCGGCAGATAGCGCATCAGTGCAAACCCTCGACGTATGTGCGATAGGCCGTCTCGCTCATCAGGCCGTCCAGCTCTTTGGGGTCGCGCAAGCGGATCTTGACGAACCATCCCTCGCCCATCGGAGCCGCGTTGACCGTGGCCGGATCGGCCGCAAGCTTGGCGTTGGCCTCCACGATCTCGCCACTCGCCGGCGCATAGACCTCGCTCGCCGCCTTCACCGATTCGACCACCGCCATTTCCTTGCCTTTTTCGACCTCGCGGCCCGGCTCCGGCAACTCGACGTAGACCACGTCGCCGAGCTGCTGTTGCGCATAGTCGCTGATGCCAACGGTGCCGACGCCGCCCTCGACCCGGATCCACTCGTGCTCCAGGGTGAACTTCATCTCGCTCATCCGTGTCTCCTCCTTCCTAGCCACGATAGTAGCGGTGCGGCACGAACGGCAGCGCCGCCACCTCCGCCGGCATTGGCTTGTCGCGCACCACCACTTGCAGCGGCGTGCCCGGCTCGCCGGACGGCGCCTCGACACAGCCCATGGCGACGGGGCCCGCCACGCTGGGGCCGAAGCCACCGCTGGTGATCTCGCCGATCCGCCGCCCGGCGGCATCGAGCACCGCCGCGTGGGCTCGCGCCGGGACCCGCCCGCTCGGCCTGACGCCGACCCGCCGGCGGCTCGCCCCCTCGGCAAGCTGACGCAGGATGACAGCGGCGCCGGGGAACCTGCCTTCCTCGCGCCGCCTCTTGGCGATTGCCCAGGCGAGCCCGGCTTCGACGGGCGTCGTTCTCTTGTCGATGTCCTGGCCGTAGAGACAGAGCCCCGCCTCTAGGCGCAGCGAATCCCGTGCGCCGAGGCCGACCGGCCGCACGTCGGGGTGGCGGAGCAGCGCCCGCGCGAACCCATCCGCGTGGCTCGCCGGCAGCGAAATTTCGTAGCCGTCCTCGCCGGTGTAGCCGGAGCGCGTCACGAAGAGGCTGGCCCCGCCCCAGGCGAAGCGCGCGCCGGCCATGAACGAAAGCGCGCCGACGCCGACCACCAGCGACTCCAGCGCGGCGGCGGCCTTGGGCCCCTGCAACGCCAGAAGCGCCTGATCGTCCTGCACCTGCATGCGGCAGCCGGAAATGGCGGCCTTCTCCAGCCGCGCGAAATCCTCGGCCTTGCAGGCCGCGTTGACGACGGCGAGGTAGAGGTCGCCGGCATAGGCGATCATCAGATCGTCGTCGATGCCGCCCGTTTCGTTGGTAAGGAGCGTATAGCGCTGGCGACCGGCGGCAAGCCCGGCGATGTCGCCGGTGGTCATGCTTTCGAGCACGGCGGCGGCGCGGGGTCCCGAGATCCGGGCCTGCCCCATGTGCGACACGTCGAACAGGCCGGCGGCGCGGCGCGTGTGCAGGTGCTCGGCGATGATGCCGGCGGGATAGTGTACCGGCATGTCGTAGCCGGCGAACGGCACCATCCTGGCACCCAACTCGCGATGGAAGCCATGAAGGGGCGTGCGCTTGAGGGCGTTCGGCTCGTTCACTCTCCTCCTCCGACAGCCCGCGCCGGCCCGCCGGGCGATCCCGGCGGCGCGGCCCCTTCTGTCTGCGGACCTGAGAGATTCCCCGCGCTGGCGGGTTACCCCATCGGTGAGGCGGAATGCCTACTTTCCAGAGCGCTTCCCCTTGCGGTCCTTTTGCCTGAGAGTTTCCGGGGCGGTTGCTCCTTCGGCGCCGGCGCCAAGCGCGATGCGCCCGGCCGGCCTCTCCCGCAAGGGTCACTAGCCTGCGCCGCCAGCTTCCTCGCCGGCCGCCGGCCGGTCAAGGCGGAAATCGACGCCACGCTACTCGATCTGCCGGCGGTTGAACTCGACTTCCTCGGGCGTCAGCTCGAAGCCCACGTAGATGACGTAATTGCCGCCGGTCTCGCCTTCGGCCAGCGGGATCTCCTGCTCCAGCTCCTCGATGACGGCGGCGCGGGTCTTGTTGCCGGAAAACTCGATCGACGAATCGAACACGTTGCGCCCAACGATCCGCTTGTCCCTGGTGACCACCGCGACGAAGTAACGGAAATCCGCCCGGCGCTCCTCGTCGGCGGGTCCGCGCGAGGCCGCGATGCGCACCCGCGTGGCGACGTCGACGCTCTCGCCGCCTTGGACGCAGGCGCCGACGAACTCGATGATCTCGGCCTCGAACCGCACGTCCGTCAGATCGCGGCCCGCGCCCGCGAAGCGGGTCAACTTAGCGGCGTCGCTCACCGTGGCAAGCGCCGGGCAAGGCAACTCGGCGCCGCTGCCGCCGAGACCCGAACAGGCTCCCGACAACAGCGCGGCAGCGAGCGCCGCCGCCGCGATTGGCACTCTACAGCGTCTTGTGCGTGCCATCGCAGAACGGCTGGCTCTTGGTCGACTTGCAGCCGCACAGCCATGCCTTCTTCGCTTCGCTCACCTCGAAGGGACGCGGGCTGAGCCCGGTTCCCTTGTGCGAGCCGTCACAGAACGGCTGGTGGGCGCTGCGCCCGCAGGCGCACCATAGGTATTTCTTGCCGGGCGCCAGTTCGACGCCGTACGGGGCCTTTTGCGCCGGAATCGGAACAATCATGACGCTCTTCCCTAGGGGGTGGCTGCTGTATTACCTTTACCCCCGAGGCTCGTGTTCCCGTAAGGCACCCTCCCCCGCGACTGTAGAGAAGCCCCGATGCTTGCACAAGGCCCGGCGCGCCGAGGCGAGACGAAGGCCAGGAACGATCCTACGCTCACCATCCTTCTGGCGGCGCCGCGCGGCTTTTGCGCCGGTGTGGACCGCGCCATCCTGATCGTCGAAAAGGCGCTGGAGTCATACGGGGCGCCGGTGTTCGTGCGCCACGAGATCGTGCACAACCGCCACGTGGTGGAGAGCCTCGAGGCCAAGGGCGCCATCTTCGTCGACGACCTGGACGAGGTGCCGGACGACCGCCCGGTGGTGTTCTCGGCGCACGGCGTGCCCAAGGCCGTGCCGGCCGAGGCGGTGCGCCGCAGCATGTTCTTTCTCGACGCCACCTGCCCGCTCGTGAGCAAGGTGCACCACGAGGCCGAGCGGCATTACGCCGCCGGGCGCCACATCCTGTTGATCGGCCACGCCGGCCACCCCGAGATCATCGGCACCATGGGGCAGCTTCCGGAGGGCGCGGTGACGTTGCTCGAGACGCGCGAGCAGGTGGCTGCGCTCGAGGTCGAGGACGGCGCGAAGCTCGCCTACATCACCCAGACCACGCTTTCCATCGACGACGCCGCCGAGATCATCGACGCGCTCAAGACGCGGTTCCCCAAGATCCACGGGCCGCGCAAGGAGGACATCTGCTACGCCACCACCAACCGCCAGCAGGCGGTGAAGGCGATCGCCGCGCGCTGCGACGCCATCCTGGTGGTGGGGTCGCCGAATTCGTCCAACTCCATGCGGCTCGTCGAAGTGGCGCAAGCGGCCGGCTGCCCGCGGGCGACGCTGGTGCAGCGCGCCGCCGACATCGATTGGGGCTGGCTCGCCGGGGTCGGCTGCCTCGGCCTCACCGCCGGCGCCTCGGCGCCCGAGATCCTGGTGCAGGAGGTGATCGAGGCCTGCCGCGGGCGCTATGCCGTGACCCTGGAAGAGATCCCGGTCACCGCCGAGAACGTGCATTTCAAGCTGCCGCGCGTGCTGAGCGCCTGATCCCGCGGTCGATGGCGGTCTACACCGAAGTTCCCGACGGCGAACTGGAGGCGTTCGTCGCCTGCTACGACATCGGCCGCGTGGTGTCCTGCAAGGGTATCGCCGAGGGCGTGGAGAACAGCAACTACCTCGTCCGCGCCGAGCAAGGAACGTTCATCCTCACCCTCTACGAGAAGCGCGTCGCGCGCGAGGACCTGCCGTTCTTTCTCGCTCTCATGGACCACCTGGCGGCGCGCGGCATCCCCTGCCCCACGCCGTTGAAGGCCGCCGACGGCGAAGCCTTGCGCGAGCTGTGCGGCCGGCCGGCCGCCATCGTCACCTTCCTCGAAGGCATGTGGCCGCGCCGGCCCACCGCCCGCCACTGCCAGCTGCTGGGCGAGGCGCTGGCGCGCATGCACCTGGCCGGCGGCGATTTCGCGCCGCGGCGCCGGAACGACCTGTCGGTCGCGGGCTGGCAGCGCCTCGCGGAGGCGTGCCGTTCGCGGGCCGGCGAGGTGCGCCCGGGCCTCGGCGACGAGATCGCCCGCGAGCTCGCGGCCATCGCGGCCGCCTGGCCGGGCGACCTCGCGAACGGCGTCATCCACGCCGACCTCTTTCCCGACAACGTGTTCTTCCTGGGCGACCGGCTCACCGGCGTGATCGACTTCTATTTCGCGTGCAACGACTTCCTCGCCTACGACCTGGCCGTGTGCCTCAATGCCTGGTGCTTCGAGGCGGACGGCAGCTTCAATGCCACCAAGGCGCGCGCCCTCGTCGGCGCCTATCGCAGGCTGCGCCATCTGCCGGCGGAGGAATTGGCGGCGCTGCCGCTGCTGGCGCGCGGCGCCGCGCTGCGGTTCCTTTTGACACGTCTTTACGACTGGCTCCATCACCCGGCCGGCGCCTTCGTCAAGCCGAAGGACCCGCTCGAGTATCTGCGCAAGCTGCAGTTCCACGCCGGCGTGCGCGGCATCGCCAGCTACGGCCTCGAATGAGCGGCGCCGCGCGCTTGCTCGTCGAGGCCTTCACGGACGGCGCGTGCAGCGGCAACCCCGGCCCGGGCGGCTGGGGCGCGGTGCTGCGCTACGGCGCGGTCGAGCGCGAGCTGCACGGCGGCGATCCCCTCACCACCAACAACCGCATGGAGCTGATGGCGGCGATCCGGGCGCTCGAAAGCCTGCGCCGGCCGGTCGAGGTGCATCTCTACACCGACAGCACCTATTTGCGGGACGGCATCACGAAGTGGCTCGCCCAATGGAAGCGGCGCGGCTGGAAGACGGCCGACAAGAAGCCGGTCAAGAACGTCGATTTGTGGCTGCGCCTGGAGGCGGCCGAGGCCCCGCACCGGGTCGATTGGCGCTGGCTGCGCGGGCATTCCGGCCACCCCGAGAACGAGCGGGCCGACGCGCTCGCGCGCTGGGGCATCGAAGACCACCGCCCGCGGCCGGCGAAGCCACGCCGACTTTCCGGCCCGCGGCTCGCATGACCCGACACCACGGCGTCGCGGACCGCCGCCTCCGCCCTCGCGTTCCCGGATCATCGCGATGAATTGAAATAGGCGTCCCGCGCCGGCTTGCCGGGATCGATGAGGCCGACGGACGGAGTGCGGTCACGCCTGCGGTCCCTCTGCGACATAGCGCCGCACACAAGCGAATCTGCGGCCCTCGCTCGGCCCGGAGATGCCGCGAGCGCCTAGTCGGACCTTGAAGACTAGA
>CAYPKW010000073.1:0-10971 GCA_964411425.1 uncultured Rhodospirillaceae bacterium
CTCTAAGACCGCCTTGGGCGCGGCAGATGGCCTGGAACTTCCGCCAAGCCCGGCCGTCGCGCAGCGTGCGGTCGGCGACCTCCGACCCCATCCCGGTCGATGCGGCGCCGACGAGCTCGAGGAGAGAGCCGGCGAGCCGCACCGCGCGCTGACGCAGGCTGTGCGGAGCCTTGGGGTGGCCTTGCAGAACCGCCAGGACGTCGCGCGCCTCCAGCGCCGGGCCGATCCCTCGACCGACCGGCTGGGTGCCGTCGGTCTTGAGGATCCTGATCGCCAAGCCCGCGGCCGACGCCACCGCCGTCAGGGCGGTCGCGAGCCGGTCGGCGTCAGCATCGGTGCGGACCTTCGCCGTTGGGCCCACCGGCAAATCGAGAACAAGATGCGTGGCCCCGGCGGCGAGCTTCTTGGACAAGACGGAGGCCACGAGCTGGCCTTCGCTGTCGAGGTCGAGCGCGCGCTCGACGCGTATCAGGATGTCGTCGGCCGGGCTCAGGTTGACGGCGTTGCCCCAGACGATGCAGCCGCCCTCTTGCTCGACGACGCGCCGCATGGCGTCCAAGTCGAGGTCGATGGGCGCCAGCGTCTCCATGGTGTCGGCGGTCCCGGCGGGCGACGTGATCGCGCGCGAGGATGTCTTGGGGATGGTGAGGCCGCACGCCGCCGCGATGGCGACCACGATGGGCGTGGTGCGGTTGCCGGGCAGCCCGCCGACCGAGTGCTTGTCGGCAATGGGCCGGCGGTTCCAGTCGAGCCGATTGCCGGCCTCGACCATCGCTTGTGTCAGCGCCAGCATCTCCTGCTGGTCGAGCGCCCGACCGGCACAGGCGGTGATGAAGGCCGACAGATGAACGTCGGCATAACGCCCCCCGACGATGTCTTGGACGATCCGCCGCACGGCGTCGCTGTCGAGCGAGTGACCATAGATTTTGGCTCGGACGTGGCGCAATGAGTCGAGCGGCGGCGCGTGCGCGACGCGGATCTCGTCGCCCTCGTTGACCTGCAGGTGGCGCCATGCGGTTTCGGACAGGCTCGCTTCGCCAGGCGCCAGCAGGTCGGTCACGACGTACCCCAGCGTCGCCACGACCGTGCGCCCGTGGGCGGTCACCTCTACGCGCGCTTGCGCCGAAAGGCCCTCGGAGCGACAGACGTGGCAGTCCTGCCGCATATAGGCGACGGCTTCCTGATGCGTGTCGATGCCGAGGCGCCGAAGCGTTAGCGAATGCCGGTGGTGTTCGGCTTCTGTCGCACCCGCCACGCTCACGCCCCCTCAAGATCGATACGTTCCAGGTAGGCGGGGACCCGGCAGGTCCATCCGAGCCGCTCCCCGATCGCCTGCCGGAACGCGTCGGCCGCTGCCGGCTCGCCATGCGTGATGAAGGCGATCCGGGGCGGCGATTCGAACCGGCCGAGCCAAGTTAGGATTTCCTCGCGATCCGCATGGGCCGACAGCGCGTCCAGGTTGGCGACCTCGGCACGCACCGGCACGTCGCCGCCGTGTATCTTGACGCTTGGCGCGCCGGCGACCATCGCAGCACCCCGCGTACCGGCGGCCTGGAAGCCGGTGAAGAGGATGGTGTGCTTCGGGTCCGGCGCGAACACCTTCAGGTGGTGGAGAACCCGACCGCCGGTCGCCATGCCGCTTGCGGCGAGAATGACCTTGGGAAAGCGGTCGCGGTCGAGCGCCTGCGATTCCTCGGCCCGGGTGACGTAGCGGGCGACGCCGCACAGCGCACGGCAAAGTTCCGGCGTCAGCCGATGCTCGCCGACGTGATTGCAGAAGATGTCGCTGGCATCGACCGCCATCGGGCTGTCGAGGAACACCGGCAGGTCCGGGATCCGCCGCGCCGCCTTCAACCGAAGAAGATGGTAAAGGATCGACTGCACGCGCCCGACCGCGAACGTCGGAATCAGGACGACGCCGCCGCGCCCGGCGGTCCTGCCGATAACGTCCGCCAGAACGTCCTCGGGGTCGACCGCGGCGTGCGTTCGGTCGCCGTAGGTCGACTCGACGATGACAAAGTCCGCCTGTCGCACGACGGCCGGATCGACCATGGTCGCGCTGCCGGGCCGGCCGAGATCGCCCGAGAACAGGAGTGTCGTTCGGGAGGCCGCCAACTCGACCAGGGCGGCGCCGAGAATGTGGCCGGCCGGCCGAAAGCGCGCGCTCATTCCGGCGGCCGCGTCGAACGGCGTCTCGAAATCCCTGGGCTGGAACAGGCTCAGGCTCGCGACCGCCTCGGCCTTCGTATAGAGCGGTCGCGCCGGCTTGTGTTTTGAGAATCCGTGCCGGTTGGCGTACTCGGCGTCGCGCTCCTGCAAATAGCCGCTGTCCGGCAGCAGGATCGAACACAAGTCCCGCGTCGCGGCGGTACAGAACACCGGCCCCTCGAAGCCGTTGCGCGCCAGCAGCGGCAGATAGCCCGAGTGGTCGAGATGCGCGTGCGTCAGGATGACCGCGTCAAGGCTGGCCGGTTCAACCGGGAAACGGTCCCAATTCCGCAGCCGGAGCTGCTTCAGTCCCTGAAACAGTCCGCAGTCGACAAGAATGCGCCGGCCGCCCGTCTCCACCAGGTATTTCGACCCGGTCACCGTGCCGACGCCGCCGAGAAACTGGAGTTGCATCCGCCAATCCGTCATGCGCTAAGGGTCGGCATGGTCACGGCGATACACCAGTCCCTGCCGCGCCGGGAACCGGCAGCCGGCAGAACCCCTGGGGCGGGACGGCAAGCGCACTGTTGAATTTGCTGGACATGTTCTGGAACCCGATGAGGGCCGTGAGATCGACGATCGCGTCGTCGCCGAAATGCCGCTTCAGGTCGGCCATCGAAGCGTCATCGACGCCGCGGTCGGACAGGGTCATCGCCTCGGCATAGGCGAGCGCCGCGCGCTCGGGTTCGCTGAACAAGTTGCTCGTGCGCCAGGAGTCGAGCGCCATGACCTTCTCGACGGGCACGCCGCGTTTCAGCAGCGTCGCCGAGTTGAGGTCGACGCAGAACCGGCACCCGTTCAGCTGCGAGACGCGGACGGTCACGAGCGAGCGCAAGGGCGGCGCCAGCGGCGAGCCTCTGCGGTCGATCGCCCCGTAAAGCAGGGCGACGCCCAGGAACACCCTGGGCGAGCGCGCCCACAGGAGCGCCGAATCGAGCACCGCGCCGTATTTGCGCCTTTGGTTCCAGAAGAACGGCCGCAGGTACCAGGGATAAGCTCCCAAGGGCTTCGGCGAGATTCTCACGGCTTCCACCTCCCATAGTCATCGGGCCGCCCGCGCAGGCGATGTCATTGGCCCGCGGGCTCCTCGGTCATATGCTCATGCTCCTCGCCCTCCTCCTCACCCTCCGCCATGTGGTGCATGAGGGCCTTGATGTCGGCCGGAATGTCGTCCTCGGAGAATTCCCGCTGTTCTTCCGCGTGATGGACGAAGGCGATGATGTCGGCGAGCTCGTCGCCTGTGAGCTGGATCTGGGCGCCCAGTTCCTCCCGCTGCATGATGACCATCGCCTCGGCGCCCCGCCACATGCCGGCCGCGAAATCGAACGGGTTCATCATGGGCTGCATCGTCGAGGCATCGAGTGGAGGGGCGTCCTTGCCGCCGACGCCGTTGACGGCATGGCAGACGACGCAGCCCTTGGAGGCGAACAGCTTGCGGCCCCGCGCGGCGTCCATGATCGGCATCAGCAGCCCGGGGCTCATCATGCGGTGGTCCATCATCATCTCGTGTTCCTGGGCGGGTTGCGCCGGCGCGGCTTCGTGGCTGGTCGCGAGGGCCGGCGCAGCCATGGCCAAGGGCAGGACGACGCCGGCGATCGCGACGGCGAATCGTGGGTTGACGGTCTGCATGGTCTCACTCCCTTCGTGACGCCGACCGCTCTTGCCAGAGTTGTCCCATGGCGCTGAAAGCTTCGGTCACCGAACCACCACCATCTGGTGACCCTGGCCGCGGATCGGGATGACGCTCAGCGCTTCGAGACTGAGCGTGTCTACGACCCAAATCTTAGGCTCGTTCTGGCTGGAGACGTAGAGCTTCCCCGCCCCGCGCACGACCGCCAGGTGATAGGGGGCCGGGCCGAGGGCCCTCGTCCGCATCTCGCCAGTGGCGAGGTCGATGGCGACGAGCTTGTCGTCGCCTTCGCCGCTCACGAACAGGGTGCGCGCGTCGTCGGAGAGGTCGATCCCGTGGATCGCGCCGCCGACGAAGTAGGTCTTCTCCACCCGCCCCTGGGCCAGGGACAGGACGGTGACCGTGCCCACGTCGATGTTGGCGACATAGAGTGTCCGCCCGTCCGGGGACAGGACCATGTGTTCCGGGCTGCCGCCCGCCATGATGTTGCGACGGACGATCCATGTGGACGTGTCGATCTCGCTGACCGTGCCGTTTCCGGTGTTGCTGATGTAGGCCAGCGCCCCGTCGGGCGACACCACCGCGTAATTCGCCACCGGACCCGTGCGCACGATCTCCGATACCGCGAAGGTGGAAAGATCGGTGACGCTGATGCCGTCGTCGTTGGGGTGCGTGGCGATGGCATAGCGTCCGTCCGGCGACACCGCCACGTGGTGCACGGCGCCCGGCACCTCGACCCGACGCACGACGGCGCCGTCCGCGACGCTTATCACCGAGAGAATGCTGATGGCCCGGGGCCGGCGCTTGGTCTTGTCTTCGCCCGCCGCGGGGTGATGGGCCGCGTGCTCGTCTTCCGACATGGCCTCCGGTTTGGCCGGCGGGGTCGTCTCGCCCGGGGCGGTCTCGGCGTAGCTGCCGGCGACCAGGTATTGCCCGCCGGCGGCGGCGCCCAGCCCATGCACATCGCCGAGCCCGCCGATGGTGGCAACGATCCTGTCATCGGCACTGTCGATGACGAGAACCTCACCCGCACTTCCCAGCGGTACATAGACCTTGGCGCCGGCCATGGCGACCGGGGCGCCCGCGACCCAGGCAACCATTGCGAAGATGGCGAGAGGGATCGACATTTTCATGTTGCTCCTTCATTCCCAGAAGTTCACACCTTCGCCCGCTTCAGCAGGGCCGAGTTGACGATGACCGAGAGCGAGCTCAGCGCCATGGCGGCGGCGGCGACGATCGGGTTGAGGAAGCCCAACGCCGCCACCGGGATGCCGACCGTGTTGTAGGCGAAGGCCCAGAACAGGTTCTGTTTGATTTTCCGCAGAGTGAGCCTGGACAGGCGGATGGCGGTCACGACCTCGCGCACGTCATCCTTGATGAGGATGATGCCGCCGGTCTCCTTGGCCACGTCGGAGCCGGAGCCGATGGCGATGCCGATGTCCGCCGTGGCGAGCGCCGGCGCGTCGTTGACGCCGTCGCCCACCATGGCGACGATCTTGCCCTGGCCCTGCAACTCCTTGACGACCTTCGCCTTGTCGCCGGGCAGCACCTCGGCGATGACGCGGTCGATCCCGACCTCGCCTCCGATCGCCTGCGCGGTGCGCTCGTTGTCGCCGGTGAGAAGGATGACCTCGATCCCTTCCTCGCGCAGGGCCGCGACCGCCTCCTTGGCTTCGGGTTTGAGCGTGTCGGCGACCGCGATAATGCCGGCAAGCGCGCCGCCGGCGCCGACCAGCATAGCGGTCTTGCCTTCGCGCTCCAGGCGAATCATCGTTGCTTCCGCGCCGGAAACGTCGATTTCCTCCTGCTTGAGGAATCGCCGGTTGCCGAGCAGGATCGGGCGGCCGGCGACGATGCCGCGGGTGCCGCGGCCGGCGATCGCTTGGAAGCCCGCGACCGCGGGCAGGTCGAGATCCCGGTGCCGGGCGGCGCGGACGATCGCCTCTCCCAAGGGATGCTCGGAGCCGACCTCGACGGCGGCCGCCAGGCGCAGCACGTCGGCCTCGCTCTGGCCGGAGAGCGGAACGACATCGGTCACGTTCGGCTCGCCGCGGGTGAGGGTCCCGGTCTTGTCGAAGATGACGGCATTGAGCTTGCGCGCACGCTCCAGCACCTCGGCGCCGCGAATGAGGATGCCGGCCTCGGCCGCCTTGCCGACGCCCACCATGAGCGCGGCCGGGGTGGCGACGCCCAGCGCGCAGGGGCAGGAAATGATGAGCACCGCGATGAATGCGAGGAGCGCCTGCGGGAAATCGCCCGCGATCCACCACCCGAAGAAGGCGAGGAAGGCCACCGCGACCACGGCGGGCACGAAGTAGCCGGTGACTTGGTCCGCGAGGCGCTGGATCTGCGCGGTGCTGGCCTGCGCCTCCTCCACCAGCCTGATGATCTGGGAGAGCGCCGTGTCCTTGCCGATGCGTGTCGCCTTGAAGCGCAGCATGCCGCTGCGGTTGAGCGTGCCGCCGATCACCTTGGCGCCGGCGGCCTTCTCGACCGGCATCGATTCCCCGGTCAGCATCGACTCGTCCACCGAGGAGGCGCCTTCGACGACCTCGCCATCGGTGGCGATGCGCTCGCCGGGCCGCACCAGCACGGCTTCGCCGACCATGATCGACTCGGCCGGGACTTCCGTTTCCGTGCCGTCGCGGACCACGCGGGCGGTGGCCGGACGCAGGTCCATGAGCTTGCGCACCGCGGCCGAGGAGCGCTTCTTGATCAGCTCCTCCATGTACTTGCCGAGGAGGACGAACGCGATGATGACGGCGGAAACCTCGAAATAGACGTCGCGCTCTTCCACCTTCACCGGCAGGATTTCGGGCGTGAAGATGACGGCCACGCTGTAGAGGTAGGCGACGCTGGTGCCGAGCGCGATCAGGAAGTCCATGTTGATCGAACGCGTCCGGATCGCGGTCCAGGAGCCCCTGTAGAACGACCACCCGCCGATGAACTGCACCGGGGTCACGAGGAGGAACAGCCACATACCCCAGGTGAACCAGGGCAGCGCCGGAATCGGCACCCAGGTGACGATGGTGGCGCCGGCGGCCAGCGCGATGAAGGCGCCGGCGCGCAGGACGGCGAGCGCCAGCACGCCGGTGAGCGCGATGGCGACGCGCGTGCGCATGGACTTGAGCGCGCGCTCGGGATCCTCGAAGGTACGCAGACATGTCGGGCTGCAGAAGTACCAGGTGCGCCCGCCGCGCTCCGATTTGAGCGCCGTCGCCTTGTCCACCATCATGCCGCAGATGGGGTCCTTGGCGAGCTCCGTCGCCGGCGGGCGCGGCGGCGGCCGGAGTTCCCCCTCCCGGCCTGCGAAGGCGAGCGGGTTCGCCTCGAACCGGCCGCGGCAGTAAGTCGAACAGAAGCTATAGCTGCGGCCGAGATGGACGAGGGTCGCGGGAGCGGAGCCCTCGTCCACCGTCATGCCGCAAACCGGGTCGACCGCCATGCCGGACTCCGATTACGCGAGCCTTGCCGACAGGAAGTTGTAGATCGGTCCGAAGACCAGGGCGATGTACCAGCCCCAGGCGAAGCTCTCGCCGAGACCGAGGAAGAAGCTCGGCCAGGTCAACAGCTCGAAGCCGGGCAGCAGCACGCTCAACGCCTCGTGGCGAATCGGCCAGTCCGGAAGCCCGAAGTATCCGGCCAGGCATACGAGGTAGGAGATGACGAAGAACAGCCCGAGGCTGAGCCCGAAGGCAACGATCGGAATGCGGCGGCGATCGTCGCCCGAAACCGCGGGTGCGGTCGACATGGCAATCCTCCTCTACCGTCGATCATTGACCGGCCGCTCGGCCTACATCGGTCCCATCCGATCGAAACCCATGTGCGACGCGACGAGCTCCTCGGCGGTCTTCTTCTGCTGGTCCGAGAGGGCCGCGTAGAGCTGCGCGAACGCCGGCTTCAGTGCGCGTAGGGCCTCCAGGCGGGCGGCGAGCCAGCGTTCGTAGCCGTCGAGGCGCTCCACCAGACCCGGCGCCCCGCCGGCCTGCAGGCCGGCGCGCAGCTCGCCGAGGCTCTTGGCATGACCGCGCAAGGCCTCGGCGAACGCGTCCCAGGCGGCGGCTTGCGGCTCGGTGATCTGCAGCTCGGCGCGCAGGAAGGCGATGCGCCCTTCGATGCGGTCGAACATGCCGGCCCCCGGCATGCCCATGGAACCCATGCCCATGGACCCCATCATCGGCATCGTTCCGGGCGCGCCCATCATGCCCATCGTCGGCATCATGCCGCCGGGCCCCATGGGCATCATGGGCACCATCGCACCCTGGTAATGCATCATCATCATTATCGGCATCATGGTCATCATGCCGCCGGCGCCCATCATCGGAATCATGCCGCCGGGCCCCATCATGCCCATCATCGGCATCATGCCGCCGGGCGCCGTCGGGGTCTGTCCCTGCTGCGCCGGCGGCGCATCGGAGGTCGAGGGATGGTGCGCGTCCTCGGCCAATGTCGGCCCGGCGAAGAGCGAAGCGGCCAGTGCCGCAGGCATGGCGAATCGTGCGAATCGCATGGTCTTCTCCTTCCTTCTTCGGCATCGTCGTTGCACGAGGTTTGTCGCGGCCCGGCCGCGGTTCGGCCGGTAGGGCGCGGTCAGGCCTTGTCGGTCAGCCTTGGCGGGCGAAAACGAGGATCGGCGGCGCGGCCTTCAAGCGCCTTGATTCATATCAATCGCGACAGGCGATACTCGCATCGGCCGCACCCGTAGCGGCCGACGCCTCCCGGCCCGCTCACCCGAGCTTTCCCATCGCAACCGCGGTGTCGGCCATGCGGCTGGAAAAGCCCCATTCATTGTCGTACCAGGCGAGCACCCGCACCAGCCGCCCGTCGACCACCTGGGTCTGATTCAGGTCGAACGTGGCGCTCGCCGGGTTGTGGTTGAAGTCGCTAGACACCAGCGGCCGGTCGTTCACGGCGAGAATTCCCTTCAACGGGCTGTTGTCGGCGGTCGCCGCCTCGACCATGGCGGCGTTGACCTCGCCGCTCGTGGTCGGCCTCAGCGCCGCGAACTTGAAGTCGATGAGCGAGACGTTGGGCGTCGGCACCCGGATCGCGGTGCCGTCGAGCCTGCCGGCGAGCTCGGGCAGCACGAGCCCCACCGCCTTGGCGGCGCCGGTCGTGGTCGGGATCATGGACAGCGCCGCCGCCCGCGCCCGGTAGAGATCCTTGTGCAGCGTGTCGAGCACCGGCTGGTCGCCGGTGTAGCTGTGGATCGTGGTCATGAAGCCCCGCTCGATGCCGATCGCCTTGTGCAGCACGGCGGCGACAGGCGCGAGGCAGTTGGTGGTGCAGGACGCGTTCGACACGACCCGGTGCCCGGCCTCCAGCCGCTGGTGGTTGACGCCGTAGACGACGGTGAGGTCGGCGTCCGCCGCCGGCGCCGAGATCAGCACTCGTTTGGCGCCGGCTTCGATGTGTTTGGCGGCCTGCTCGCGCGCGGTGAATACCCCGGTGCACTCGAGCGCCACCTCCACCCCGAGCGCCTTCCACGGCAGCTTCGCCGGGTCCCTCTCGGCCGTCACACTCATCCAGCCGCGCCCGGCGTTCATCTCGGCTTGGCGCGTCTCGACCGTGCCGGGGAAGGGGCCGTGGATCGAGTCGTAGCGCAGCAGATGCGCGTTGGTCTCGACCGGCCCCAAGTCGTTGAGGGCGACCACCTCGATGTCCCGCCGGCCGCTCTCGAGGACGGCGCGCAGCACCAGGCGTCCGATGCGCCCGAAGCCGTTGATGGCGACGCGGATAGACATGAACACGTCTCCGGTTGCTACCCGTGGCGGAAGGATTAAGGCAGCCCGCAGTGGAAAGCGAGTCCGCCGGTTGCCCGCGAGTAACTGCGTCGGCCGGCGACAAATCTCGATCGAGGGCATTTACCATAAACAGGACTGGACTCTTGCCGGAAATTCGTGCCTCATTGCCCCAAAGTTTAGGAAAATCTTAATAATAACGTGCCGCCCCGCGCGGCGCGTGCGTGTGTCGGGCCGGCCATCCAGTGTGGGGGGATCCTCATGGCGACCATCAAGGGCACGAAGAAGAGCGACTCCATCAACCGCTCGAGCTCCACGACGAACGATCTCATCGACGCCCTTCAGGGCAACGATACGGTGACCGGCGGCAGTGGCAAGGAGACGATCTTCGGCGGCGAGGGCTCCGATTGGATAGACGGCGGCGGCGGCAACGATTCGATTTCCGGCGGGAACGGCAAGGACACTCTGCTCGGCGGAACGGGCGACGATACGATTTGGGGCGACAACGGCAGCGCTTCCGACACGGAGGAGAACGGCCGCGACCTGATCGTCGGCGGCGCGGGGAACGACCGTCTGTTCGGCGGCAACGCCAACGACACCATTTACGGCGACAACCAGGACGGCAGCGGAAGCGGCGCCGATTCGCTCGACGGCGGCAACGGCGACGACCTGCTCCTGGGCGGCGGCGGCAATGACACGCTGCTCGGCGGCAGCGGCGCCGATACCCTCGAGGGCGGCGCCGGCGACGACAAGCTCTATGGCGGGGCCGGCAACGACACGCTCGTCGGCGGGGCCGGCAGCGACACACTCGTCGGCGGGGCCGGCAACGACGTCTACGTCTATGTCGAACCCAACGATTCGCCGAACAGCGACTGCATCGAAGGCTTCACCCAGGGCGCCGATCAAATCGACTGGAGCGCGCTCTTGGGCGCGACCGACCTCGCGTGGGGCGGCACGACGCCCACGCCTAACGGCGCCTGGTACGCGAACATCGGCGGCAACACCTTCGCCTACGCCGACACCGACGGCGACGGCGCGGCGGACCTCACGCTCAAGCTGCTCGGCACCTACACGCTGACAGCGGGCGATTTCATGGGCGTGGCGGCGGGCGACACGACTGCGCCGACGGTGACGTCCGTCGACTACGGCACGAACGACGGCACGCTCAAGGAAGGCGAGTCGGTCGAACTGACGGTCAATTTCAGCGAAGTGGTGAATGTTGCCGGCGGCCCGCCGACGCTCACTCTCGATACCGGCGGCACGGCGACCTACGTCAGCGGCAGCGGAACGGCCGCGCTCGTCTTCTCTTACACGGTCGGCGCCGGGGAGAACAGCGCCGACCTCAACGTGACCGCGTTCAATCTCAACACGGGCACGGTCCAGGACGCCGCC
>CAYPKW010000073.1:11071-12821 GCA_964411425.1 uncultured Rhodospirillaceae bacterium
ACGACGCGCGGGTGGTGGACACGGCGGGCAACGTCGGCAACACCGACAGCCAGGCCGTCACCATCGACACGGCGGCGCCGACGGCGACGGTGGAGATCACGGCCATCGTCACCGACGCCGGCACGTCCTCGACCGACTTCATCACCAACGACACCACGCTGACGGTGTCGGGGACCAACAGCGCGCTGGGCGCGGGCGAGAAGATCCAGGTCAGCAGCGACGGCGGCACGACCTGGTCGGATGTCGTGCAGGACACCGGCACGACCTGGAGCTACAACGACACGGGCAACCCGCACGCCGCGAGCTTCACCTACGACGCGCGGGTGGTGGACACGGCGGGCAACGTCGGCAACACCGACAGCCAGGCCGTCACCATCGACACGGCGGCGCCGACGGCGACGGTGGACAACCTCATCACCAACTTCGCCCTGGGGACGGCCTTCGACGTCCCTGAATGGGCGCTCTTGGCCAACGACTCCAATGGCGCGGTACAGGTGTCGGCCGCCGCCAGCGGCACCGGTGTCACCGTCAACAGCTATACCCCGACCGCGGGAACCAATGATCTTGTGAACATCACCGATGTTGCCGCGGGAGGAGCAGGCGTCAACTTCACCTATACCGCCATCGACACCGCCGGCAACACGGCGGTGGGCACCGTCACCGTCGGCCAGGACACCGCCAGCGCGATCGACGGGACGGCGAACGACGACATCATCATCGGCGAGGGGAGCAACAGCACGCTCATCGGCGGCGCCGGCAACGACATCATGCTGGGCGGCGGCGGCAACGACAGCCTGCAAGGCGGTGCGGGGAACGACATCCTCGACGGCGAAGGCGGCACGGACTTGCTCAATCTTTCCGACGCCACGGGCGCAATTACCTTCACGCTGGTGCAGAGCGGCAGCGACACTGTCGTCGATCTGTCGGCCAACTTGCTCGGCACCGACACCTACCGGAACATGGAGGGCGTCATTGGCGGCGCCAGCGCCGATTCGCTGACGGGCAGCGCCTCGGCCGACATCATCGTGGGCGGCAACGGCAACGACACGGTGACCGGCCTTGGCGGCAACGACACGCTCGGCGGCGGTAACAACGACGACGTCATCGTCGGCGGAGCCGGCAACGACAGCCTCGTCGGCGGCGGTGGCAACGACACCTACCGGTTCGGCCTCGCCGACGGCAACGACACCATCAACGACAGCGGCGGCGCCGACACCATCGTTATCGACACGGGCGGCGCGGCGCTTTCGTCGTTGAGTTTCCACGATACGACGACGGCAGCCACGCCTGGCGATCTGGTCATTCTCTACAACGGCCAACAGATAACGGTGCTAAACCATTTTTCGAACTCTCCCGATCCCGCCACTCCGGTCGAGAACATCTCCTTCAACGGCGGATCGTACCTTGGTTATGCGTTCGGCACCGGCACCTTTACTTACTCCATCGGCACGGATGACGCCGATCCGATGGCCGGGACCGCCGGGGACGACGTCGTCGCCGGTAACACCGACAATAACACGATCAACGGCGGCGCAAGCGGTGGCCCTGGCAACGACCTGCTGTTCGGCTACGACGGCAACGACAGTATCACCGGCGGTTCCGGTAACGATCTCCTGGTGGGCGGGGCCGGAGCCGATACGCTGGTTGGCGGTACCGGCACCGACTATCTGAACGGCGGCGCCGACAACGACGTGTTCGATTTCAATGATGTTACCGATTCGGCGGTCGGCGCGGGCCGGGACGTGATCAC
>CAYPKW010000074.1:0-12027 GCA_964411425.1 uncultured Rhodospirillaceae bacterium
CTCGGCCAGCTTCTCCAGCATGGTGCCGCCGAGCTGCTCGGCGTCCACGATGGTGACCGCGCGCCGGTAGTAGCGCGTCACGTCGTGCCCGATGCCGATCGCCACCAGCTCCACGGACGATCGGGTCTCGATCCACTGGATGACGTCGCGCAGGTGGCGTTCGAGATAATTGCCGGGATTGACCGACAGCGTCGAGTCGTCGACCGGGGCGCCGTCGGAAATGACCATCAGGATGCGGCGCTGCTCGGACTGGCCGATCAGCCGGTCGTGCGCCCACAGCAGCGCTTCGCCGTCGATGTTCTCCTTGAGGATGCCCTCGCGCAGCATGAGGCCGAGGCTCTTGCGGGCGCGCCGCCACGGCGCGTCGTGCGCCTTGTACACGATGTGGCGCAGGTCGTTGAGACGGCCCGGATTGGCCGGCTTGCCGGAGGCAATCCAGCGCTCGCGCGCGCCGCCGCCTTTCCACATGCGGGTGGTGAAGCCCAGCACTTCCACCTTGACGCCGCAACGCTCCAGGGTGCGGGCGAGGATGTCGGCGCTCATGGCCGCCACGGTGATCGGCCGGCCGCGCATGGAGCCCGAGTTGTCGATGAGCAGCGTCACCGCGGTGTCCCGGAACTCGGTCTCCTTCTCGCGCTTGAAGGATAACGGCATCGCCGGATTGACGACGACGCGGGCGAGCCGCCCGGTGTCGAGCAGCCCTTCCTCGAGGTCGAATTCCCAGGCCCGCGTCTGCTGCGCCAGAAGCCGGCGCTGCAGACGGTTGGCGAGCTTGCCGACCACCGTCTGCAGGTGGGCGAGCTGCTGGTCGAGAAGCTGGCGCAGGCGCTGCAACTCGGCGGCATCGCACAGCTCGGCCGCGTCCACCTCCTCGTCGAACTCGACGGTGAAGGCGCGATAGAGCGGCTGCCCCCGGCTGTTGGCGAGGCCGTCCTGCGGCCGGCCGGGGCGGCCCGGCTGGTCCTCGCCCGGCACGCCCCGCATCTCCGCGTCGGCGTCCATGCTCTCGCCTTCGGCCATCGCGTCGGCCGCCTCGGCCTTGCGGCCCTCCATGGCGGCGAAGGTCTCGGCCGGAGACTTGTCGCCGCCCTCGGCGTCGCTCTGCCGGTCGTCCTTGTTGTCGCCCTCGGCGTCGGCATCCGCTTCGCTCGAGCCCGGCTCCTCGGCGCCGAGATCGATGTCGAGGTCGGCGAGCAGCCGGCGCACCGCCTTGGCATAGAGGCGTTGATCGCCGGCCAGGTCGGCGAGCCCAGCGAGGTCCTCGCGCACCCGCGCGTCGAGCCCCTGGCGCCACAGCTCGACCATGCGCCGGGCGGCGGGCGGGGGCATGGCACCGGTCAGCGCCTCGCGGGCCAGGAGCCGGAGAACCTCGGGCAGCGGCGCGTCGATGCGGTCGGCGATCCTGGCGAAGTCGTGCTGCCGGCAATGCTCGTCGAGGGCCACGGCAAGATTGTCCGCCACGCCCGCCATGCGCCGGGCGCCCAGCGCCTCGACGCGGGCCTGCTCGACCGAGTCGAACGCGGCGCGGGCCGCGTCGCCCTTCGGCGCCTCGCGCGCGTGGATGGCGTCGCTGTGGTGGCGCAGCTTGAGGGCGATCGCGTCGGCGACGCCGCGCACCACGCCGACCTCGAGGGCGCCAAGCTCGCGCGAGGGCAACGGCAAACGCGCCTCGCCGCCGCTTAGCCCGTGCGGCGCGGGGGCGAAAACGGCATTCAACTCGGCGCGCCCGGCGATGGCCCGCATGGCGGCGCCGGTGACGCGCCGGAACTCCTCGACCCTGTTGGCGCGCTCGTTCAAGTCGATTCTAGACCAGCATCGACTTGCTGCGGCCGAGGTCGAGGTCCCGGCCCATGGCACGCTGGTAGTACTCGGCCACGGTCGTCCGCTCGAGCTCGTCGCACTTGTTGAGGAAGGTTACCCGGAAGGCGTAGGCGATGTCGTTGAAGATCTTCGCGTTCTGCGCCCAGGTCATGACCGTGCGCGGCGACATCACGGTGGAGATGTCGCCGGCGACGAAGCCGGAGCGGGTCAAGGCGGCGAGCGCCACCATGGCGCCGACGGTGCGCCGGCCGTCATCGGTGTCGTACGAGGGCGCCTTGGCGATCACGACGTTCACCTCGTCCTCGTGCGGCAGATAGTTGAGCGTGGCGACGATGTTCCAGCGGTCCATCTGCCCCTGGTTGATCTGCTGCGTGCCGTGGTAGAGGCCGGTGGTGTCGCCGAGCCCCACCGTGTTGGTGGTGGCGAACAGGCGGAACGCCGGGTGCGGGTGAATCACCCGGTTCTGGTCGAGCAGGGTAAACTTGCCCTCGACCTCGAGCACGCGCTGGATGACGAACATCACGTCCGGCCGGCCGGCGTCGTACTCGTCGAAGACGAGCGCGGTGGCGTGCTGGATCGCCCACGGCAGCAGGCCCTCGCGGTACTCGGTCACCTGCATGCCGTCGCGCAGGACGATGGCGTCCTTGCCGATGAGGTCGATGCGGCTGATGTGGCTGTCGAGGTTGACCCGGATGCACGGCCAGTTGAGGCGCGCCGCCACCTGCTCGATATGGGTCGACTTGCCGGTGCCGTGGTAGCCTTGTATGATCACCCGGCGGTTGTAGGCGAAGCCGGCCAGGATGGCGATCGTCGTATCGTGGTCGAAGCGATAGGCGTCGTCGATATCGGGCACGTGCTCGGTCGCCTGGCTGAACGCCGGCACCTGCATGTCGCTGTCGAGACCGAAGGTCTGGCGCACCGCGATGGCGATGTCGGGCAGGGCGCGGGGCTGCGTGGCGGAGTTGGCGTCGGCGGGCATGGGCGTTTCTTTCGCAAGGCCCCGGCGGGGTTCACAGGGCGATAGTCTGTTTCAAGGTCGCGTACGCTTGGTTGATCGACTTCAGGCGCTCCTCCGCGAGCTTGTCGCCGCCGTTGGCGTCCGGGTGCAATCGTTTCACTAGGCCGATGTAGCGGCTCTTGATTTCCGCCGGGGTCACCGGTGGGCTCAAATCCAGCATGGCCAGCGCCCGCTCCTCGGCGGTCTCAGGCCGGCGACGGCTGTCGCCGTTCCGGGGACCGGCGAACCGGTCGCCGAACATCGCGTTGTCGGCCCGCGGGCGGATTACCCGCCACTGGCCGAGCGGCCAAGTCGGGCGCTGCCAAACGGTGTCCTCGCGGATCGCCGTCTCGATCTCCACCGCGCTCCAGCCGGCATAGTAGTCCCAGGCCCGGTTGTATTCCCGCACGTGGTCGAGGCAGAACCAGTAATATTCGTGCAGCCGGTCGCGCGCCTTCGGCGCCCGGTGCTCGCCCGGCGCCGTGCAGAGCGGATGGTCGCAGCCCTGGCGCGGAGGTGGAGCCTCCTCGCCGGCGCCGTCGGATTCGAGCAGGCGTCTTTGCATGGCACCAATATGCGGCCGCCGGCGGGCCGTGGCAAGCAGCGGGCGCCCGGCTGGCGCGGCGGCGGCCGGCCTGGCATTGTGAGACGTCCCAAGGAGGCGGAACGGCCATGTCGGTTGCGCGAACGATCGAGGCTAAGCTCGCCAGCGCCTTGGCGCCGACCCATCTGAGCGTGATCGACGAATCGCGCCTGCACGCCGGCCACGCGGGCGCGCGCCCGGGCGGCGAGAGCCATTTCCGGGTGCAGGTGGTCTCGGCCCGTTTCGAGGGGCTGCCGCGGCTCGCCCGCCAGCGGGAAGTCCACCGCCTGCTCGCGGCCGAGTTGGCTGGCCCGGTCCATGCCCTCGCCCTCGAGACCCTGACGCCGGCCGAGTTCGCCGGTCGAGACTCGGCCGAGATACAACCAGAAGACGGTTAACAGTGTCATTAACAAATCTATGGTTGTATAACACTGTGCCATACGGCGGCGCATCCGCCCGCCGGCTATTGGCTGCTGGGGTTGCCGAAATGGCGGAACCGGGAAACAGCACGCTGGTCAGCCGCAACGTGATCGTCGGTTTCCGGCGCACCAGCCTGCGGCTCGAGCCGATGATGTGGCGTTCCCTGGGCGAGATCGCCCGGCGCCAACGCCTCTCGGTGCACAGGCTCTGCACCGAGATCGACGACCGGCGCAAGGAATCGAGTCTGACCGCGGCGATCAGGGTGTTCATCCTGGCCTATTTTCGGGCGGCTGCCACCGAGACCGGCCACCGGCGCGCCGGCCACGGCGAGGGCGTCGGCGCGACGCCGCTGCGCATCGGGTCAGGCGAACCGCGCCACCCTCAACTGCCGGTATAGAACTGCGGCCAGAAGCTCTTCACCGCCTCGCCGTCACTGGCGAGCGCGTGGCAGGAATCGATGAACAGCGGGCGTGCCTCGGGGTCGGATCGCACTTCGCGCATGCCGAACACCGTCTGGAACACCACCGTACCCAAGGCGCCCAGCATCTCCATCTGGTGCGTGCAGCCGTTGACGCCGCCGAACAGCTCTTTCACCCGGCGGTGCCAGCCCCGCCCCACCCGCGTCCCCTTGATGGCGGCGAAACGCGGCGTGATGTCCGGGCAGATGCGGAACGGCCCGGCCGCGGTCTCGACCTCGATGTCGCGCACCGTGTAGTCGCCGTCGACCGTGAGCCTGATCCGCATGTCGTGAATGGGCTCCCCGGGCGGGATGGTGCCGCGCCACTGGTTCGGCACGTCGTAGGTCTTGATGTCGGTGAGCCGGCCTTCGATGTCGAACAGGCCGTCGGACCGGCGGTAGCCTTCGAACTCCAGGCGGCGGGTATGCAAATGGCGTCGCTCGGCGGAGGGCGATAGGGCCATGGGGCACCTCGGATTGCGAGCCTAGAGCAAGATCGGATCAGATTGAATCAATCTGATCCGTGAATCTTGCTCTAATTCAAAAGCTTGAGCATGATCTTATCGGAAAAGTGATAGCCACTTTTCCGGATCATGCTCTAGGGCCGAGCCTATCGACGGCGCTCGCCCGGCGTCAACCGCCCTCGGCGCCGGTCTCGCCGGCCCGCCCGCCCGCGTGCGGCACCAAGGGGGTGACGCGCAGCGCCTTGATCTGGTTACGTTGGCGTTCGAGGATCTCGAAGCGCATGCCGTGAAAGACGAAGACTTGCCCCTTGTCCGGGATGCGCCGCGCCTCGTGCAGCACCAGGCCCGCGACGGTGGAAGCCTCCTCGTCGGGCAGCCGCCAGTCGAACTCGCGATTGAGATCGCGGATCGTCACCGTGCCGTTGACGACGTAGGAGCCGCCCGCCTCGGGCTTGACGCCGGCCACCTTCGCGTCCAGCTTGTCGGCGATGTCGCCGACGATCTCCTCGAGGATGTCTTCCAGCGTGACGATGCCCATGAGCGCGCCGTACTCGTCCACCACCAGCGCGAAATGCTCGCGCCGGTCGCGGAAGGCTTGCAGTTGGCCCAGCAGGCTGGTGGTGTCGGGGATGAACCAGGGCGGGGCGGCAAGGCTCGGGATGTCGAGGCCCTCAACCGACCCTCGGTTGGCCTGGACGGCGCGCAACAGCGCCTTCACGTGCAGCACTCCGACGACGTTGTCGGGATCGCCCCGCCACAGCGGTATGCGGGTGTAGGAGCTCGCCAGCACCTCCTCCACCAGCTTGCCGGGCGGCTGGTCGATGTCGATCGCCACCACGTTGCGCCGGTGCACCATGATGTCGCTGACCGCCACGTCGCGCAGGTCGAGGATGGAGTGCAGCATGCGGCCGGCCTCGCGCACGTCGCCCGCCCTGCCGGCGTGCAAGTCGATGGCGCCACGCAGCTCCTGCTCGGTCGATTCGCTGCCGAGCACCGCCGTGGCCCGCGCGCCCAAGAGCCGCAGCAGGCCGCGCACGACGAGCTGGACGACGCGGGTGATCGGCGCGAACGCCAGCACGGTCACCTGCAGCGCGGGCGCCAGCGCCAGCGCCGTGCGGTCCGCGTTGTTGATCGCGTAGGTCTTCGGCAGCACCTCGCCGAACATGACGACGAGCACGGTCATGCCCACCGCGGCATAGGCGACGCCCCGTTCGCCGAACGCCGCGATCATCACGCCGGTGGCGAGCGCCGAGCCCAGGATGTTGACCAGGTTGTTGCCGAGCAGGATGGCGCCGATGACCGGCTCCATGCGGGCGCGCATGCGGTTGACGAGCGCGGCGCGGCGATTGCCCTTTCGCTCGAGCGCGTGCAGGCGCGGACGCGAGGCCGCCGTGATGGCGGTTTCGGCGCAGGAGAACAACGCCGACATGAACAGCAGCAGCAGAATGGCAGCAACGGTCGCGATCATCGGGACATCCTCTGGAAACGGACGCGCCGCTCAGGCGGCGAGCGCGTCCAGCAGCAGATTGCGCACCAGCGCGGCGTCGACGTCGCGGGCGAGGAACGCCTGGCCGATGCCGCGCGCCAGCACCAGGCCGAGGCGCCCGCCGGACACCTTCTTGTCGCCGTGCATGCGTTCGACGAGGCGGGCCGGATCGGCGGCCGGCCGGCCGAGCGCGGCCGGGCCGGCGGGCAGGCCCGCCTGCGCCAGATGGCGGCGCACGCGCCCGGCGTCCTCGGCCGGGCAAAGTCCGAGGCGCGCCGAAAGATCGAACGCGAGCACCATGCCGATCGCCACCGCCTCGCCGTGCAGCAGTTGATCGGAATAGCCGTACTCGGCCTCCAGCGCATGGCCGAAGGTGTGCCCCAGGTTTAAGAGCGCGCGCCGGCCCGCCTCGCGCTCGTCGGCGACGACGATGGCGGCCTTGGCGGCGCAAGCGGCGGCCACCGCGTGCCGCAGCAGCCCCGCGTCGCCGGCGAGCAGCGCCGCGCCGTGCCGCTCCAGCCAGGCAAAGAAGGCGGCGTCGGCGATGAGGCCGTACTTCACCACCTCGGCGTAACCGGCCAAGAGCTGGCGCTGGGGCAGCGTCCGAAGCGTGTCCAGGTCGGCCAGCACGAGACGCGGCTGATGGAAGCTGCCGACCAGGTTCTTGCCGGCCGAGGTGTCGATGCCGGTCTTGCCGCCGATGGCGCTGTCCACCTGGGCCAGAAGCGTGGTGGGAAGCTGCACGCAGTCGATGCCGCGCAGCACGATCGAGGCGGCGAAGCCGCCGAGGTCGCCGACCACGCCGCCGCCCAGCGCCAGCAGCGTCGTGCCGCGCTCGATCCGCGCCGCCAGCAGCGCGTCGATCACCTGCTCGAGGTGCCGGAAGTCCTTGCTGCCTTCGCCAGGTTCGATCTCGATTGCATGCCAGGCGATGCCGGCGGCGTCGAGCGACGCGGCGAGGGTGGCGAGCCAGTGGCGGGCGACGGTGCGGTCGGTGAGTACCGCGACGCGGGGCTGGCGCAGTACCGGCGCCAGATGACGGCCGGCCTCCGCCAGCAGCCCGCTGCCCACCACGATGTCATAGCCACGAGCCCCGAGATCGACCCGCAGCCGCGTCGCATCGCTCATAGCGCGGCGCGTTCAGCGGCGAGTGGCTGCCCGACAAACGCCGCCAGCGCCTTGAGCACGCGCTCCACGGTCACCTCCGGCGGTCCATCCGCGCTATCGACGATGAGGTCGGCCGCGCCGTAGACGGGGTGGCGCTCGGCCATCAGCTGCGCCAGTTTGCGGCGCGGGTCCTCGGCCTGCTGCAGCAGCGGACGGTCGTTGCGACGGGCGATCCGACGCATCAGCAGGTCGAGGTCCGCGCGCAGCCACACCGTGACGGCGTGCCGGCCGAGCGCCGCGCGCGTGTCGGCGTCCATGTAGGCGCCGCCGCCGGTCGCCAGCACTTGGACGGGGCCGTTCAACAGGCGTCGAATGACCTTGCGTTCGCCGTCGCGAAACGCCGGCTCGCCGTGACGGGCGAAGAATTCGGCGATCGTGCAGCCGGCGGCTTCCTCGATCTCCTGGTCGGCATCGACGAACGGCACCTCAAGCGCCGCCGCGAGCCGGCGCCCGATGCAACTCTTGCCCGCCCCCATCAGGCCGATGAGGGCGATCGTCCTTTCAGGTTTAGGCCGCGCGCCGGCCATGCCAACCGTTCCTCGACCCGCGCCGCTCGAAACGTGCTAACGCCACGGCCGGCAGAAGCGTTGAATCGCCTTCGGCCGGCCGATACAATGCCCAAGATTCGTCATAATATAAAACTACCATAAACTGGCCGGAATGTCGCAAGTCTCGGGACCCCGGACCCGGCGGCGGCACGAACGCGGCGCGCAACGGGTGGATGCAATGAAGAAGACCGTCATGGCCCTCGTCTTGCTGGCGGTTGTCGCCGTCGGCGGGGGCGCGCTCTACCTGATGACCGTCGATATGCCGGCGCCGACCGCGACGATCGAAAAGGTCATCCCCAATGAGCGCCTGGTCGATTAGGCGGGGCGGCGGTCTCGTCATTCTGTGCGGCGGCCTGGCGCTGGCGCCAGGCGCCGGCGCCATGGCGGCCGAGGTAGGCGCGCCGCTGCCGCTCGCGCCGGGCGTTGCGCCTGGCGACGTAGCGCCCGCCGCTGCGGCGCCGGAGGCCGCGGTCGGGCCCGCCGACCTGACCGATCCCACCGTTCCGCGGCAGGGCATCGACGTCGACGTTCTGGGCGAGATGGGCCCGGACGACGTGGGCGTACTCGGCCCGGAAGATGGCGGCTTCGGTTCCGACTTGTGGCGCGGCACGCCGCGGTCCCTGGTCGAACGGCTGCTGCCCGAGCTGCCGGCCCCGATCGCGTCGCCCGCCATGCGCGAACTCGCCCGCCGCCTGCTCTTGTCGCAGGCCGAGGCGCCGGCCGGTCCGTTCGGAGCCAGCCTGCTGGCGATGCGCCTCGAGCGTCTCGCCGCGCTCGGCCGCGACTCCGATCTCGATGCCTTGCTGGCGCGCGTCTCGGAAGGCGCGGAGGATGCCGGCGTAGCTCGCCATCGTATCGATCTGCGCTGGCTCGCGGGCGATCTCGACGGCGGCTGCGACATGACCCGCAAGAACATCCCCCGCTACGACCAGAACCCGTATCTGCAGAAGGCATTGATCTTCTGCCAGGCGCGCGCCGGCGAGAGCGCGCCCGCCGCGCTCGGCCTCGACCTGCTCGGCGAGCAGGGGCATGACGACCCGCTGTTCGCGGCTCTCATCGGTGCGCTGCAAGGAGGCGAGCCGGCGGCGGACGCGGGCGACGGGCTGACGGCCCTCCACCTCGCCGTCTATGACGCGCTCGGCCGCCTGCCGAAGCTCGACGCGACGAAGCTAGCACCCGCCCTTCTCGCCGCCGTCGCCGGGCGGCCGCATGCCGATGCGGCGTTGCGACTGGAAGCCGGCGAGCGCGCGGCGGCGCTCGGCGCCCTGCCGGTGGAGGCGCTGCAGCGTCATTACCTGGAGGTGCCGGCGAACGCACGCGACCTCGACGACGCGATCGACGCCGGCCTGGACAGCGCGCGAGACCGGGCCGTGCTGTATCAGGCGGCGGCGCGCGCCCTCGCGCCCGAGCCGCGCGCTCGCCTCCTGGCGAAGGCGCTTGCCGAGGCTCGCGTTCGCGGCGCCTATGCCCAGGCCGTGGCGCTCTACCTGCCGCTGCTGATGCAGATGGCGCCGGCGCCGACATTGGCCTGGTTCGCCGGCGAGGCGGGACGGGCGCTGTACCTGGCCGGGCGTTATGAAACCGCCGGCACCTGGCTCGAACTCGCGCAGGCCTCGAGCGACCCGAAGGCCGTGCTTGCCATGCCGTCGCTGTGGACCCTTGCGAGCTTGGCCGGCGGCGCGGAGTCGATCGTGCTGGATACGCCGACCGGCCTCGGCGCGGAGCCTGACGCCGGCGCGGCATCGCGGACCGCGCGGCTGATGGCGGTGCTCGAGGCCTTCGGCGCCAGCACCGGCGATGCCTGGGCGATGTTGGACACCGGCGGCGCCGCCGACCTCGGGCCGATGCCCGACGCCCGGCTGTGGTTCGCTCTCGGCCAAGCCGCGGACGCTCGGCGGATCGGCGAGACCGTGTTGCTGGCGCTGGTGGCGCTCGGCCCGGAAGGGCCGGCGGCGGCCAATCCCCTGGTGCTCGGCCGGGTGCTCGACAGCCTGCGGCGGGCCGGCCTCGAGGAGGAGGCGCGCGCACTTGCCTTCGAGGCGGCGATCGGCAGCGGCCTATGAAGCGCGAGCGGCAAGCCGGCGCCGGCGGCCGGCGCGGCCCGGCCTCGCGCCACGTGGAGGCCTTCCTCGAAATGCTGCTGGCCGAACGCAACGCGGCCGCCAATACGGTGGCCGCCTATCGCCACGATCTGGCCGACCTGGAGAAGTTTCTCGGCGCCCACGGGGCGGCGCTCGATGCCGCCGGCAGCCAGGCGATCCGCGACTATCTGGCCAGGATCGGGCGCGCCGGCATGGCGCCCCGCACGCTGGCGCGCCGGCTTTCGGTGCTGCGACAGTACTACCGCTTCATCGTCGGGGAAGGCTGGCGCGGCGACGATCCGACCGCGCCGATCGACGGCCCGCGCCTCGGCCGGCCGCTGCCCAAGGTCCTAGCCGAACCGGAGGTGGAGCGATTGATCGAGGCGGCCCGCGCGCGCCCCGGCCCGGCCGGGGCGCGGCTGACGGCGCTCGTCGAGCTGCTGTACGGAGCGGGCCTGCGCGTCTCCGAGTTGGTGGGATTGCCGCTCGCCGCCGTGCGACGCGACCTCGGCGTCGTGATGGTGCGCGGCAAGGGCGGCAAGGAGCGCATGGTGCCGCTGGGCGAGCTGGCCCGCGAGGCGTTGGCGGCCCATTTGGCGCAGCGCTCGGCCTTGCCGGCGAAGACAAGGCGCCGGGCCGGGCGCGCGGCCGGGGCAGCAGGTCCCTGGCTGTTCCCCTCGCGCAGCCGCAGCGGGCATCTGACCCGCCATCGGCTCGGCCAGATGCTGAAGGAGTTGGCGGTGGCGGCCCAAGTCGATCCCCGGCGGCTGTCGCCGCACGTCTTGCGCCATGCCTTCGCCACCCACCTGATCGACCACGGCGCCGACCTGCGCAGCGTGCAGCAGATGCTGGGCCACGCCGACATCGCCACGACCCAGATCTACACCCACGTCGCGGGCGAGCGCCTGCATGCGTTGGTGCGCCGGCACCACCCGCTGGCCGAGCGCCCGGGACGCCCGACCGGCGAGCAGGATTGACGAAGGCGCCCGCGCCATAGCATTAACGGGGCCTGCTAAAGGGGACCCCCGATGAGCTTCAAGCAGGTCGAGCCGGCGACGGTGCGCCTCAACCGCAGCGAGCTCGCCGTGCCGGGCAGCCAGCCGGCGTTGTTCGAGAAGGCGGTGCGCTCGGACGCCGACATCGTGTTCCTCGATCTCGAGGACGCGGTCGCGCCCGACGACAAGGTGCCGGCCCGCCAGAACGTGGTCGGCGCGCTCAACGACATCGACTGGGGCGGCAAGACGCTGTCGGTCAGGGTCAACGGCCTCGACACCCATTACATGTATCGCGACATCATCGACCTGATCGAGCGGGGCGGCGAGCGGCTCGACCTCGTCATGATCCCCAAGGTCGGAACGGCCGCGGACGTCTACGCCGTGGACATGCTGGTGAGCCAGTGCGAGGCGGCGGCGCGGCGCAACAAGCGGCTCGGCTTCGAATTGATCATCGAGACGGCGCTCGGCATGAGCAACGTCGATGCCATCGCCGGCGCCAGCCGGCGCATCGAGAGCCTGCATTTCGGCGTCGCCGACTTTGCCGCGTCGATCAAGGCGCGCACCACCAATATCGGCGGCGCCAACCGCGACTACGCGGTCTTGACCGACCCCGACGCGGAGGGTTGGCGCCAGACCCACTGGGCCGACATGTGGCACTACCCCTTGGCCCGCATGGTGGTGGCGGCGCGCGCCAACGGCCTCCGGCCCGTCGACGGGCCGTTCGGCGACTTCTCCGACCCGGAGGGCTACCGCGCCGCCGCCGCGCGGGCCCGGGCGCTGGGCTGCGAAGGCAAGTGGGCGATCCACCCGAGCCAGGTCAAGCACGCCAACGACACGTTCAGCCCGGGCGAGGCGGAAGTGAAGCGGGCGAAGCGCATCCTCGCCGCCATGGCCGAGGCCGCCAAGGCCGGCAAGGGCGCCGTCGCGCTCGACGGGCGGCTCATCGACCTAGCCTCGATCCGCCAAGCCGAAACGCTCGTGGGGATGGCGGAATTGGTGGCGGCGGTC
>CAYPKW010000075.1:0-11946 GCA_964411425.1 uncultured Rhodospirillaceae bacterium
GCGGCGGTGGACGCCGTCATGGCGGTCGCCGCCTTTGCCGAGGCGAACCGGGAACGGCTGGTTGAGCTCGACGTCAATCCGCTGCTGGTGTTGCCGAAGGGCGAGGGCGCGCTCGCCCTCGATGCGCTCGTCGTGCTGGCCGGGGACTAGGTCAGCCGATGCCGATGCGCGGCGCGTGCGGGTTCTTCAGCAGCCTTCTACCTCACCCGGTGCCGATGCGCGGCGGGCCGCCTTTGTTGGCGAGACTCGGCCCGAGCGAATTCAACAGCCGCGTCGAATCCTCTTGTAGCAAGGGGGGCCGGCGGCAGATCATAGCGGGCAATGGTTAAAGGAACGATGACCGCGGCCGGCGCGGGCCGATCGCGGCGGGAGTGTCGCCGATGAACAAGGCGGAGCTGGACGCCGCCATCTCGCTGCTGCTGGAGGGCCTCGAGGACCCCGGCGCCGACGGGCACGAGAATTTCCTGAAGCTCACCGCCCTCTTGAACGCCATGCGCGCCCAGGGGCTGCCGCTGCCCGAGGACCTCGTCGGGTTGGAGAGCGAACTGGGCAAGGAATACAAGGTGCCGGCGGACGACCAGGGCGGCGACGAGTAGCCGGGGGACGCCGGGCAGCGGCCTCGGCCTCAGTTTGGTGGCGGCCGTCGCCGACCTGCATCGCGTCGCCGTCGAGATCGGCGACCGCCGGCCGGGCCTAGGCGTAATGCTCCGCTTCCCGCCGCCCGCGGACTGAGGCGCGCCGCTTGATCGCCGCTCTGAGCCAAGTTACGCTAGCATGTTCACGTACGTCCAACGCTTGACCGGACCTGGTTCCGGGGGAGGGTGACAATGATCGCGAATCCATACGGGAAGTGCAGCCTCGCGGCCGCCGGCGTTCTCGCGTTGGCGTTCGGTAACTCGACCTTTGTCTCGGCCGCGGAGTTGCTCACGGCCGACGAAATCAACGTCCTCCTCCAGTGCAATGGGATCACCGGCGCCATGGAAGGTAAAGGAACCTTCACCGAGTACTATCTCAAGGATGGGACAATCACGGGCACGGATGCCAAGGGCAACAAGTACGTGGGCACCTGGTTCGTCAAGGGCGACGCCATGTGCGTCCAATACGCGTCCGAGCCGGGCACCTGCTGGCAGGTGGGTAGCGAGGGAGACCAGATCCAGTTGATGACGGACGGCAAGGTGATCGGTACCGGAACGATCATTCCTGGCAACCCTGACAATATGTAATTGAAGATCACCGACATCGAGGGTTTCGTCCTGCTCGTGCCGGTGTGGGGTTCGACCCGGTCGAGATCGGCGACCGCCGGCCGGGCGTCGGGGTCATGCTCCGATTCCCGCCGCCCGCGGACTGAATCTAGCGTCCCGCGGTGCTGCCGCCGTCCACCGGCACGATCGAGCCCGTCATGTAGCCGGCCTGGGACGAGGCGAGGAACGCCACCACCTCGGCCACCTCCTCGGGCCGCGCCATGCGCCGGATCGGCGCCCAGGCCTCGTACTGCCGGTAGTACGCCGCCGCATCGCCGCTCGCCTCGGCACATTCGCGCATCAGCTCGGTGTCGATCGGGCCGGGGCACACGCAGTTGACGCGGACCTCGGGCGCCAGCTCCACCGCCAGCGCGCGCGTCATGTTGACGAGCCCGCCCTTGGCCGAGCAGTAGGCGATGTTGAGCCTGGTCCCTTGGAGGCCCAGCTCCGAAGCGATGTTGACGATGTTGCCGCGGCTGCTGCGCAAGGCCGGCAGCGCCGCCTTGGCGCAGAAGAAGCCGCCCTTGAGGATGGTGTCGAGGTGGCGGTCCCACACCTCCTCGCTGTGGTCCTCGATCGTCTTCTCCCAGTTGATCGCCGCGTTGTTGACCAGCACGTCGAGGCGCCCGAAGGCGTCGAGCGCGGCGCCGACGGCGGACTCGCAACCGGAAACCACGGAGACGTCCGCCGGCGCGCCGACCAGCCGCGCGCCGCCGCCCAGGCTGGCGATCGCTTCCGCGATCTTGCCGGGGTCGAGGTCGTTCAGCGCCACCTTGGCGCCGCGCGCGTGCAGCGTCGCGGCGATCGCTCGCCCCAGGCCGCGCGCCGCGCCGGTGACGAGCGCCGCCTTGCCGTCGAAATCCATGCCCTGCCTCCTTCTGCTATCCGCGATAGCGCGTGACGTAGAGGGCCACGACCGTGGAGCCTATGGTGAGCGTCAAGAGGATCGTGGCGATGGCGTTGATGGTGGGGTCGAGCGAGGTGCGCACCATGCCCCACACCAGCGTCGGCAGGGTGTTGCCGCCGCCGATGGTGAAGAAGGTGACGATGAAGTCGTCGAGCGAGATCGACACCGCAATGAGCGCCGCGCCGACGATGGTCGAGCGCACCATGGGCAGAGTCACGGTGAAGAAGGCCGTCAGCGGCGAGGCGCCGAGGTCGCGCGCGCTGTCGATCGCGGCATAGGGGAACGTCGCCATCCGCGCGTGCACCACCAGGATGACGAATGGCTGTGTGATGACCAGGTGGCCCATGATCACCGTCAGCAGGCTGAGCTCGACGCCGGCCACGCGCACGAAGAACGACAAGAGCGCCACGCCCACGAGCAGCGCCGGCAGCATGATGGGGAAGCTGAAGGCGAGGATGGCGGCGCCCGCGAGGCGCCGCGGCAGGCGGGCGAGCGCCAGGCCCGCCATGGTGCCGATCGCGGTGGCGCAAGCGCCGACGGCGGCGGCCACGATCAGGCTGTTCTTGAAGGCCGGGAGGAAGGCGTCCTCGGCGGCGAGCCGCCGGTACCAGTCGAGGGTGAGGCCGCGCATCGGAAAGGCGGTGAGCGCGCTCTCGCCGAAGCTGAACAGCACCACGAGCACGAGCGGCGATAGCATGAACAGTGCTACGAGCGCGCCGTAGCCGCGCCACGCCCAAGCGCTCATCGCCGCCGCGCCCCGATGAACCGCCCGGCGGCGAGCAGAATGGCGACGCAAGCGCCGAGCGTGCCGAACGCCATGGCGCTGCCCATCGGCCAGTCGAAGCGCAGCGAGAACTGGCTTTCGATGAAGTCCCCCATCATGGCGGTGTAGGGGCCGCCGACGAAGCGCGGTGTCACGTAGTCGCCGGCGGCGATCAGGAAGGCGAGAGTGAAGGCGGCGAACAGCCCGGCGCGGGCCTGCGGCACCACGACGCCGAAAAACACCTGGCGCGGCCGCGCCCCCAGGTCGCGCGCCGCCTCCAGCGTGATGTCCTGGATCGAACGCATCGAGCCGTAGATCGGCAGCACCGCCAGCGGCAGCAGGAAGTGGGTCAGCGTCGCCACAACGGCGCCCGGGTTGTAGATGAAGACGGTGAGCGGCTGGTCCACGACGCCCAAGGCGAGCAGCGCCGAGTTGAGTATGCCTTCCTTCCCGAGGATGCTCTTCCAGGCGTAGATCTTCACGAGATAGCCGCCGAACAGCGTGATCAGCGTCATGAACAGCAGGAGCGGCCCGAAGCGGCCCGCCTTGAAGCGGATCACGTAGGCGAAGCCGAGCGCCAAGGCGGTCGTGAGCGTGGCCGTGGCGAGCGCGATCGCGAGCGTGGCGCCGCCCACGCCGGCGTATTTCCGCCACGCCTCGACATAATTGGCGAAGGTGAAGTCGGGCGTGAGCCGCATGGCGCTCGCCGACCAGAAGCTGATCATGAAGAAGGAGGCGAGCGGCACGAGGAACAGCGCCCCGTACACCGCCGCCGACGGCGCCAGCAAGAGCCAGCGGCGGTGTTCCCTCATGCCGGCGCGCCCGGATCGCTTGCCGTGGCACCCCGGGCCCGTCGGGGGCGCCGGGCGAAGTAGGTCACGCCCGCTTCAGGCGCTCGTACTCCTCCAGGAACTCGTCGTAGGTGGCGTAGCCCGTGCCCGCCTCGGTGGGCGGCACCGGGAACAGCTTCGCGCGCTGCATGAAGCCGTCGATGTCGGCGTAGTTGTAGGACTTGCGTATGCCCTCGGAGAGCGTCGGCACGGCGTCGAGGTTGGTGATGCCGGCGCTCTGCTCCTCGGCGAAGATCTTCTGCGGCTCTGGCGACAGGATGTGGTTCATGAGGCCGTAGACGAGGTCCACGTGCGGGCTGTCCTTGGGGATGGACAGGCAGTCCATGAAGAGGCCGGTGCCCTCCTTGGGGATCGAGTAGGCGATCTCCTTGCCCTTCTGCGCGGTCCACACGGCGACCGCCTCCCAGCCGATGGTGGTGATGACGATCTCGTTGCGGGCAAAGGCGTCCGCCATGTCGCCGTAAGTGGCGAAGAAGGCGCGCGCCTGCTTGGTCTTCACCTCGATGAGGAAGTCGATCACCTTGGCGAGCTCCTCCTTGGTGAGATAGGTGCCGACCTTGGCCCCGGTGACGACGCTGCCCCACACCAGGAGGTTGCCCAAGGGGTCGTCCACCATGGCGACCTTGCCCGTGTACTCGGGCTTCATCACGTCGAACCAGGATTCGGGCGGGCTGGTCACCACCGCCGGGTCGTACATGATGGGGAGCGACCCCCAGTTCCACGGCACGCCCAGGAGCCGACCCTTGTTGCGGATCGCCTCCTGGCCGGTGAACTGCGGGATGAGCTTGTCGAACACCGGGATGCGCGCCGGGTCGATCGGCTCCAAGAGCCCCGCCTCGTCCATCAGCGGCAGGTAGCCGAAATACATGCTGATGATGTCGGTCTTGCCGACGCCGCCGGCCTGGAGGCGAGTGATGATCTCCTCGTTCGAGGCGATGAAGGTCGGCTGGAAGTCGATGTCGTTGTCGGCGAGGAAGCTGCCTGCCTTGATCGGCGTCTCGTAGCCCTGCCAGCCCATCCAGGTGATGGTGGTCTTGGCGAAGGCGTCGCGGCTGGGCAGTCCGAAGGCGGCGAGCCCGCCGGCGGCGGCGATGCCCCCCGCGAAGGCGCGGCGGGTCGGATTCGTGAATCGCAACATCGTTGCCTCCCTGAAATTTCTTGCTTGCGGCGACAGGCGGAGCGTACCGACCGCCGCTTCGCGCTGTCAAGGCGACTTCCCTTCGCGTAGCAGCCGATCAACTTCATGGCCCTGGCAACCGGCGACGTATAAACTTGCTCCGAGGCATGACGGAGGAGCGGGTTGGCTAGCGAGCGCGTGCAGCGACGGCTCACGGCCATTCTGGCGGCCGACATCGCCGGCTATAGCCGTCTGATGGGTGCCGACGAGGAGGGCACGCTTGCCCGATTGAAGGCGCATCGGCGCGCGCTCGTCGATCCCAAAATCGAGGAACACCGGGGACGCATCGTCAAGACCACCGGCGATGGCATGCTGGTCGAGTTCGCGAGCGTGGTGGATGCCCTGCGTTGCGCCGTCGAGATCCAGCGCGGCATGCTCGGGCGCAATGCCGACCTGCCCCAGGAGAAGCGGATCGAATTCCGTGTGGGCATCAATGTCGGCGATATCATCATCGACGGCGGCGACATCTACGGCGACGGCGTGAACGTGGCGGCCCGCCTGGAGGGCCTCGCGGAACCGGGCGGAATCTGCGTCTCCGGCCGGGTGCAGGAAGATACGCGAGGCAAGCTCGATATCGTCTTCGAGGATGCGGGCGAACAGCGGCTCAAAAACATCGCACAGCCGGTGCGGGTGTACCGGGTGCGGCTTGGCGGTGAAGCGGCAACGGCGCGGCCGGCCTTGGCGCTTCCCGACAAGCCGTCGATCGCGGTCCTGCCATTCGAGAACATGAGCGGCGACCCGGAGCAGGACTATTTCGCCGATGGCATGGTGGAAGAGATCATCACGGCGCTCTCGCGCATGCGCTGGCTGTTCGTGATCGCGCGCAACTCGAGCTTCACCTACAAGGGCCGCGCCGTGGACGTGAAGCAGGTCGGGCGCGAGTTGGGCGTGCGCTACGTGCTCGAAGGCAGCGTGCGCAAGGCGGCGAACCGAGTGCGCATCACCGGGCAGCTCGTCGATACCGCGACGGGCGCGCATCTCTGGGCGGACCGTTTCGACGGGGGACTTGAGGACGTTTTCGATCTCCAGGATCGGGTGACCGCGAGCGTCGTGGGCGCGATCGCGCCGAAGTTGGAGCAGGCCGAGATCGAACGGGCGAAGCGCAAGCCGACCGAGAGCCTAGACGCCTACGACTATTATATGCGCGGCATGGCTTGCGTTCATCAGTGGACCAGGGAGGCCAACGGCGAGGCGCTCGCGCATTTCTACCGGGCCATCGAACTCGACCCCAATTTCGCCTCGGCCTATGGCATGGCGGCGCGGTGCTACGTCCAACGTAAGGCGGGCGGCTGGGCGACCGATCGCGCCCATGACATCGCCGAAACCGCACGGCTGGCTCGGCGGGCTGCGGAATTGGGCAAGGATGACGCGCTTGCGCTCTGTACGGCCGGGTTTGGCCTTGCCTTTGTCGTCGGCGACCTCGACGACGGCGACGCCATGATCGACCGAGCGCTCGCGCTCAACCCGAATTTGGCATGGGCCTGGCTCTTCAGCGGCTGGGCCAAGGTCTGGCTCGGCGAACCGGAGGTCGCGATCGAGCGCGCGGCACGCGCCATGCGCCTGAGTCCGCAGGATCCTTTCGTTGGCAGCATGCAGGGCGCCATCGCGTGCGCTCATTTCTTCGCCGGCCGCTATGCCGAGGCGTGGTCATGGGCTGAAACGGCAGTACGGGAGCTACCGAATTACGGCTTCTTGACATGCGTGGCCGCGGCCAGCGCCGCGCTCGGTGGGAGGCTCGCGGAAGCGGACAAGGCCATGGCACGCTTGCGTCAACTGATGCCCGAGTTCCGCATTTCCACTCTCAAGGATCTGTTCCCTATCCAGCGATCCGAAGATTTCACCAGGTTGGCGGATGGCCTGAGAAAAGCCGGGCTGCCGGGATGACCACCACCCGCCGCCTCGCCGCGATCCTGGCCGCCGACGTGGCGGGGTATTCGCGGCTGATGGCGGCCGACGAGGCGGGCACGCTGGCACTGCTGAAGCGCCTGCGCGCCGAGGCGATCGATCCCAATGTCGCCCGGTTCCATGGGCGCATCGTCGGCTCCGCCGGCGACAGCCTGCTGATCGAGTTCGCGAGCGCGGTCGAGGCGGTGCAGTGCGCGGTCGAGGCGCAAGGTGCACTGGCCGAGCGGAACGCCGAGCTGCCCGAAGACCGGCGCATGGCCTTCCGCATGGGCGTGAACCTGGGCGACGTGATCGCCGAGGACGAGACGATCCACGGCGACGGCGTCAATGTCGCCGCGCGGCTGGAGAAGCTTGCGGAGCCCGGTAGCGTCTGCATCGGGGGCAACGTCTACGACCAGGTGAAAGCCAAGCTCGCCTACGCCTACACCGACCTCGGCGAGCAGCGGTTCCACAACATCCCGGAACCGGTGCGTGCCTACCGCGTGAAACCCTCCCAACCAACTGCCGATACTTCGCCCGGATTTCCAACCAAGGGCACGCTGGCGCTGCCCGACAAACCGTCGATCGCGGTCCTGCCGTTCGAAAACATGAGCGGCGACCCCGAGCAGGAATATTTCGCGGACGGCATGGTGGAGGAGATCATCATGGCATTGTCGCGCCTGCACTGGCTGTTCGTGATCGCGCGCAATTCGAGCTTTACCTACAAGGGCCGGGCCGTGGACGTGAAGCAGGTCGGGCGCGAGTTGGGGGTGCGCTACGTGCTCGAAGGCAGTGTGCGCAAGGCGGCAAACAGGGTGCGTATCGCGGGTCAGCTCATCGATGTCTCGACGGGCGCGCATCTGTGGGCGGACCGGTTCGACGGCGGGCTGGAGGACGTCTTCGATCTACAGGACCGAGTGACCGCGAGCGTGGTGGGCGCCATCGCGCCGAAGCTGGAGCAGGCCGAGATCGAACGAGCCAAGCGCAAGCCGACCGAGAGCCTCGACGCCTACGACTATTTCCTGCGCGGCATGGCTTGCTTTCATCAGTGGGCCCGAGAGGCCAATAACGAGGCGCTGCCGTTGTTCTACAAGGCCATCGAACTCGACCCCAATTTCGCTGCGGCCTACGGCATGGCGGCGCGATGCTACTCGCAGCGCAAGGCGGGTGGCTGGGCGACCGACCGCGCCCATGAGGTCGCTGAAACCGCACGGCTGACTCGGCGGGCGGCAGAGTTGGGACGGGATGATGCCGTCGCGCTCTGCACGGCCGGGATGGGCCTCGCCTTTGTCGTCGGCGACCTCGACGACGGTGCCGCCATGATCGATCGGGCGCTCGCGCTCAACCCGAATCTGGCATGGGCATGGCTGTTCAGCGGCTGGGTGAAGGTCTGGCTCGGCGAGCCAGACGTGGCGATCGAGCGCGTAGCTCGCGCCATGCGCCTGAGCCCGCAGGATCCTCAAATTTTCAGCATGAAGAGCGCCAACGCGTCTGCTCATTTTATTTCTGGCCGCTATGCCGAGGCGTTGTCATGGGCGGAAACGGCAATGCGGGAGCAGCCAAATTCTCTGATCGCAACATGCGCGGCCGCGGCCAGCGCCGCGCTCTCCGGGAGGCACGACGAGGCGCAGAAAGCCATGGCGCGCTTGCGTCAACTCAATCCGGCGCTGCGCGTTTCCAATCTCAAGGACCTGTTCCCGATCCGTCGATCGGAAGATTTCACCAAGTGGGCGGACGGCCTGCGCAAGGCCGGGCTGCCGGAATGACCACGACCCGCCGCCTCGCCGCCATCCTGGCCGCCGACGTGGCGGGGTATTCGCGGCTGATGGCGGCCGACGAGGCGGGCACGCTGGCACTGCTGAAGCGCCTGCGCGCCGAGGCGATCGATCCCAATGTCGCCCGGTTCCATGGGCGCATCGTCGGCTCCGCCGGCGACAGCCTGCTGATCGAGTTCGCGAGCGCGGTCGAGGCGGTGCAGTGCGCGGTCGAGGCGCAAGGTGCACTGGCCGAGCGGAACGCCGAGCTGCCCGAAGACCGGCGCATGGCCTTCCGCATGGGCGTGAACCTGGGCGACGTCATCGCGGAGGACGAGACGATCCACGGCGACGGCGTCAACGTCGCCGCGCGGCTGGAGAAGCTTGCGGAGCCCGGTAGCGTCTGCATTGGGCACAACGTCTACGACCAGGTGAAGGCCAAGCTCGCCTATGCCTACACCGACCTCGGCGAGCAGCGGTTCCACAACATCCCGGAACCGGTGCACGCGTACCGGGTGCGGCTTGGCGCCGATGCGGCAATGGTGCGGCCGGCCTTGGCGCTTCCCGACAAACCGTCGATCGCGGTCCTGCCGTTCGCGAACATGAGCGGCGACCCCGAGCAGGAGTATTTCGCCGACGGCATGGTGGAAGAGATCATCACGGCGCTCTCGCGCATGCGGTGGCTGTTCGTGATCGCGCGCAATTCGAGCTTCACCTACAAGGGCAGGGCCGTGGACGTGAAGCAGGTCGGGCGCGAGCTGGGGGTGCGCTACGTGCTCGAAGGCAGCGTGCGCAAGGCGGCGAACCGAGTGCGCATCACCGGGCAGCTCGTCGATACCGCGACGGGCGCGCATCTTTGGGCGGACCGTTTCGACGGGGGGCTGGAGGACATCTTCGATCTCCAGGACCGGGTGACCGCGAGCGTCGTGGGCGCGATCGCGCCCAAACTGGAGCAAGCCGAGATCGAGCGGGCCAAGCGCAAGCCGACCGAGAGCCTCGATGCCTATGACTATTTTCTACGAGGCATGGCGGCCTTCAACCAATGGACCAGGGAGGCCAACAGCGAGGCGCTGTCGCATTTCCAACGAGCCTTCGAGCTCGACCCCAACTTCGCCTCGGCCTATGGCATGGCGGCGCGGTGCTACGTCCAACGTAAGGCGGGCGGCTGGGCGACCGATCGCGCCCATGAGATCGCCGAGACCGCACGGCTGGCCCGGCGGGCGGCGGAGCTGGGCAGGGATGACGCGGTCGCGCTCTGTACGGCGGGGTTTGCCCTTGCCTGGGTCGTCGGCGACGTCGACGATGGTGCCGCCCTCATCGATCGGGCGCTCGCGCTCAACCCGAATTTGGCATGGGCCTGGCTCTTCAGCGGTTGGGCGAAGGTCTGGCTCGGCGAACCGGAGGTCGCGATCGAGCGCGCGGCACGCGCCATGCGCCTGAGCCCTCAGGATCCTCATATGTTCACTATGCAGGCCGACATTGCGTGCGCTCATTTCTTTGCCGGCCGCTATGACGAGGCGTGGTCATGGGCGGAAACGGCAGTACGGGAGAAACCAGATTACGGCTTCCCGACATGCGTGGCCGCAGCCAGCGCCGCGCTCGCCGGGCGCCTCGCGGAAGCGGAAAAAGCCATGGCACGCTTGCGTCAACTCATGCCCGAGCTTCGCATTTCCAATCTCAAGGATCTGTTCCCCATCCAGCGATCGGAAGATTTCGCGAGGTGGGCAGAGGGCCTGCGCAAGGCGGGGCTGCCGGAATGACGACGACCCGCCGCCTCGCCGCCATCCTGGCCGCCGACGTGGCCGGGTATTCGCGGTTGATGGCGGCCGATGAGGCGGGCACGCTGGCGCTGCTGAAGCGGCTGCGCGCCGAGGCGATCGAACCCAGGATCGCCCAGTTTCATGGGCGCATCGTCGGTTCCGCCGGCGACAGCCTGCTGGTCGAGTTCGCGAGCGCGGTCGAGGCGGTGCAGTGCGCGGTCGAGGCGCAAGGTGCACTGGCCGAGCGGAACGCCGAGCTGCCCGAAGACCGGCGCATGGCCTTCCGCATGGGCGTGAACCTGGGCGACGTCATCGCGGAGGACGAGACGATCCACGGCGACGGCGTCAACGTCGCCGCGCGGCTGGAGAAGCTTGCGGAGCCCGGTAGCGTCTGCATTGGGCACAACGTCTACGACCAGGTGAAGGCCAAGCTCGCCTTCGCCTACGCCGACCTCGGCGAGCAGCGGTTCCACAACATCCCGGAGCCGGTGCGCGCCTACCGCGTGGGGCCGGGCGGTGACGCGGCCATGGCGCGGCCGGCCTTGGCGCTGCCCGACAAGCCCTCGATCGCCGTCCTGCCGTTCGAGAACATGAGCGGCGACCCCGAGCAGGAGTATTTCGCCGACGGCATGACGGAGGACATTACGACGGAACTCTCCCGTTTCAAATCGCTGCTGGTTATCGCGCGAAAATCATCGTTTCATTACAAAGGCCGACAAATCAAGTTACAGGACATATGTCGCGAGCTGGGCGTCGCATATGTCGTGGAGGGCAGCGTCCGCAAGAGCGGTGAACGCGTCCGCGTCGTGGCGCAGCTCGTTGAAGCAGCGCGCGGGACCCACCTTTGGGCGGAGCGATACGACCGCAAGCTCGACGACGTATTCGCCGTCCAAGATGAGATCACACAGACTATCGCGGGCGCGTTGGCGATACGCATCGAGGAAGAGGGGGCAGGGATCGCGCGACGGAAGCCGCCAAATGACATGCGGGCCCATGACTATTGGTTGCGAGGGAAGAAGGCTCTCGATCTGTCGACGCTGGAGGCGACCGAAGAGGCCCACTCCCTATTCGGCAAGGTCCTGGAGATAAGTCCCGACTACGCCCGCGGCTTCGCCGGCCTGGCCGAGGCGACCTACAGCCGGGCCTTCTTCGTGCCGCTCCCCAAGCCCTTCGGCGACCTCGTGGACGAGGCGCTCGCCTTCGCCGAACGGTCGGTAGCCCTGGACGATACCGATGCACGGCCGCACATGGTCCTCGGATGGGCTTGCATGTTTCGCCGCGAGTTCGATCGGGCGCGGCGGCATTTCGATTTGTCGCAATCTCTCAACCCGAACGATGCCGACTTGATCATGCACCGTGCCGGCGCCCTCGCCCTGCTCGGAGAGGCGGACGACGCTATCGGGCTTGCGAACAAGGCCATTCGCCTCAATCCCTATCATCCGGGATGGTATCTCGAGTATGTCAGCCTGATAAACTTCGTCGCGCGCCGTTACGAGGCGGTGCTCGCGACCGCCGCGACAAGCCGCGATGCGTACCCATCTTCGCCGGCGTGGCGGGCAGCGGCGTCGGCGTATCTTGGACGATATGAAGATGCACGGCGTCATGCCGA
>CAYPKW010000076.1:0-11647 GCA_964411425.1 uncultured Rhodospirillaceae bacterium
GGATCGCCGGTCGAGGTCGAGATCCTAGGCGAGCGGCGCAAGGCCGCGGTGGTGCGAGGCCCGCTCTACGACCCGGAAAACGCGCGGCTTAGGGCGTGATACCCGGCGCCGCGACGAGCCGGTGGCCATTTTCTCAGATCGTCATACCGGCGAAAGCCGGTACCCATTTGGACGATCCGAGTTGATGGCGCCATGGGTCCCGGCTTCCGCCGGGACGACGTCGGATGAAGGCCGGCTGTTTGCTCGGCCTGCCGGTGAGCCGCGGCATATCCGCCGCCGGCCGCGAGCGATGACTGGCCGTCATTCCGCCGCCGCACCGATGGCGCCAGCGGCTGTAGGTTACTCTTGCTCCGCCTTCGCCCGCTGCCACGCCGGGCGCGCGAACAAGCGCCGCACCATCGGCTCGAAGGCTTCGAGCGGCATGGTGTCGTAGTCCGGGTCGAAGGACGCCTGGTCCCACTTCTCGCAGAACATCGCGGTGCGCTCGAACATCGGGTGGCCGCGGTACTTCTCGCGCGCCTCGCGGTCGGCGCCGACGTGGTGCCAGAAGTAATAGCCCTGAAAGATGCCGTGATGCTTGACGAGCCAGTGGTTCTCGGCGCTCAGGTAGGGGCGCAGGATGGCGGCCGCCAGTTCGGCGTGGTTCTCCGGCGCCTGGTTGTCGCCTATGTCGTGCAGCAGGGCGACCGCGACCGTCTCCTCGTCGGCGCCGTCGCGCAACGCGCGGGTCGCCGTTTGCAACGAATGCTCCAAGCGATCGACCTTGTAGCCGAGCTTGTCGCCGCCGAGCCGCTTCAGCATGGCGAGCGCCTCGTCGGCGAGGCGCACGGTATGGACCCGGTAGCGCCGGTCGAGGAGCCGGTAGTCCTCGAACGTGCCCTGGTCCATACGGGTGAAGCCGACGGTTTCCTCGATCTGCGCCATCAGGGTCTCCCTTTCGCGGCCGTGAGTGTAATGCACGGGCCGGCCGGAGCAAGTATGTTGTCGCCATGACCTTCGCTGGGATCGCCGAGGCGCTGGCCGCCGCCGGCATGGTGGCGCGCGGCGGCTTCCACCCGGAGCCGGCGGACGGCGTGCCGGGGCTCTTGGACGGCGCCCCGGCCAGGACCGTGATCCTCGCCGGCACTGTCGGCGGGGAAAGCTGGGTCGCGTTCCGCCGTTCGGCCGAGGTCATGGACGGGGAATCCGATCCCCTCGACCGCTGGTCGCGCCGGGTGCTGGAGACGCTGGCCCAGAGGTTCCGCGGCCGGGCGCTGTTTCCGTTCGGCGGGCCGCCCTATCTGCCGTTCCAACGCTGGGCGATGCGGGCCGAGCCGGTGGCGCCCTCGCCGCTGGGCGCGCTGATCCACCCCGACTACGGGCTGTGGCACGCCTATCGCGGGGCGCTGGTCGTGGCGCGCCGGATCGGGCTGCCCGCGCCCGATCGCCGGCCCCGCCCTTGCGACACTTGCGTCGGGCGCCCGTGCCTTGCCGCCTGCCCGGTCGGCGCGTTCTCGTCCGCCGGGTACGACCTCGGCGCCTGCCGCTCCCATATCGCCGCGCCCGCCGGGTCCGACTGCATGGCCGAGAGCTGCCGGGCGCGCCGCGCCTGCCCGGTCGGCGCCCGCTACCGCTACGCGCGCGAGCAGTCGATCTTCCACATGCGGGCGTTCCGGGCGAATGCCGGAATCCGGACAACGGAACGTTAATCGGCCACCGGCATATTGACGAGCGCGCCCGCGCCCCATGAATATCGCGGCGGTGACATGACCTCTATGTCCATCCTGCTCCTCGCCCACGGCAGCGGTCGCGAGGGCCGCGTCTCGTCGCTGCTGCGCCGGAAGGGCTACGCCGTCGAATGGTGCTGCCCGGCCGCGGGCGACACGCTGCCGGCGCCCGAGGCAACCGCCGCCGCCGTCGTGTTCGGCGGCCCGCAGAGCGCCAACGACGAGCTCGACTACGTCCGCCGGGAGATCGACTGGATCGGCGAATTCGCGGCGTCCGGCAAACCCTTCCTCGGCATCTGCCTGGGCGCCCAGATGCTGGCCAAGGCACTCGGCGCCCGGGTCGCCCGTCACCCCGAGGGCCTGCACGAGATCGGCTACTACGAGCTGCGCGCGACGCCCTCGGGCCGCGACCTGTTCCCCGCCTCGATGCAGGTCTACCACTGGCACCGGGAAGGCTTCGAGCTGCCGCCCGGCGCCGAGCTGCTCGCCACCGGCGACGGCTTTCCCCACCAGGCGTACAGGGTGGGCGCCAACGCCTATGGCCTGCAGTTCCATCCCGAGGTGACGCCGGCCATGCTGCGCCGCTGGCTCAAGGCGGCGCACGAGGACCTGGCCAACCATGGGGCGCAGCCGGCCGAGCGCCATCTCGCCGGCTGCGAGCGCTTCGATGCGCCGCTCAACGAATGGACATCGGGGTTCCTGGACCGCTGGCTCAATCGTTAACGCCGCCGACATCCGCCTTGTGGCGGGCCGCGGCGTTGCGGTATGACTGAACAAACTGCCGCCAGGGAAGGAAGGCAGGCATGGGAGCGCGGTTCGTTTCGATTTTGGCGGCGCTGTTGCTGGTGTCGGCGAGTGCCGCGGCCGAGCGTGCGGGACTTTCAAGCATCCCGCCGGTGAAGCCGGCGGTGCCGGCAACCGCCCAGTTGGCGGCGCCTCCGGCGGCCGGCATGGCGAGCAGCATCGCCGTCATCCCTCCGCTGAAGCCGACGATGCTGGCGACCGCCACCATGGCGGGTGGCATCGCCGTCAGGCTCGACGCCATCATCGCGCCCGGCGGCAAGCCGATCGCCGACACGATTTCCTGGACCGTCGCCAAGCTGGAAGGCGAAGTGGTGGCGAGCCAGACCGCGGCGCAGGCGAAGTTCGCGCTGGCGCCCGGCAAGTACAAGGTGACCGTCGAATACGGCCACGCCAAGTCGACCCACGATCTGGTCGTCGGCACCTCGGCCGGCAAGCAGACCTTCAACCTCAACGCCGGCTATCTCACCGTCAAGATGATCCCGCACAGCGGCGCGCCGGCGATCAAGGACGACGTGACGTGGGAGCTTTACGTCTACGCCGGCGGCAAGGCGGAGAACGGCACCAAGCTCAGCACCGCCGTGGCGCCGACCCAGAGCTACGTGCTGCCGGCCGGCGCCTACGTGGTGCGCGCCCAGTACGAGGGCACCTCGGCTGACCTCGTGGTGCCGCTGGCCGCCGGCCAGGGCTACGACTACACCATCAACCTCTACGCCGGCATCCTGGACGCGCGCGCGGTGAAGCCGTCCGGCGGCGACCTGACCGGCGAGGTGAGATGGGAGATCCTGCGCGCCAAGCCGGACCAGGACGGCCACCGCCAGGTGGTCGGCTGGTTCATCGGGCCGAAGCACAAATTCACGCTGCGCGAAGGCGCCTACATCGTCGTCGCGCGCGCCTCGAACATGTCGACCATGGAGCCGTTCGAGATCAAGGCCGGCAAGGTGAAGAAGCTGAAGCTGGTATTGAAGCCCGGCGTCGACCAGGCCCCCGTCGGCAAGGTGCCCGCCGCCGCCAGCGGTTAGGGCGGGCCGCCGCTCCGCAATCGATCTTGACGACATAGGCTACGTGTCCTATCATTGATTCTGCGGCCTCGGCCGCGGGCTGTTTGACATCGTGAAGAAGATTGCGGCGGGCGCATGGCGCCCCCGGCGCACGCCGGGGCCGCGCGCCTCGGCGAGGCCGAACAGGGGACCTCGCCCCGCTGGGCGGATTCTGTCCTAAACGCGACATGCGCCATGTCGCGCGCCCGCTGCGCATGGGGTAGGTCGCTCGTTTTTCACTTCTTCCGCTGGAGAACGCCCAGCGGAAAGGGGGACGCACCATTTGCGTCGTTACCAAGACGGACGCCATCGAGTACAATGCAGTCCACCACCCGGGACCGCCGACTCGCCAGGTCGGGTCGAAAGGAGGTTCTGACATGGGCCATGACCGGATCGAGACGAACCCGCAAATCATGTTTGGCAAGCCGGTGATCCGCGGGACGCGGATCACGGTCGAGCATGTGCTGCGCAAACTGTCGGCCGGTGCGACGCCGGAGGATATCATTCGCGACCATCCGAGCCTGACGGTAGAGGACATTCGCGCCGCGGAGGCGTTCGCGGCCGACTATCTGAGCGACGAGGAAGTGGCCTTCGGCTAATCCGCGCGCCGTGAGATTCCTTGCCGACGAATGCTGCGATGCCGCCTTGGTGGGAAGCCTACGAGCGGCCGGTCACGACGTCCGTTACGTGGCCGAGCGCTTGAAGGGCGCTACGGACGATGCCGTGTTTGATATGGCGATTACCGTTGCGGCCGCCGTCCGGCGGTCCCACAGGCATTCGAATCAGCTAGTGGTGCGACTCTGACAGATGATACCCCGTGCGACGTCTTTCGGTTGTCACCCCGGCCAAGCGGCACAGCCGCGCGAGCCGGGGTCCATGGCGCCACAGGCGAGATGGACCCCGGATCTCGCTTCGCTCGTCCGGGGTGACGATGGAAAAAGGCCCGGGATTCATCTGTTAGCGTGGATCCACTAGGCTTCGATCATCGGCAGGTTGAGGCGGTGCTCGCGGGCGCAGGCGATCGCCTCCTCGTAGCCGGCGTCGGCGTGGCGCATGACGCCCGACGCCGGATCGTTGGTCAGCACGCGCTGGAGCCGACGCGCCGCCGCCGGCGTGCCGTCGGCCACGATCACCATGCCGGCGTGCTGGGAATATCCGATCCCCACGCCGCCGCCGTGGTGGATGCTCACCCAAGTGGCGCCCGAGGCGCAATTGAGCAACGCGTTCAGCAGCGGCCAGTCGGACACCGCGTCGGAACCGTCCTTCATCCCCTCGGTCTCGCGGTTGGGGCTGGCGACCGAGCCCGAGTCGAGATGATCACGGCCGATGACGATGGGCGCCTTGAGCTCGCCTCGCGCCACCATCTCGTTGAACGCCAAGCCGAGCCGCGCGCGCTGCCCGAGACCGACCCAACAGATGCGCGCTGGCAGGCCCTGGAATGCGATGCGCTCTCGCGCCATGTCGAGCCAGTTGTGCAGATTGGCGTCGTCCGGAATCAGCTCCTTCACCTTGGCGTCGGTGCGGTAGATGTCCTCCGGCTCGCCCGACAGCGCCACCCAGCGGAACGGCCCGACGCCGCGGCAGAACAGCGGGCGGATGTAGGCCGGCACGAAGCCCGGAAACGCGAACGCGTCCGCGACCCCGTCCTCCAGCGCCATCTGGCGGATGTTGTTGCCGTAGTCGAAGGTGGGGATGCCCCGGCGGTGAAAATCCAGCATCGCGCCCACGTGCGCCGCCATCGACCGCTTCGCCGCGGCGACGGTGGCGGCGGGATCGCTCGCCCGCGTCCGCTCCCAGCGCTCGAGCGTCCAGCCGGCCGGGAGGTACCCGTTCAACGGGTCGTGCGCGCTCGTCTGGTCGGTCACCAGGTCGGGGCGCACCCCGCGGCGCGCCAGCTCGGGCAGCACCTCGGCCGCGTTGCCGCAGAGGCCGACCGACACCGCCTCGCGCTTCGCCGCGGCGCCCTGTACCATCGCCAGCGCCTCTTCCAGGTTGTCGGTCTTGCGGTCGAGATAGCGGGTCGCGATCCGCTTCTCGATCCGGCTCGGCTGGCATTCCACCGCCAGCAGCGAGGCGCCCGCCATGGTGGCGGCCAAGGGTTGCGCGCCGCCCATGCCGCCCAGGCCCGCGGTCAGGATCCATTTGCCCTTGAGGTCGCCGCCGTAGTGCCGCCGGCCCGCCTCCGCGAAGGTCTCGTAGGTGCCCTGAACGATCCCCTGGCTGCCGATGTAGATCCAGCTTCCGGCCGTCATCTGGCCGTACATCATCAGGCCGGCGCGGTCGAGCTCGTGGAACTTCTCCCAGGTGGCCCAGTGCGGCACCAGGTTCGAGTTGGCGATCAGCACGCGGGGCGCCTCCTCGTGCGTGCGGAACACGCCCACTGGCTTGCCGGACTGGACCAGCAGAGTCTCATCGCCCTCGAGCGCCGCCAGCGTCTCGACGATCTTGTCGTAGCAGCGCCAGTCGCGCGCCGCCCGCCCGATGCCGCCGTAGACCACGAGCTCCTGCGGCCGCTCGGCCACCTCGGCGTCGAGGTTGTTCATCAGCATCCGCAGCGGCGCCTCGGTCAGCCAGCTCTTGGCGGTGAGGCGGGGCCCGCGCGGCGCCCTGATCCGGCGTTCGTTGTCGAGGCGGCTGGTCACGGTCTCGCTCCCTCCTCGCGTCGTTCTCATCGGCTCCGGACTTCTATATACAGGCGGGCGGGGGAGCGTGCACGGATGCCAACGAGTGAGCCGTATCGATTCGGCGCGGGCCGCACCCCGCTCCTCGTCAGCATGCCGCATGTGGGAACGCATCTTCCGGCCGACGTCGCCCGGCGCATGACTGAAGCGGCCCGCGCCGTGCCGGACACCGACTGGCATGTCGATCGGCTGTACGACTTTCTGCCCGGGCTCGGCGTGGCGACGATCCGGGCCACTCATTCGCGCTACGTCGTCGATTTGAACCGCCCGCCCGACGGCGGACCGCTCTATCCCGGCGCCAGCAACACCGGCTTGTGTCCCGTCACGCTGTTCGACGACGGCCCGATCTACCTGCCGGGCGAGGCGCCGGGTGCGGACGAGATCGCCCGGCGGCTCGAAGCCTATTGGCGGCCCTACCACGATCGGCTGGCGGCGGAACTGGCGGCGCTGAAGGAGCAGCACGGCCTGGCCCTCCTCTTCGAGGCGCACTCGATCCGCTCGCGCGTGCCGCGTTTCTTCGAGGGCCGCCTGCCCGACCTCAATCTCGGCACTGCCGGCGGGGCGAGTGCTGCACCCGAGCTGGCCGCCCGTCTCGCCGAGGTGGCCGGCGAGGCGGCAGGCTACACCAGTATCCTCAACGGCCGTTTCACCGGCGGCTATATCACGCGAGCCTACGGCCGGCCGGGCGAGAGCGTGCACGCGGTCCAACTCGAACTGGTGCAGGCCACCTACATGGACGAGGTGAGCTTCGCGTTCCGCGAGGACTTGGCGGCGCCTCTCCGCCCGGTGCTGCGCCGCATGATCGAGACGATGCTGGACTGGGCAAGCGAGCAGGGCGGTTAAAGCCTACTCCGGCAGCCCCGCCTTGCGCATGCCCTCGATGAGATGGTCGAGGGCGGCCGGGTCCTTGAACCACTCGGTCGCGGCGTAGCGCCGTAGCGTGAACCCTGGGCTCATCTTGAGCGCCTCGGCCGCATGGGCGCGCGCCTCGGCGGCGTGTCCCGACTGGGCGTAGCAGGCTGCAAGCCAGCAGTGGTCCCAATATGGCCGGGCGGTCTGACGTTCGAGAGCGGCAGCGGCCTCCGCATAGCGCCGCAGACCGTACAGTGCCAGACCGCGAAACGCCCAATACCAGTTCGGCGGGCTCGGGTTGAGCCGGAGCGCCATGTCCACCCGGTCGAGGGCGTCCGCCGGGCGTCCGACGAAGGCACAGAAGAGGGCTTGGAAGGCGATCAGATTGGCGTCGTTGGGATTGAGCCTGATCGACTTTTCGGTGTGCTGCTCGGCATGGTCGAACGACTTACGGCTGAGGCAGATCTGCCCGAGAAAGCTGTGGCAGATGCCGTCGTTGTCATCGAGCTGCACCGCCCGCTGCGCGATCTCGAAGGCGCGGTTCAGCATGGCGCGCTCTTGCGGCGGTCGGTGCGCCTCCTCCTTTCCGTAGATGTGCAATAGCATTAACGCCAGATGCGCGTGAGCGCGGGCGAAGCCCGGGTCGAGCTCGACCGCCTTCTCGAACATCCGGCGCGCCGGCTCGAGATCGTCCGCGCCGAACCGGTGGAAGTGCGCCAGGCCGCGCAGCATGTAGTCGTAGGACGCCAAATTCGCCGTCGACTTGCGGCGAGACTTCTCCAGGCCGTCAGCCTGCAGCCGCCCCGCCGTGGCGGCGACGATGGCCCTCGTCACCTCGTCCTGGACGGCGAAGATCTCGCCCATGTCGCGGTCGTAACGTTCGGCCCACAGGTGGTTGCCGGTGCCCGCGTCGACGAGCTGCGCCGTGATGCGGACTCGGTTCCCGGCCTTGCGCACGCTGCCCTCGACCACGTACTGCACGCCCAACTCCCGGCCGATCCGCTTCACGTCCGTGGCTTTGTCGCGATACTGGAACGAGGAGTTGCGGGCGATGACGAACAGCTCGCGAAAGCGCGACAGCTCGGTGATGATGTCGTCCGTGATCCCGTCGCTGAAGTAGCGCTGCTCGGGATCGCCGGAGAGATTGTCGAACGGTAGGACCGCGACCGAAGGCTTGGCGGGCAGCGGCAGGGCGCCGGCGGAGTCCACGGCCGCCGCGAGGCGTACGGCATAGAGCCGCACCGCGCCGGCCATGTTCTTGAGGGTCTGCTCGCCCAGGTCGTCGAAGTCGAGGCCGAGCTTGTTGCGGACCTGCCGGTAGGCGTCGCCCGAGACAAGGACGCCGCCGGGATCGGCCAAGGCTTCGAGCCGCGCCGCCACGTTCACGCCCTCGCCATAGATGTCGTCGCCCTCGGCGATGATGTCGCCGTGGTTGACCCCGATGCGGAACTCCAACCGCCGGTCGGCCGGCACGTCGGCGTTGCGCCCGGCCATTGCCCGCTGCACGGCGGCGGCGCAGCCGACCGCGTCGACGACGCTGGCGAACTCCGCCAGCAGCCCGTCGCCGGTGGTCTTGACGATGCGCCCGCGATGCTCCGCGATCTTCGGGGCAATCAGCTCCTTGAGGTGGGCTTGAAGCACGGCCAGTGTGCCCGCCTCGTCCGCCTCCATCAGGCGGCTGTAGCCGGCCACGTCGGCAGCGAGGATGGCGGCGAGCCTGCGTTCCATGCCCCGATTACACCGCCCTTTCGAGTCCCGCCCGCACCACCCGATGCAGCCGGTTGCAACCGATACGATACGCGAGTTCGGCCGGGCGTTCGACGTTCCAAACGGCGAAGTCCGCCGCCTTGCCGGCCTCCAGCGTGCCGTGCGTGGCGCCGAGCCCGAGGGCGAGCGCGGCGTTGCGGGTGACGCCGGCCAGCGCCTCCTCGGGCGTGAGGCGGAACAGGACGCAAGCCATGTTGAGCATGAGCAGGAGCGAGGTTACCGGCGAGCTGCCCGGATTGCAGTCGCTGGCGATCGCGATCGGCACCCCGGCGCGGCGCAGGCCCGCCACCGGCGGCAACCGGCTCTCGCCGAGGAAATAGAACGCGCCCGGCAGCAGCACGGCAACAGTGCCGGCGGCGGCCATGGCGGCGACACCCTCCTCGGAGGTCCATTCCAGATGATCGGCCGACAGCGCGCCATGACGCGCGGCGAGCGCGGCGCCGCCGAGGTCGGAAAGCTGGTCCGCGTGCAGCTTCACGGAGAGCCCATGGCGCCGCGCCGCCCTGAACAGGCGGTCGATCTGGGCCGGCGTGAAGCCGATCCGCTCGCAGAAGCCATCGACCGCGTCCGCCAGGTTCTCGGCTACCGCCGCCGGCAGCATGTCCGCGATCGCGGCGTCGATGTAGGCGTCCGCGCGGCCGTCGAACTCCGGCGGCAGCGCATGGGCGGCGAGGAAGCTCGTCCTCACCGTGACCGGCTCCTCCTCTCCCAATCGGCGGGCGACGCGCAGCATCTTCATTTCGCTCGCCCGGTCGAGGCCGTAGCCCGACTTGATCTCGATGGCGGTGACGCCCTCGGCCATGAGCGCCTTGAGGCGCGGCCGGGCCGCCGCCAGTAACTGGGATTCGCCGGCCGCCCGCGTGGCAGCCACCGTCGCGCGTATCCCGCCGCCGGCCCGCGCGATCTCCTCGTAAGTGGCGCCTTCGAGCCGCTGCTCGAACTCGCCCGCCCGGTCGCCGGCGAACACCAGATGGGTATGACAGTCGATCAACCCCGGAGTGACCCAGCGCCCGTCGAGGTCGTGCACGGCCCGCGATCGCCGCGCCTCGCTCGGCAACTCGGCGGTCGGACCGATCCAGGCGATCCGTCCGCCTTCGGTGCTGAGCGCGCCCGGCTCGATGGCGCCGTAAGGCTTGCCGTCGGCGCGCATGGTGGCGATGCGCGCGTTCACCCACAGACCGTCCCGCATGGAGACCTCGCGCGGTTGTCGGCGACAACTTAAGGTCCTAGTGTCGGCGCGGATACAGGGAAGATGAAACCATGGCCGGGACCACCTTGCTTGCCGCCGCCGCACTGCTGCCCACCGGCTGGGCGCGCGACGTGCTGTTCGAGATCGACGCCGAGGGCGGTCTAACCAAGGTCGTGCCGGAGGCGGCGCCGGACGGGCCGGCGCGCCACGCCTCGCGCGCCGCCGGCCCCGTGCTGCCCGGCATGCCGAACCTTCATTCGCACGCCTTCCAGCGCGCCATGGCGGGGTTCACGGAGCATCGCGGCGCGGAACCCGACAGCTTCTGGACCTGGCGCCAGGTCATGTACGATTTCGTCACCCGGCTCGATCCCGGCCAGGTAGAAGCGATCGCGGCCCAGCTCTACGTCGAGATGCTGAAGGCGGGCTACACCGCGGTCGGCGAGTTCCATTACCTGCACCATGACGCGGACGGCCGGCCCTACGCCGACCGGGCGGAAATGTCGGAGCGCATCGTCGCCGCCGCGAGGACCGCCGGCATCGGGCTCACGCACCTGCCGGTGCTCTATGCCCATGCGGGATTCGGCGGCCGGCCGGCGGGCGAGGGCCAGCGGCGATTCCTGCACGACCTCGAAGGAATCCTTAGGCTCATCGGCGAGTTGATGACGCGTCATCGCCGCGACCCGCAAATCCGCATCGGCATCGCGCCGCACAGCTTGCGCGCCGTTACGCCCGATCTGCTGGCCGGCGCCGTCGCCGGTTTAACCGCGCTCGACCCGGCGGCGCCCGTTCATATTCACGTCGCCGAGCAGACGCGAGAGGTCGAGGACTGTCTCGAATGGTCGGGCCAACGCCCGGTCGAATGGCTGCTCGAGCACGCCGCGGTCGACGGGCGTTGGTGCCTGGTGCACGCCACCCACATGACGGCGCCGGAGACGCGCCGGCTGGCCGCGAGCGGCGCGGTCGCGGGATTATGTCCCACGACGGAAGCCAATCTCGGCGACGGGTTCTTTCCCGCCGACGAGTACGTCGGGCAGGGCGGGCGCTTCGGCATCGGCTCGGACAGCCACGTCTCGGTCAGCCCGGTCGAGGAGCTGCGCTGGCTCGAGTACGGGCAGCGGCTGCTGCACCGTAGGCGCAACCTCCTCGCCGGCGCCGGCCAGTCGGTCGGCACGGCGCTTTATTGCGGCGCGCTCGCCGGCGGCGCGCGGGCGCTGGCGCGCCCGATCGGCGCGCTGGCGCCGGGCATGCGCGCCGACCTCGTCATCCTCGACCCGGAGACGCCGGCGCTCCTCGGCAAGGAGGGGGAGCGCCTGCTCGACGCCGCCATCTTCGCCGGCAACGTGAACCCGGTGCGCGACGTGATGGTGGGCGGCCGCTGGCTGGTGCAGGAGCGTCGGCACGTGGCCGAGCACGCCGTGCTCGCCCGCTTCCGCGCCGCGCTGGCCGAACTCGCTTAAGCGATAAGGGAAAGTGTCGTCCCGAGCGAAGCGAGGGACCTCGACTCGGTCGGGAAACCGCGCCGAGATTCCTCGCTGCGCTCGGAATGACGGCTTTCCCGCTAATACCAAGAGCCTCTGAGATCGACTCGTAGCCCGTCCTTCGAGACGCGCC
>CAYPKW010000077.1:0-11445 GCA_964411425.1 uncultured Rhodospirillaceae bacterium
TGCAGGGCGCGTTCTTCTTGCCCTGCTCGAACATGTCGCGCACGCGGCTGGCGCCCACGCCCACGAACATCTCGACGAAATCGGAGCCGGAGATGGTGAAGAACGGCACGTTCGCCTCGCCGGCGATGGCGCGGGCCAACAGCGTCTTGCCGGTGCCCGGCGCACCCACCAGCAGGCAGCCCTTCGGGATCTTGCCGCCGAGGCGCTGGTACTTCTGCGGGTCCTTGAGGAACTCGACGACCTCCTGCAGTTCCTGCTTGGCCTCGTCGATGCCGGCCACGTCCTCGAACGTGACGCGGCCGACCTTCTCGGTCAGCAGCCGCGCGCGCGACTTGCCGAAGCCCATCGCCTTGCCGCCGCCCGACTGCATCTGGCGCATGAAGAAGATCCAGACGCCGATCAGCAGCAGCATGGGGAACCAGGAAATGAGGATGCCGAGCAGCGGATGCACGCTCTCGTCCTGCGGCGCCGCCGTGATGCCGACGCCGCGCTCGGTCAGCCGGTCCACCATGCTGGGATCGTCGGGCGCGTAGGTGGTGAACTCGCGCCCGTCGGCGAGGTGGCCAGTGATGGTGGGGCCCTGGATGGTCACGTTGGCGACGCGGCCCTGCTCGACCTCCTTCAAGAAGTCGGAATAGGCCATCTGCGACTGCGGGCCGCGCGTGGACGGCCCCCCGAACAAGTTGAAGAGCGCGATCAACAGCAGCGCGATGATGATCCAGACGGCGAAATTCTTGGTGAAATTCAAAGAGTTCCTGCCTTCCGCGCCGGCCATCGCCGAAACCATGGGCCGCTGCGCCCGCCGGCCCGGACGCCGTGCCCTCGGCCCCTCTTAGATAGTGTGCGCAGCGATTTAAGCAACAGTAAAGCGGCAGCCGGCGAGCGGCTGGCGAGGCTCGAAGGCGATGGCGATGCGCCGGCCGCGCTCGCGCCAATAGCCCAGATGCGGCACCGCCAGCACGCCGCGGGCGTCGCGCGCGGCCGGCAGGCCGGCGCGCGCCGCGGGCGGGATCAGATGGGATCGGAGATCGGGCGCCGCCGCCGTCACCTCGGCCCAGCCTTCGGCGCCGAGAGAGCCGAGCCTTGGCGCGCCCCCGCCCGAGGCTGCCCGGAACCTGCCGTCCCAATGCGCGCCCGCCTCCGGTTCGCGCTCGAGGCGGCCTTCGATCGCCGCCGGCTCGCGGCAGATCAGCACGGCCTGGCCCCATGGCAGGACGCGGCAACCGGCGAGCGTGCGCCCGGCGAGTCGCCCGCCGACGAGTGCGTCGTAGAGGCGCTTCAGGCGCCGCCGGCGCGGCGCGTAGTCGCCGCCGCCGACTGTCACCAGGCAGCGGGCGAGTGCCCGCCGGCCGACCTCGGCGGGTGCCGCCGCCAACGCCGCCCGGTCGAGCCGCAGGTAGCCGGCCGGAAACGCCGCCACGGCGCGGGCCAGGAGATCGGCCACCGAATCGTCCTGCGCCGCGCGCGCCTCTCCGAGACGAGCGGCGGCGGCGGCGAGCCCGGCCGCGCCGACGCCTTCCTCGGCCAGCGCCGGCATGAGCGCGCGCAGCCGAACGCGGGCGTATCTCGCGTCGCGGTTGCTCGGATCCTCGATCCAATCCTGGCCGAGCCGGCTGAGCGTCGCGCGCAGCCGCGCCTTCGCCGTGCCGAGCAGCGGCCGGATCAGCCTGGGGCCGTCGCCCGCCGGCAATTCGCCCACCGCCGCCATGGCGGCGAGGCCGTCGATCCCGCTGCCGCCCGCAAGGCGCAGCAACAGTGTCTCCGCCTGGTCCTCGAGGGTATGGGCGACCGCCAGGTGCAGCACGCCGGCGCGCCGGCACCAGCGGCCGAGCAGCCGATAGCGCGCGTGGCGCGCGGCCGCCTGCACGGAACCCGCCGGGCGGCCGCGCCAGCTCAAGGTGCGATGCTCGATCGAGCGACGGGCGAGCCAGGCCTTCACCTGACGCGCCTCCGCCGCAGCCTCGGGCCTGAGGCCGTGATCGACGGTGAGTGCCACGACGGTGCCGCCCCGGCGCCGCGCCCAGCATTGCGCCAGAAGGACGAGCGCCATGCTGTCGGCCCCGCCCGACACGCCGACGGCAAGGCGCGGGGCCGCCTCGAACGGCCCGAGCCGCGCCATCAGGCGAGCGAACTCGCCGGCCCCGAGCGGTCGCGCGGCGGCGCCGCTAGTGGATCGAATCCAACATTTGCCTCCCCTTCTTGTCATGCCCGCGCATGACGCGGGCATCCATCGTGCCGCTGCACCATGGATCGCCGGGGCACGCCCGGCGATGACACTTCTATTGGGTGGGGACTCATTTGTCGGATCGGATCCGCTAGAGACAGTTGTAGCGCTGGCGCTCGCGGCTGGCGCGTTCCTTGACATTGGCCGGGGCGGTCGGGAACTCCTTGGCGAGCTGGGCGAAGGTCTTGCAGGCGTCCGCCAACTGTCCGAGTTGGGCCAGCGACATGCCGAGCTTCAGCAAGTTGTCCGGCGCCTTGTTGCTGGCCGGATACTTCTGGTAGCCGTCGGCGAAGGTGACCGCCGCCTCGGCGAAGTTGCCGCGCACGTAATAGGTCTCGCCGAGCCAGTAGAGCGCGTTGCCGGCCAGCCTGTCGTTCGGATTCTGCCGCACGAACGCGCGCAGGGCCGCTTCCGCGTCGACGTAGTTGGCTTGGCGCAGCAGGCCGAAGGCGTAGTCGTATTGCTCCTCCGGCGAACCCGGCGGCAACTGAACGAAAGCGCCGGACAGCGCCGCGCTCTCGCTCGGCGCGGGCGGCGGCGGGACCAGGGGCGGAGCGAGACCGGATTGGGCCGCCTCGAACTGGCTCTGGGACAGCACGCCCAGGGTCTGCGGCTGGCCCGAGGCCGGCGGGACACCCGCCAAGGGCTCGAAGGCGCCCGACGCGCCGGCCGAAGCGGCGCCGGCCGGCAGCCCGACCGCGCCTTGCTCGACCGAGCGCAGCCGGAAGTCCACGTCGGTGGCCAGCTTGTCCAGGCGCTCGGAAAGCTGGCGGACCTGGAACGACACCTCCTCGACCTGGCCGGTGAGCCTGCGCAGCTGCATGTCGAACGCCTGCAACCGCACCTCCTGGTCGGCGGCCAGGTTGCCAGCGCCGGCGGTGGCCACATAACTGTCGCCATAGACGTGGCTTTGCAAAGTGGCGAGGTCCTGGCGCATGCGCTCGACCTCGTCGGCGAGGTCGTCCAAGTCCTGCCCGGACGCCAGCACCGGCCACAGCAACAACAGGGCGACGCCAGCGCTCGTCCCGAGACGCCGGATCGCGGAACGCGACGACCGCAAGGCGTTCAACATGGCGCGTTCGACCTCGCTGTCCGGCAACGATTGCCCGCCCACCATCCGCGCCATTGTGGGCGAAATTATGGCGGGCGGAGGCCCGCCTGCGCCCGGCACGGAACCAGCGCCGGGCGGGAGCCGCGAGCCCCTAGTTGATGACCGTTACCGCGCGGCGGTTTTGCGACCAGGCGGTCTCGTCCGAACCGATCGCCTCCGGGCGCTCCTTGCCGTAGCTGATGGTCTGAACGCGATTGGGGTCGACGCCGAGCGCCACCAAATAGTTCATGGTCGCGTTCGCCCGCTGCTCGCCGAGCGCCAGGTTGTACTCGCGAGTCCCCCGCTCGTCGCAGTGCCCCTCGACGGTGATGGTCACGGACGGATAGCTCTGCAGCCAGGCCGCCTGCCGTTCGAGCTGGGCGCGCGCCTCGGCGGTCAGATCGTAGCGGTCGTAGTCGAAGAACACCCGGTCGCCCACGTTGATCTCGAAGTCCTCGCGCGAGCCGGGCATCATCTCGGCGGTCGGCGCCGCCGCGGTCTGGGTCGCGGTGGAGGCGCCGGTGGCACTCGCCTCTCCGGCGGCTTCCGGCGTTGATTCGCAAGCGGCCAGCAGCATGGCCGCCGCAAGAATTGTGACCGTATGGAACGCTGTCTTCAGGCGCATCTTGGCTACCCTCTCGATTTCCTGGCTGAAACTGGTGCGACGCCCGGTCGGAGTCTAAAGAAACCCTCGCGGCCCCCCTCCCGTCCGGCGCGGTGGAACGTCTCCCTATGAGTTGCGAGCGACTATAGTGAGCGCCAATCAAGGAATCAAGGGCGACCACGCCGGATCGGAGGCATCGAGCGGCGTGATCAGCTCGCGCTCGTTGTAGCCCGTCAGGTCGATGGTGTAGAGGCGCGAGGTGCCCTTGGCCCCCGGCGTCTGCCGGAAGAACGACAGCACCCGCCCATTGGGCGACCAGGTCGGGCCCTCGACCAGATAGCCTTCCGTCAAGAGCCGTTCGCCGCTGCCGTCGGGACGCATGACGCCGATGTAGAACTTGCCGTCGGCCATGCGGGTGAAGGCGATGAGGTCGCCGCGCGGCGACCACACCGGCGTGCCGTAACGGCCCTTGCCGAAGCTGATGCGCGTCACGCCCGCCCCGCCGGCGTCCATCACGTAGATCTGCTGCGAGCCGCCGCGATCGGAGTTGAAGGCGATCTGCCGCGCGTCGGGCGAATAGCTGGGCGAGGTGTCGATCGCCGGGTCGTTGGTCAGCCGCGTCACCCGGCGCGTGCGCAGATCCATCGCATAGATGTCCGAGTTGCCGGCCGTCGCCATGCTCATGATGACCCGGTTGCCGTCCGGCGAGAAGCGGGGCGCGAAGGTCATGCCGGGGAAGTCGCCCAGCATCTCCTGCTGGCCGGTGTCGATGTTGAACAGGTACACCCGCGGACGGTCGTTGAAATACGACAGATAGGTGATCTCCTGCGTGCTCGGCGAGAAGCGCGGCGTCAGCACAAGGCTTTCGCCATCGGTCAGGAAGCGGTGGTTCTCGCCGTCCTGGTCCATGATGGCGAGCCGCTTGACGCGGCGCTGCTGCGGGCCGGTTTCCGAGATGTAGACGACGCGCGAATCGAAATAGCCGTCCTCGCCGGTCATGCGCTTGTAGACGGCGTCGGCGATGATGTGGGCGACCCGGCGCCAATTCTCCGGCGTGGTGAAATAGGCGAGCCCCGTCATCTGCCGGCCGCCGAACACGTCCCACAGGCGGAATTCGGCGCGCAAGCGGCCGTCCGCCTGGCGCGCGGCGCTGCCGGTCACCAGGGCGTCGGCGTTGATCAGGCGCCAGTCGGCGAAGCGCGGCTGCACGCGCAAGGAATCCGGGGTCTGGATGAAGGCGCGCTCGTCGATCGGCTTGAACAGCCCCGAGCGCTCGAGATCGGCCGCGACGACGCGCGAGATTTCGCCGCCGATCTCGGCATCGGGCTGGTTCGCCCCGTAGAAGTCGGTGATGGCGATGGGCAGCGGCTGGACGCTGCCGCGCGTGATGTCGATGCGCGGGCCCTCCTGCGCCGCCGCCGACCCGACGGCGATGGCGATGGCGAGGAGGAGCGGCGGAAGGATCGCTGGCCGCGGGGTCATGTTCCGAACATCTCCCTTGGATTGAAGCGTAGCGTGACAACGCGCCACAGGTTGTATTTCTTCGGTGGCAATTGCAGCGGACTGCATTGCAGCACCGCGCGATAGGCGCTCTCGGCAGCGGCGCGGAAGAAGCCGTCGCTGGCGAGCCGGGCCAAATCGAGGATCTCGGCCTGGAACACCGAGCCGTCCGGGTTGAGACGCACGCGTATCTCGACCACCAGGTTCTGGGCGTCGCGCGCACCCGCCGGCACGTTCCAGCAGCGCTCGATCTGCCGGCGGATGGCGTCGACCTCGCTCATGGTGAGCGGCTGCTCGGACAGGCTTTGCTCAGCGGGCGGGTTCGGCGCGGGCGGCGCTTCAGGCGCCGCCGGCGCCGCCTGGGCCTTCAGCTTCTCGACGTTCTTCAGCACCGACACGAACTCGCTGTCCACCGGGGGCTGTTGCTCCGGCTGCTCGATCTCCTGCTTTATCGGCGGCTTCGGTTTATCGACCGGCACGGCCTTCGGCTTGGCCGGCGGCTCGAGCACGGCCTCTTGCATCGGCGGCACCTCCGGCTCCGGCTCCGGTTCCGGCGCCAGCACCGGCAGCGGCTCCGGCAGCGGCTCCGGCTCGACCAGCGGCGCCGGCGCCGGCTCCAGCATCGCGACCGGCTGCGGCGGCGCGGGCTCCGGCTCCGGCACCAGCTCCGGCTCGACCACCGGCTCGGTCTCGGGCGGCGGCTCCTCCGCCACCGGCTCTTCCGGCAGTGGCGGCGGAGGCGGGGGCGGCGGTTCGGGCTGTGCCGCCTGCGGCGGCTCGGGCTTCGGCTCGGGCTCGGGCGGTGCCTCTAGCGGCAGCGGCGCCGTCAATTCCGCCAGCGTCGCCACCCGCACCGGGATGGCCCGGTCGAACTCGTCCGGCGCGAACCACCACGGCAGGCCGAAGATGACGACCGCGAGGATCATCACATGGAGCGAACCGGACAGGATGGCGCCGCGGTGCATGGCTCAGTCGGCCTCGTCTTCCGTGCCCGCGTCGCGCTTCGGCAGCTCGGCGATGAGCGCCACCTCGGCGAAGCCGGCGGCGGTGAGCTGGCCCATCACCTCCATGACGCGCCCATAGGCGAGCAGCCGGTCGCCGCGCACGAAGATGCGCGTGTCCACCTTGTTCAGGGTGATGGCGGCAAGCCGCGGCACCAGCGCGTCCAGCTCGACCGGTGTCTCCTGGAGGTAGATCTTGCCGGTCGGATCGATGCTGATGACCAGCGGCTCCTCGGGGTTGTGCAGGACCTGCGCCTTGGTCTTCGGCAGGTCGACCGGAATGCCGACCGTGAGCAGCGGTGCCGTCACCATGAACACGATCAGCAGCACCAGCATGACGTCGACCAGCGGCGTCACGTTGATGTCGCTCATCGGCCGGAAGCCGGGGCGCCGCCAATGCCGGCGGCGGCCTTCGGCCTCGCCCGCCTGCAAGCCGCCCGCCATCTCAGTGGCGCTCCTCGAGTTGGCGCGACAGGATGGCGCCGAACTCGCCGGCGAACGCGTCGAGGCGGTTGCCGTAGCGGCCGATCTCGCCGCTGAGCTTGTTGTAGCCGAGCACCGCCGGGATCGCCGCCACCAGGCCGAGCGCGGTGGCGAACAGCGCCTCGGCGATGCCGGGCGCGACCACGGCGAGGCTGGTGTTCTTGGAAGCGGCGATCGAGGCGAAGCTATTCATGATGCCCCACACCGTGCCGAACAAGCCGACGAACGGCGCCGACGAGCCGACCGAAGCGAGATAGATCATGTGCCGCTCGAGGCTTTCCATCTCGCGTCCGAGCGTGATGGTCATCACCCGCTCGATGCGATCCTGCAGGCTGGCGCGCAACTGGTCGCTCGTCAGCAGGCCCTTGGCGGCGGAGCGGCGCCACTCGCGCATGGCGGCGACGAACACCGAGGTCATGGGGTCCGGCGGCCGGTTGCCGATGCGGTCGAACAGCTCCTCGAGCGAGCCGCCGGACCAGAACGCCTCCTCGAACTGGCGCGCCAGGCCGCGCAGCCGGCGCATGCGGAGCCATTTCTCGAAGATGATCGCCCAAGTCCAGAACGAGGCGATCGCCAGCATGACGATGACCGCCTTCACCACGAAGTCGGCCTGTATGAACAGGCCCCAGATGGTCAAGTCCAGCGCCTCTACCGAGCCGGCCAGCGCGTTTGCGTCGATCCCAGTCTCCATCGCTTCACGCCCACTCCCTAGGATTGCACATAGGCTTGCAGCGCCGCCCTTAGCGCCTGCGGCAGCCGCGCCGCTCGCCCGGCGCGGTTGAGGCACGTCAGGCGGACGCGAATCTCGGTCAACGGCGCGCCGTCGCGCCGCACCACCTGGACGGCGTCCAGGCTGGCGCCGCCCAATCGCGCGATGCCGGTCTCGACCTCCAGCAGGTCGTCGAGCCGCGCCGGCTTCAGGAACTCGACGAGGCAGCGGCGCACCGCGAAGCTGAGGCCGTGCCGGCGCGCCAGTTCGGACGGCTCGATGCCCAGTTCGCGCAACAGCTCGCTGCGCGCCCGCTCGGCGAATTTGAGATAATTGGCGTAGAAGACGACGCCGGCGGCGTCGGTATCCTCGTAATAGACGCGCACCGGGAAACGGTGCGTCGATCCGTCCGGCACCGCGGGCTCAAGCATCGCGCTCCTCGCTTCTCTCGGCGCCCAGCAGTTCGAACTGCGCCGCCGGGCGCGCCGGCTCGGCAAGGCCGAGGTAACGGTAGCCGGGGCCGGTCAAAAGCCGCCCGCGCGGCGTGCGCTGCAACAGCCCCTGCTGAATGAGGTACGGCTCGATCACCTCCTCGATGGCGTCGCGTTCTTCGGACAGCGCCGCCGCCAGGGTGTCGACCCCGACCGGGCCGCCGGCGTAGTTCTGGGCGATGCAGGCAAGGTAGCGCCGGTCCATGGTGTCGAGGCCCAAGGCGTCCACGTCGAGGCGGGCGAGCGCCCGGTCGGCGGCGGCGGCGTCGATCCGCCCGTTGCCGGTCATGGCGGCGAAATCGCGCACCCGGCGCAGCAGGCGCCCCGCCACCCGGGGCGTGCCGCGCGAGCGGCGCGCGATCTCGACGGCGCCGCTGTCGGCGAGATCGACGCGCAGCACGCCCGCCGCCCGGCGCACGATCAGCTCCAGCTCCGCCGGCTCGTAAAATTGGAGGCGCAGCGGGATGCCGAAACGCTCGCGCAGCGGCGACGCGATGAGACCCGAGCGCGTCGTCGCCCCCACCAGCGTGAACGGCGGCAGGTCGATGCGCACCGAGCGCGCCGCCGGCCCCTCGCCGATGATGAGATCGAGCTGGAAGTCCTCCATCGCCGGATAGAGAATCTCCTCGACCGGCGGGCTCAGGCGGTGGATTTCGTCGATGAACAGTACGTCGCGCGGCTGCAGGTTGGTGAGCAGCGCCGCGAGGTCGCCGGCGCGCACGATGACGGGACCGGAGGTGGCCCGAAGACCGACCCCGAGCTCGCGCGCGACGATCTGCGCCAGCGTGGTCTTGCCGAGGCCGGGCGGCCCGTGCAGCAGCACGTGGTCGAGCGCTTCGCCGCGCGCTCTCGCGGCGGCGATGAACACCGCGAGGTTGTCGCAGAGGTGCTTTTGGCCGATGAACTCCGACAAGCGCTCCGGGCGCAAGCTGGCCTCGGCGCCATCCGTGCCGGCCCGCCCGGCGTCGATGAGCCGGCTGTCGTCGCTCACAGGCTCAACTCCTTGAGGCCGGCGCGAATGAGCGCGTCGAGGGCGGCGCCGGGGCCGAGGCGCCGGGCCGCGCCGGCGACGGCGCCGAACGCCTCGGCGCGACGATAGCCGAGATTGACGAGCGCCGAGACCGCGTCGGCGAGCGGCCCGCGCGGCGTCTCGGCGGGCCGGGCGGCGGCGCCGAGGGCGACACCCGCCTTGTCCTTGAGCTCGGCCACGATGCGGCCGGCGAGCTTGGGACCGACGCCGTTGGCGCGGGCGAGCGTCGCGCGGTCCTGGGCCGCGATCGCCTGGGCGAGCGCGTCGGCGTCGAGCGCGCCCTGGATCGCCAGCGCCAGCTTGGCGCCGACGCCCTGGACCGTGGTGAGCAGGCGGAACCACTCGCGCTCGCTCGCGTCCGCGAATCCGTACAGATGAATGTGGTCCTCGCGCACATGGGTGTCGATCAGGAGGCCGACCATGGCGCCGGGCGCCGGCAGCCGCGCCAGCGTGCGCGCCGAGCAGAACACGACATAGCCGACGCCGGCGACGTCGAGGATGCAGGCGCCCTCCGCCGTCGAGTCGAGCGTGCCGGTAAGCTTGCCGATCACGGAACGGCCTCCCGCGCAGCACCGGCAGCGCGCCAGCGGCCCAGCGTCTCGGCGTGGTGGGCGTGGCAGATGGCGACGGCAAGCGCGTCGGCGGCGTCGCTGCCGCTCGGCAGGCAGCCCGGCAAGAGGCGGCGGACCATGGCCGCGACCTGCTCCTTGCCGGCATGGCCCGCGCCCACCACCGACTTCTTGACCAGGTTGGCGGGATACTCGCTCACCCCGATGCCGGCCAGCGCCGGCACGAGAAGCGCCACGGCCCGCGCCAGCCCGAGCTTCAGCGTGGTGGCGGGGTTGCGGTTGACGAAGCTCTCTTCCACGGCCGCCGCGTCCGGCCGGTAGCGCTCGATGACGACCCTTAGCCCGTCATGCAACTGGACCAGCCGCAGGGCCAGCGCCAGCGTCTCGTCGGTGCTCACCGCGCCGTCGGCCACGTAGCGCAGCCGCGATCCCGCCGACTCGATGACGCCCCAGCCCGTGTGCCGCAGCCCCGGATCGATCCCCAGGAGTCGCATCGGCGCCTACAGGGTGAGCCGGGCCAGCACGTCGCCGGCGACATCGAAGTTGGCCGCGACCGCCTGCACGTCATCGTTGTCCTCCAGCGCGTCCATGAGCTTGAGCAGCGCCGGCGCCCCGGCGGCGTCGACCGGCACGCTGCTCCGCGCCCGCCAGGCGATTCGCGCCTCCGCCGGCGCGCCGAACCTCGCCTCGAAGGCGTCGCGGAGCGCGGCGAAGTCCTCCGGCCTGCAGGTGAGCTCGTGACCGTCGGCGTCGCTCTCGACCCCTTCGGCGCCGGCCTCGAGGCCGGCCTCGAACATGGCGTCGGCGCTGGCCGCCCCGGCCGGATAGCGCAGCACGCCCTTGCGCTCGAACTTGTAGGCAACGCTGTTGGTCTCGCCCAAGCTGCCCCCGAACTTGGAGAACGCCGTGCGGATCTCCGCGGTCGTGCGATTGCGGTTGTCGGTCAGCGTCTCGACGATGACCGCGACGCCGCCCGGGCCGTAGCCCTCATAGCGCACCTCTTCGAAGTTGGCGCCGTCCTCGCCCCCGGCGCCGCGCTTGATCGCCCGGTCGATGGTGTCCTTCGGCATGTTGGCGGCGCGCGCCGCGCCGACGGCCGCGCGCAGGCGCGGATTGGCGGCCGGGTTCGGCTGGCCGACCCGCGCCGCAGAGGTCATTTCGCGAATGAGCTTGGTGAAGATCCTGGCGCGCTTGGCATCCTGCGCGCCCTTTCGATACATGATGTTCTTGAACTGGGAATGACCAGCCATCGACCCGCTGCTCCGATCTCATGGAGGGTCCGCGGCACCCGTCGGCCCCTCCTGGGTGGCGCCACCCAAGGGGCATAGCTAGAGCGCCAATATGGCAAGATTGCGGCGGGGCCCTCGCCGCCCAATCGCGGCCGGCGTGGCGTTTACCGGTTGTTTACTCGACTGGTCGAGAGTCTCGCCTCGTCGAACGCCTGAGGACCCCATGGCCCGAGCCAAAGGCACCGTCACCCGCAGCAGTGGCGGGAGCGTATCGCACCCGATCGACCGGGCGGCGAGCCGGCCGTCCGTGGCCGAGATCGCGATGCAAGTGGAGGCCATGGCGGCGCGTTGCAGCCTCGCGGCGCTCGACGCCACGCTCCAACTCGCCCGCAGCGGCGGGCGCGAGTCGGCCGCCGGCACGTCTCTACTCGCCGGCGAAGTGGCCGGCCAAGTCGGCGCCCTGCACGCGGAAATCGCCCGCTTCCTCGTTGCCAGCCGCGGCAGTTAGAGACTAG
>CAYPKW010000078.1:0-11316 GCA_964411425.1 uncultured Rhodospirillaceae bacterium
GCTTGACCAGACCAATCCCTTGCTCCTGAATCCCAACTTCTGGGATCGGCTCTAACAATGCACCACTCTCATTGACGTTCGGCGACAAGAAGACATTCGTTCCGCTCCAAGCCGCAGATGTGCTTGCCTATGAAGGGGGCAAGTTTCTGCGCAATCCGACCGGAGAGTGGCGTAGGTCATGGAAGGCCCTCGACCCAGAGAAGAAAAAAATCCGAGCGCTTCGCTATGGCGAAGACAACATGGGCGTACTAATTAGAGTGCTGGAAAAAGCGGCACGCGACCCCCCGCAATCAGCGGGATGAGCGCTGAGGTATAATCCTGCGTAGTATGCGTCTAAATGTCAGGCCTGTCTCGTCAGCTTCCGCCTTGCGCGCAGCCTCGATGAACCGCTGCTTTTGTCGTAAGTTATGGGGTCAGGTCTTGTCTTTTGCACAGATGCACAACCGTTTTCCGACGGCTCGACCGCGTCGGATCGCACTGGCCGCGTATGCAATAGTCAAGACCTGCCCCCCGCCACGCTCCGGCAGATCGATCAGCGTGTCGTGGGCTTGGCTGTCGTGCGCCTCGCCGCCGGTGAGGTGGAAGGCGAGCAGCCGGCCGCGGGCGTCACTGACCAGGTTAACATTACTGGTGAACCTACCCCGCGAGCGGCCAAAAGCCTGTTTTTGAGTCCCCCTCTTGCGCCGGCCCCGGTGCGGCTCACCGCCGATTGAGAAGATGTGGCAGCAAAAGATTAGGAACGTCTAGGTTGTCTGGCTGCGTTACGAACGGCGATGCTACGGTGTGGCCGTCTAAGACCCCTCTTTCAAATTCCGGGTCTCGAATGCTCTCGACAACAAGCTTAAGCACGTCCTCGGCATGTTCCGTACCAAATAGGCCGATAAACACTATGAAATTGAATTGAATGTACTTTTCACGAGAGTTGATATCTGGACTGAATTTCTCTAAAGTTTCACACCACCCTGTGACATATCCTAAGAGATAGACATCAGTTCTACTGTATACATCTACCAAGAATGGTCCGTTGGGCGGACCAACTCCGATGGGAATACGAGCCTGTTTAAATCGTTCGGAGACGTGTACGCCAACCAGTCTCGCAAGATCGGCTGCGACCTTGTCGAAAGGGACAGTTTTTCTCTTCTTCGAAAATAGTCCAAACATGGCAAACCCCCGTCGCGCCCCCTTTTTGCGCTCAGCTGAATTGTAGGGGTCGCCGCTGCCGATGCAAAGCCAACTATTGTGCGGGAGCTAGGCCGGAGCTATGTGTGGCATGAACTTGGTACACCGCAGAGGGCGACCAAGCGGTGTAACTAGTTGGAACGGCAGGCTTCTTCTGAGATGGGACTAGCGTGCCGCGCTTTGAGTCCAATTGGCTCACGAAAAGGGGGGATCAATGAGCAGAGATAAAGATAGACGCGCGCGCGAGCTCGCCGAGGTTCTCGATGAAAATTTTGGCTTCATAAAGGCTGCTATGGCGGGTGTCCAGCCGACCCTCTACAAAGATGCTCTGACTAAGATTCAGGCCGCGTACATCGCCTGGAAAGATGCGCAATAGCGGCACAACTAAGGGGCGTACCTTCTTAGTGTCCGTTCGAAAAGTTCTCGAGTTATGGGGTCATCGAGTTATGGGGTCAGGTCTTGTTTCTTGCACAGATGCATAACCGTCTTCCGACGGCCCGACCGGGTCGGACAGCACTGGCCGCGTAGGCAATTATCAAAACCTAACCCCTCGTCCGACTTCCCTCGCGCCTACGGCCAGCCCATGAGCGCGAACAGGGCCGAGACGCTGACGACGGAGAGCGCGGTGGTGACCAGGATCGCGGCCGCCGCGCGCTGGGTGTAGTGCCCGTACTCCTGCGCCAGCACGAAGACGAGCGAGCCGGTGGGAAGCGCCGCCAGCAGCACGACGGCCGCCGCCCAGTCGGGCGCCAGGCCTAGCACCGGCACGGCGATGATCCAGGTGACGGCGGGATGGACGAGGAGTTTTAGGAAGGCGATCCAAGAGACCTCGCGCCAAGGGGCGGCGAAGCGCCGTTCGGCCAGGAACAGCCCGATCGCGAAGAGAGCCGCCGGCGGCGCGGCGGCGCCGAGCAGCGCGAGGAAGGTGGCGATTGCAGCAGGCAGCGGGGTCTGCGTGGCCGAGAGCAAGATCCCGGCCGCCGCCGCCAGCACCAGCGGGCTCTTGATCACTCCCAGGCCCGCGTCGCGCGCGATGGCAAAGGCACCCGCGCGGTGGCTCAAATCAGCCTCGATGACCGCGATGGCGAGCGCCATGACCACGGCGCCGTTCAACACGGTGGCGATCACGGCGGGCAGCGCCGCGCCCTCGCCGAAGGCGGTCAGCAGCAGCGGGATGCCGAGGTAGCCGGTGTTGGCGAAGGTGGCGGCGAGCGCGTTGAGGGCGAAGGCGCTCGGGCGGCCCCTGGACCACGCCCGCGCCGCGCCGAGCGCCAGCGCCGCGGTCGCCGCCATGCCGCCGAGATATGCGGCGAGGAACGGCCAGTTGAAGATCTCGGCCAACGCCACCGGCGCGGTCGAGATCACGAACAGCGCCGGCAGCGCGCCGTAGTAGACGAAGCGGTTGAGGGTCTCGCTGCCGGCCTCGCCCAGCACGCCCCAGCGGCCCACCGCGAAGCCCGCGAAGATGACGGCGAAGACCGGAAGCACGGTATCGAGAATGGCGGTCATCGGGCTGCTCGGCGCAATGGTCCCTTGCCGCGGGCCGGCGCCGCCCATAGAGTCCGCACCGACCGACAGGTTCGAAGGCAGCCCATGATCACCCATCACGCCGCGCTGATCTACACCATGGTCCTGGTCTCCGCCGCCGACCGCAACATGACCGACGCGGAACTCGGCACCATCGGCGATATCGTCCGGCACCTGCCGGTGTTCCGCGACTACGACCCCAAGCACGTGCCGAGCGCGGCCCGCGCCTGCGCCGAGCTGTTGAACGAGAAGGACGGCCTCGACAAGACGGTGACGCAGTTGAAGGCGGCGCTGCCGGAGAAGCTGCGCGAGACCGCCTACGCGCTCGCCTGCGACGTGGCCGCGGCGGACGGCAGGGTCAGCAAGGAAGAGGCGCGGATCCTGGAAATGCTCCGCTTTCATCTCGCCATCGGACGGCTGCCGGCCGCGGCCATCGAGCGCGGCGCGCGCGCCCGCCACCTGACGCTGTGAGGCGGCCGCTCGGCGGGCGCGCCATCGGTTTCGCCGGCCTCGGCCGCATGGGCCGGCCGATGTGCCGCAATCTGCACGCGGCCGGCGCCAGCCTCACCCTCTACAACCGCACGCGCGCCGCGGCCGAGGCGCTCGCCGCCGAGCTGCCGGGCGCGGTCGTCGCCGCCAGTCCGCGCGCCATGGCCGAAGGGTCCGAAGTTGTCATCGTCAACCTGGCCGACACGCCGGCGGTGGACGCGGTGCTGCTGGCGCCTTCCGGCGTGGTCGAGGGAATCGAGCGTGGCGCGTTGGTGGTCGACATGGGGACGACGGCGGTGTCGGCCACCAGGCGGTTCGCGGCGGCGGTCGAGGGGAAGGGCGGAGCCTATGTCGACGCGCCGGTGTCGGGCGGCGTCGTCGGCGCCGAGGACGCCTCGCTCGCCATCATGGCGGGCGGGACCGACGAGGCGTTCCGGCAGGCGCTTCCCATCCTCGAGGTGCTGGGCCGGAACGTCACCCACTGCGGGCGCGCGGGCGCCGGCCAGGTGGCCAAGGCCGCCAACCAGATGATCGTCGGGCTCACCATCGCCGCGGTGGCGGAGGCGTTCGCGCTGGCGCGCCGCGCCGGGGTCGATCCGGCTCGGGTGCGCCAGGCCCTCATGGGCGGCTTCGCCGATTCTAGAATTCTCCAGTTGCACGGCCAGCGGATGGTGGACGGCGACTTCGCGCCCGGCGGGCGGGCGGCGCTGCACCGCAAGGACATCGCGCAGGCGCTCGATCTCGCCGCCGAAATTGGGATCGCGCTGCCGGCGACCGAGACGAATCTCGCGCTGTGGGACCGCATGATCGAGCGGGGCTGGGCCGACCTCGACCACAGCGCGATTTACAAGCTCTACGAAAGCTGAAATCGGCGGCAGGAAAAAGGCCGCGCCCCGGGGGGCGCGACCTTCGTTTCATGTCGTTGCGGCGTCGGGTGGGCTAGAAATCGTCGCCCATGCCGCCCATGCCGCCCATGCCGCCGCCCGGCATCGCCGGGCCCTTCTTTTCCGGCCGCTCGGCCACCATTGCCTCGGTGGTGATGAGCAGGCCCGCGACCGAGGCCGCGTCCTGCAGCGCGCAGCGCACCACCTTGGTCGGGTCGATGATGCCGGCTTTCACCAGGTCGACGTAGGAGTTGGACTGGGCGTCGTAGCCCCAGTTGGCATGCTTGCTCTCGAGCAACTTGCCGACGACGATCGAGCCGTCGGTGCCGGCATTCTCGGCGATGAGCCGCGTCGGCCAGGAGAGCGCCCGGCGCACGATGTCGATGCCGACCTTCTGGTCGCTGTTCTCGGCCTTGAGCTTTTCCAGCACGCGCGCCGCATAGAGCAGCGCCACGCCGCCGCCCGGCACGATGCCTTCCTCGACCGCCGCGCGGGTCGCGTGCATGGCGTCGTCGACGCGGTCCTTGCGCTCCTTCACCTCGACCTCGGTGGCGCCGCCGACGCGAATCACCGCCACGCCGCCGGCGAGCTTGGCCAAGCGCTCGGCCAGCTTCTCGCGATCGTAGTCGGAGGTCGTCTCCTCGATCTGGGCGCGAATCTGGTTGCAGCGGCCCTCGATCTCCTTCTTCTTGCCGGCGCCGTCGACTAGGGTGGTCTCCTCCTTGGTGATCACCACCTTCTTCGCCTTGCCCAGCATGTCCAGCGTGACGTTCTCGAGCTTGATGCCGAGATCTTCGGAGATGAGCTGGCCGCCGGTCAGGATGGCGATGTCTTCCAGCATCGCCTTGCGCCGGTCGCCGAAGCCGGGGGCCTTGACCGCCGCCACCTTCAAGCCGCCGCGCAGCTTGTTGACGACGAGCGTGGCGAGCGCCTCGCCCTCCAAGTCCTCGGCGATGACCAGCAGCGGCCGGCCCGACTGCACCACCGCCTCCAGGACCGGCAGTATCGCCTGCAACCCGGAGAGTTTCTTCTCGTGCAGGAGGATATAGGGGTTCTCCAGCTCCGCCTGCATCTTCTCGGCATTGGTGATGAAGTAGGGCGACAGATAGCCGCGGTCGAACTGCATGCCCTCGACCACCTCGAGCTCGGTCTCCAGGCCCTTCGCCTCCTCCACCGTGATCACGCCCTCGTTGCCGACCTTCTGCATGGCGCGCGCGATCATGTTGCCGATCTCGCGCTCGCTGTTGGCGGCGATGGTGCCGACCTGGGCGATCTCGTCCGAGGTCGAAACCTTCTTGGAGCGCTTCTTCACGTCCTCGACCACGGCCTCGACCGCCAAGTCGATGCCGCGCTTCAAGTCCATCGGGTTCATGCCGGCGGCTACCGCCTTCACCCCTTCGCGCACGATCGCCTGGGCGAGTACGGTGGCCGTGGTGGTGCCGTCGCCGGCGGTGTCGCTGGTCTTGCTCGCCACCTCGCGCACCATCTGGGCGCCCATGTTCTCGAACTTGTCGGCGAGCTCGATCTCCTTGGCGACGGTGACGCCGTCCTTGGTGATGCGCGGCGCGCCGAACGACTTGTCGAGGACGACGTTGCGGCCCTTGGGACCGAGCGTGATCTTGACGGCGTTGGCGAGGATGTCGACGCCGCGCAACATGCGGTCGCGCGCGTCGGTGCTGAATTTGACGTCCTTAGCAGCCATGTGCGTTGCTTCCTTTCACGATGTTCCTAGTGTCCTGCCCCAGAAATTCCCTTACGAATTTCTGGGATAAGCAGGCCACTAGATTCAATTACTCAGTGGCCCGTTCACCCCGAAATTCAAGCGAAGGAATTTCGGGGACGGGACACTAGGCGGCCTTCTTCAGCTTTTTCTTCAGCCCGCCCTCGATGATGCCCATGATGTCGGACTCCTTCATGATCAGGAGTTCCTCGCCGTCGATCTTCACCTCCGTCCCGGACCACTTGCCGAACAGGATGTGGTCGCCGGCCCGGACCGCCATCGGGATGAGCTTGCCGTCCTCGTTGCGGCCACCCTCGCCGACGGCGATGATCTCGCCCTCCATCGGCTTCTCCTTGGCGGTGTCGGGGATGATGATGCCACCAGGGGTTTTCTCCTCCTGGGTGAGACGGCGCACGACGACGCGGTCGTGCAGCGGCCGGAATTTCATGGTCAAACCTCCATAATTTGCGCGATTTGTCGGCGAACCCTCGGAGGGCCTCGATCGGGCAATGCCAGATTGTTAGCACTCGGTCCGAGAGAGTGCCAAACATATACGGCCGAGGCCGCCGGCTGTCAACGGTATTCGCCGGCGGCGCGGCCAAGCCGCCTAGGGACGGGGTTGACGCGACTGGCAGCAATACCGGGAACATGCTGCTAATGGGTTGTAATTAATATATTTTTATGTTTTCCGCGCGATCCTTGCATGGCAGTCTCGGCGGTTCACAACCAGGGTTCTCGGCCATGCGTGCGATCGAGATGCAGCTCAAGGATTACCGGCTGACCACGGCCGAGATCCTGTACCACCTGCCGGACTACCCGGTCCTGTTGCAGACCTATGTCTGGCAGGACTACGACATCGCGCCCAGCTACCCCGTGCTGCGCCGCTTCCTCGACTTCTGGCGCTGCCGGCTCGACGGCCGGCTGCATTCGGTGCGCGTCGCCGCCGCCAGCCTAGTCATGCCGCCGAGGCTGCGCGTCGCCGGCGCCTATCTGACGCTGCACTGAACAAGATTGCCTGCGAGGAGACCGGCCGGGTAAAACCCCGGCGACGTGTCTCAGCGCGCCGAACCTTCGATCGCCGTTGCCGCCGACCCGACGATCTCCGCCGGCGAGCGGGTCGTTGCATGCTGGCTGCTGCTCTGCGCCGCCATGATCTTCGCGATGGTGGTGCTGGGCGGCGTGACCCGGCTCACCGAATCCGGGCTGTCCATCACCGAATGGCGCCCGATCGCCGGTGCGCTGCCGCCGTTCGGCGACGCCGACTGGCGGCGCCTGTTCGACCTCTACCGAGAGACACCCGAGTATCGGACGATTCACGCCGGCATGACGCTGGCCGACTTCAAGACCATCTTCTGGTGGGAGTACGCGCACCGGCTGTGGGGCCGGCTCATCGCCGTCGCGTTCGCGGCGCCGTTCGCCTATTTCCTTTGGCGCGGGCGCATCCGCCCGTGGCTGCGCCCGCACCTACTGGCCATCCTCGCCCTAGGCGCGTCGCAGGGCGGGCTCGGCTGGTTCATGGTGGCGAGCGGTCTCACCGACCGGCCGGAGGTGAGCCAATACCGCCTGGTCGCCCATCTGGCGCTGGCGCTGGCGATCTATGCCTATATCCTGTGGGCGGCGCTTCGACTGTTACGCCCGGTTCGCGCCGGCATCGATGGGCCGGCTGGAAAGAGACTGCGCCGGAGGCTTTCGCTGGTGGCCGTTCTTGCTGGCGCGACGCTGCTGGCCGGCGGCTTCACGGCGGGGCTCGACGCCGGCTACATCCATAACACTTTCCCGCTGATGGGCGGCCGGGTGGTGCCGGAGGACCTCCTGGTCCTGTCGCCGCCGTGGATCAATCCGTTCGAGAACCCGGTCGCGGCACAGTTCGCGCACCGTTGGCTGGCGGTGGCCCTGGTGGCGTCCTGTCTGTGGCTGTGGGCCGGCGGCAGCCGGGCCGCGCTGGCGCCGATGGCGCGCGGCGCCGTGACGGCGCTGGCGATTATGGCGCTCGTCCAGGGCGGCCTCGGCATCGCCACCCTGCTGCTGGTGGTGCCGGTGCCGCTGGCCGCCGCCCACCAGGCCGGCGCGGTCGCCTTCGTCGGCCTGTTGCTGTGGACTTGGCACGAGACGCGCGCGGCTTAGCTTTTTCCCGTTTTACAATCGCCGGGGGGCAAGCTAGCCTTTCAGCCCTCGAACCGCCGAACGATTCGTCCGGCGAGAAGACCGGACGCGGCACAAGATTCAAGCCCTGGAGGAGATGTCATGAAAGGGACCATTTTCCGCTTCACGACCGCCATTGCCGGCGCCGCTGCGGCCGGCCTGGTGGGCACGGCCGCGCTGGCCGACATGTTGCAAAGCATCGGGCCCGGCGAGGGCGAGGTCGCCATCGTCGCATGGGCCGGATATATCGAGCGCGGCGAGACCGACCCCGCCTATGACTGGGTCACCGACTTCGAGAAGGCGACCGGCTGCAGGGTCACGGTCAAGAGCGCCGCCAGCAGCGACGAGATGGTGTCGCTGATGAACGCGGGCGGTTTCGACCTGGTGACCGCCTCGGGCGACGCCTCGCTCAGGCTGATCGCCGGCGGCACCGTGCAGGAGGTCAACACGGCCCTGGTGCCGAGCTGGGGCACGGTCGATCACCGGCTGCAGAACGCGCCCTGGCACACGGTCGACGGCAAGCACTACGGCGTGCCCTACCAGTGGGGCGCCAACGTGCTGATGTACAACGCCAAGGTGTTCCCGAACGCGCCGCAGAGCTGGAACGTCGTGTTCGAAGGGATGAAGCTGCCGGACGGCAAGTCGAACAAAGGGCGGGTGCAGGCGTACCAGGGTGCCATCTACATCGCCGACGCCGCCGTCTATCTCAAGTTCAACCGGCCGGAACTCGGCATAGAGGACCCCTACGCGCTCGATCAGAAGCAGTTCGACGCGGCGCTAGAGTTGCTGCGCGGCCAGCGCGAGCTGGTCAACCGCTATTGGGGCGACCCCGCGGTGCAGGTCGAGGACTTCACCAACGAGGGCGTCGTCGCGGCGCCGACCTGGCCCTATCAGGTGAACCTGCTGCGCGCCGAGGGCAAGGTTGCGATCGGCAGCGTGGTGCCCAAGGAAGGGGCGACCGGCTGGGCCGACACCACCATGATGCACGCGCAGGCGCCGCATCCGAACTGCGCATACATGTGGCTCGATCATTCGATCCAGCAATCGACACAGGGCGGCGTAGCGGCGTGGTTCGGCAGCGTGCCTGCGGTGCCGGCGGCCTGCACCGGCCATGCGCTGCTCGGCGACGCCGGCTGCCAGACCAACGGCATGGCCAACTTCCGGCGCATCTACTTCTGGAAAACGCCGGTCGCCGAATGCGGCGGCGGGCGCACCTGCGTGCCCTATCAGGAGTGGGTCAGCAGCTATCTGAGCATCAAGGGCGGCGTTTAGGCGCCCTTACGCCCTAGGCAACCCCGGCCGGCTCAAGCCGGCCGGGGCGGCTCAGGCTTCGAACGTCGCTTCATGGCCGACCGCAAGTCCGTCGCCGTCAGCTTCTCGAACGTCAGTCGCGTCTACGGCGATGTCCGCGCCGCCGACGACGTGTCGTTCGAGATCTTCGACGGCGAGTTCTTCTCGTTGTTGGGGCCGTCCGGCTCCGGCAAGACCACCTGCCTCAGATTGATCGCCGGCTTCGAGCAGCCGAGCGCGGGCCGCATCCTGCTGCACGGCCGCTCGATGGCCGGCGTGCCGCCCTACGAGCGCGACGTCAATACCGTGTTCCAGGACTACGCGCTGTTCCCGCACATGACGGTGGCGGACAACGTCGCCTATGGGCCGATGATCAGGAAGGTGCCGAAGGACGAGCGCCGCGCCCAAGCCGAGGCGATGCTGAACATGGTGGCGCTCGGCGGCTTCGGCGGGCGCCGGCCGGCGCAGCTTTCCGGCGGCCAGCGCCAGCGCGTGGCGCTGGCGCGCGCCCTCATCAACCGGCCGAGCGTGCTGCTGCTGGACGAGCCCCTGGGCGCGCTCGACCTCAAGCTGCGCGAGCAGATGCAGGTGGAGTTGAAGCAGATTCAGCGCCAGGTGGGGATCACTTTCGTCTACGTCACCCACGACCAGGGCGAGGCCCTGTCGATGAGCGACCGCATTGCCGTGTTCGATCGCGGGCATGTCGAGCAGATCGACACGCCGGCCGCCGTCTACGAGCATCCGGCCAGCGTCTTCGTCGCCGGCTTCGTCGGCGTCTCCAACCTGCTGCGCGACCGGGCGGCCGCCGCCGTCGCCGGCACGCCGCAGCCGTTCTCGATCCGGCCCGAGAAGATCAATCTGGTCGAGGCGGGCGCTTCGGTGCCGCCCGACGCCTGCGCCGTCGACGGCACGATCGCGAACGTGCTCTATCTCGGCGCCAGCACTCGTTACGAAGTGGCGCTCGCGGTAGGCGGCGAGTTGACCGTGATCGAGCAGAACCGGGCCGAGGCGCGCGCCGGCGCCGACGTCGAGGGCCGCCCGGTGCGCCTGTGGTGGCAGCGCCGCCACATGCAGCCGATCGGGGCCGCATGACGGCGGCGGCGTTCGCAACCGCCGCGCGGCCGCTGTCGACGCGCCTTTCGACCTTCGTCTATCTGCGCCCGAGGCTGGCGCTGGCGCTCTTGCTGGCGCCGCCGCTGTTGTGGCTCGGCGTCATCTACCTCGGCTCGCTGTTCGCGCTCTTGGCCCAGAGCTTCTTCTCGATCGACTATTTCAGCGGCCGGGTGATTTACCAGCCGACGCTCGCCACCTACGCGCAACTGTTCAGCCCCGCCAATCTCGCGGTCATCCTGCGCACCGTCGTCATGGCCGGCGTCGTCACCGTCGTTTGCGGGGCGATCGCGTTTCCGATCGCCTATTACATGGCGCGATTCGCCGGCGGACGGGTCAAGGTGATCCTCTATCTGGCGGTGACGCTGCCGCTGTGGTCGAGCTATCTGGTGCGCGTCTACGCCTGGCGGCTGATCCTGTCCAAGGAAGGCGTCATCACCTGGCTGCTCGACTCGCTCGGTCTGCTGCCGGTGCTGGACTGGATTCTGGCGCTGCCGGTAATCGGCGGCCCGTCGCTGACCGCCTCCTACATCGGCACCGGGCTCGTCTTCATCTACATCTGGCTGCCCTACATGATTCTCCCCGTGCAAGCCGCGCTCGAACGCGTGCCGCGCTCGCTGATCGAGGCCTCGGCCGACCTCGGCGCGCGCCCGCGGGCGACGTTCCGGCGCGTCGTCTTCCCGCTCGCCGTACCGGGCGTCGCGGCGGGCTCGATCTTCACGTTCTCGCTGACGCTCGGCGACTACATCATCCCGGGGCTGGTCGGCAGCGGCCGTCCGTTCATCGGGCAGGTGGTGCTGGAGCACCAGGGGGCGGCCGGCAACATTCCGCTCGCCGCCGCCTTCGCCGTGGTGCCGATTCTCATCATGGCGGTCTATCTGTCGCTGGTGAAGCGGCTGGGGGCGTTCAATGCGCTCTGAGCGCGTTGGCACCGGCGCCGGCTGGGGCCTCAGGCTCGCCGCGCTCGGCGGCGTG
>CAYPKW010000079.1:0-1649 GCA_964411425.1 uncultured Rhodospirillaceae bacterium
TCGAAATCACGACCATTATTCGTATGTATCTTGAATTGTCATTGTCAACACCTCGCCCTGATGCAGCTCGACGCCCTCGATGGTGGAAGACTGCCCGTTGGTCCACTGAGCCACCAGCGTATGGATGCCGATGCGTGCCTGCGTCGTGCAAAAAAGGCCCGCTAACGCGCGGCACCCATAAGCGCCGCTGACATAGAAATCCGCAGTCTCGCTGGACTGGTTATTGAGCGAGAACTGACCATAGCCTTCCTGCGCTCCCGCGAGCGCGGGCGACATGATAAATGCCACGGTCAAAGGAACTATTTTTCGACGCATGATCGCTCCGTTAAACTGTATTCCCAAGATGAACTCTGAAACAGCATGCGTCAACGCCGGAGTAAACCGGAGTAAAAATGTGTCAGTAGCATATGATTTGACCGATCCAGGTTTAGCTCTCTATGCCAACTCGTCGGGGAATATCCCGCCACTGTTGAAATAGCCGGGTAGGCGTCGATCGCCTCGGGCCGTCAGGCTTGAGGTGCTGACTCTCAAACAGACGAGATCGACACCATGAGCAAGAATATCGCATCTAAGGAAGCACACCAAGGGACGACGCCGGCGCGGCGCCGCCCGGCCCTTCCCGCCGGGCCGCCGGCGGCGCATAGTGCGGTCATGCCCGGGGCGCCGCCTCTGACCCTGTTCGACCGGCGGCTGGTGCGCCGCCACCGCGAGCGCGCCGCCGCCGGCTTCGCGCTGCACGACTTCCTGTTCCGCGAGACGGCCGAGCGGCTGGCCGACCGTCTCGACGACATGACCATGAAGTTTCCGTTGGCACTCGACCTTGGCTGCCACGACGGCACGCTGGCCGGGCTCATCGGCCGGCGCGGCGGCGTCGAGACGCTGGTCCAGTGCGACCTGTCGGAGAATATGGCGGGCCGGGCGCGGCGGCGCGGCCACCCGACGCTGGTGGCCGACGAGGAAGCGCTGCCCTTCGCGCCATGCTCCTTCGATCTCGTGCTGAGCTCGCTCAGCCTGCACTGGGTGAACGACCTGCCCGGCTCTCTCCTGCAAGTCCGCCGCGCCCTCAAGCCGAACGGCCTGTTCCTCGCGGCGCTCTTCGGTGGGCGCACGCTCGGCGAACTGCGCGAGGCGCTGTTGGCGGGCGAGCTCGAGACGACCGGCGGCGCCGGGCCGCGCGTGGCGCCATTCGCCGACGTGGCGGACCTTGGCGGGCTCTTGCAGCGCGCCGGTTTCGCGCTGCCGGTGGCGGACACCGACACGCTCACGGTCGCCTACGGCGACCTCTGGCGCCTGATGCGCGACCTGCGCGGCATGGGCGAGAGCAACGCTCTCAACGCGCGGGCAGGGCGGTTCAAGGGGCGTACCGTCCTCGCCCGCGCCGCGGCGGCCTATCCGCGCGATGCCGGGGGCCGCCTGCCGGCCACCTTCCAGATCGTCTACCTCACCGCTTGGGCGCCGCACGAATCGCAGCAGCGGGCGCAGCGGCCGGGCACGGCGCGCGCGCGTCTCGCCGACGCGCTCGGCGCGGCGGAGCGGCCGGCCGGCGACAAGGCCGGGCCGCGCTAGCGCTTGGCGCGAGCGGGTATTCGAGACGGCGAACCGGGCGCGGGGCGCGTGACGGCGACGGGCCGGTTTGCCTCCGACGTCGT
>CAYPKW010000079.1:1749-8313 GCA_964411425.1 uncultured Rhodospirillaceae bacterium
CCGGCTTTCGCCGGGGTGACGATGCGAGAGAACGGACTTTGCCCTACAGCAGGTCCCGCAACAGCGCCACCAGCGGCCGGTCGGCCGGCGGCATCGGGTAGTCGGCGAGCCGGGCGGGCCTGACCCAGGCGAGTTCCTGACCTTCGCGCGCGCTGGGGGTGCCCTGCCACACGCGGCAGACGTAGAGCGGCATCAGCAGGTGGAAGTCCGGATAGCGGTGCGAGGCGAAGGCGAGCGGGGCGAGGCAGCTCTCCTTGGTGTCCACCTCCAACTCCTCCATCAGCTCGCGCACCAGCGCCGCTTCCGGGCTTTCGCCCCCGTTCACCTTGCCGCCGGGGAACTCCCACAGCCCCGCCATGGCCTTGCCTTCCGGCCGGCGGGCAAGCAGCACGCGCCCGTCGCGGTCGACGAGGGCGACGGCTACGACCAGGACGACGGGCGCCGCCGGCGCACCGCCGGCGCGTTCGAGCTCGTACAGCTCCACCTCCATGTCGCCGCCGCGCGCGGGTGCGTTCTGGCGCGCGCGCCCGACGAACCGAAAGCCCAGCTTCTGCAGGATCCGGGCCGAGGCGCGGTTCTCCGGCGCCACGCTCGCCTCGAGCCGCGCCACGCCCAGGCGCTCGAATGCGTGCGCCAGCACCGCCGCCGCCGCCTCGCTGGCATAGCCTCGGCCCCAGAACGGTCGGCCGATCCAGTAGCCGATGACGGCGCAGGCCACGCCGGCCGGGCGCGTCAGCGCGACGCAGCCGACAAGATCGTCGGTTTCGCGCCCGACGACGACGAGCGTCAGGTCGCTGGCCTCTCCCCCTTCGGCGCCGAGGCTCTCGATCCACGCGAGCGCGACGCCGGGCCCGTAAGGATGCGGGATCTGCGCCGTGTAGCGCGCCACCTCCCAGTCGCCGGCCAGGCGCTCGATGGCCGCCGCGTCCCTAGGCTGCGGGCGGCGCAATATGAGCCGCGCGGTCTCCAGCCGCGGGCCCGCCGGCTCAACTGCGATAGGCGGCATTGATGTCGATGTAGCCATGCGTCAAATCGCAGGTCCACACCCGGGCGCGGCCCCTGCCCACGCCCACGTCGACGGCGATGTCGATCTCGCGCCCGCGCAGGTGCAGGGCGACCGGCGCCTCGTCGTAGTCGGGGCGGCGCTCGCCACCGGCGGCGATGGCGACGCCGCCGATCGCCACGGCGAGCCGGTCCCGGTCGACCTTCTCGCCCGCCTTGCCGACCGCCATGACGATACGGCCCCAGTTGGCGTCGGCCCCGGCGATGGCGGTCTTGACGAGCGGCGAGTTGGCGACGCTGAGCGCGATGACGCGGGCCGCGCGGGCGGAGGCGGCGCCCGTCACCGTGACGGTGACGAACTTCCGCGCGCCCTCGCCGTCGCGCACGACCTGACAGGCAAGGTCGATCATGAGCTCGTCGAGCTTGGCGCGGAAGTCGGCGAGTTGGCGCTCGCCGGCGCTCAGCACCGCCGGGTGCCGCGCCCGGCCGGTGGCGGCGAGCAACAGCGTGTCGCTGGTCGAAGTATCGCCGTCCACGGTGATCGAATTGAACGAACGGTCCGCGGCACCCTTGAGCAGCCGCTGCAGGACCGGCGCGGGGATACGGGCGTCGGTCGCCGCGAACGCCAACAGGGTCGCCATGTCGGGGGCGATCATGCCGGAGCCCTTGGCGATGCCGTTGATGACGACCGGCACGCCGCCGATCCGGGCGGCGCGGGTCGCCAGCTTGGGAAACGTGTCCGTGGTGACGATCGATTCCGCCCCGGCCCGCCAGCCGCCGGCATCGAGCCCCCCGACGAGGGCCGGCACCCGCGCCCGGATTCGCTGGTCGTCGAGCGGCTCGCCGATGACGCCGGTGGAGGCGACGAACACCTCGCGCGGCCGGCAGCGGAGCGCCTCAGACACCGCGCGGACGCAACGATCGACCGCCGCCGCGCCCGCCCGGCCGGTGAACGCGTTGGCGTTGCCGGCGTTCACCAGGATCGCTCGCGCCCGCCCGCCCGCGAGGTGTTCGCGGCAGCACTCGACCGGCGCCGACGCCGACCGCGAGCGGGTGAACACGCCGGCCACCGCACTCCCTTGCGCCAGCTCCATGAGGCAGACGTCGTTGCGCCCGCGATACTTGAGGCCGCTCTCCGCCACGGCCAATCGGACGCCGGCGACCGGCGGCAGCTCGGAGAGCGTCCGGGGGGCGAGCGGCGAGCGCGGCGGCATCGGACGCCACCTATTGCGGCGGCTGCCCGCCCTCGGCCGGCGCCGGTTCCGGGGGCAGGATCGGGGTGCCATCGGCGTTGAACTTCTCGATCTTCGCCTGGCCGCGCAGCAGGGCCAGCAATTGGCCGACGATTTCCTGGGTAAGCTGCTGCGTCACTCGTTCGCGCGCCTCCGCGAAGCCGGGCGGGGCCTTCTCGCGCCGGTCCTCGACCTTCACCACGTGCCAGCCGAAGCGGGTCTTCACCGGCTCCTTGGTATACTCCCCCTCCGCCAGCATGAACGCCGCCTCGGAGAATTCCGGCACCATCTGCTCGGCGGTAAAGTAGCCGAGGTCGCCGCCATTGGCGGCCGCCGCGGTGTCGATGGTCTGCTTGGCGGCGAGCTCGGCGAAATCGGCGCCTCCGGCGAGCTCCGCGATGACCTTCTTCGCCGCCGCTTCGGTTTCGGTCAGGATGTGGCGCGCGCGCACCTCCAGCTGCGGCGGGGTTTCCTCGAGGAAACGCTCGTAGCGCGCCTCAACGGCCTCGCCGGTCGCGCGCTCCGCGAGATAGCCCTCGAGCAGCGCCTCGCGGATCGCCAGCTCCTCGCACCGCGCCACCCGCGCCTTGACCGCGCCATCGTCGTGCAGGCTTAGCCGGCGGCCCTCGTTGACCAGCAGGTTGAGGTCGATCAAGCGCTCGACGAGCGCCGGGAACAACTCGTCGATCTGCTGCCGGTAGGCCTCGGGCAGCGTCGCGGCCGAGGCCACTACGTCCGAGCGGCGCAGCTCCTTGCCGTCGACGATGGCCACCACGCGGTCGTCATCGAGTTTTGGATCGGCGGCGCCTTGCGCCAACACGCCGCCCCACGGCAGCGAGGCTACGAGCAACGCGGCCGCGGCGCCGCCCATCCTGAATGGCATGGCAGGGCCTTTCGTTCTTGCCGGCGGGCATCATGCAAGGAGGGCGCCGGCAACACAAGCCGCCGCCCGCGCCGGCGGATCGTTGACAGTCCAACCGGCGCACCCTATCTGTCAGGGGCGCCCCGGCGAGAACCGGGGCCGCTCCGTTCTCACCGCCATCGAGGCCGCGATGTTCGCCATGGTCGCGAAGCGGTTGTTTGGCTCCGCCAACGACCGCTTCCTCAAGAGTCTGTCGAGGACCGTGGCCGCCATCAACGCACTCGAGCCGGACCTCGAGAAGCTCGACGACGCCCAGTTGCGCCAGCGGACCGACGCGCTGCGCCAGCGCCTTGCCGCCGGCGAGAGCCTGGACGACCTGCTGCCCGACGCCTTCGCCGCGGTGCGCGAGGCAGCGAGGCGCACCCTGGGCCAGCGCCATTTCGACGTGCAGCTCATGGGCGCCGTCGTGCTGCACCGCGGCATGATCGCCGAGATGAAGACCGGCGAAGGCAAGACGCTGGTGGCCACGATGCCCGTCTATCTCAACGCGCTTGCCGGCAAGGGCGTGCACGTGGTGACGGTGAACGACTACCTGGCCCGGCGCGACTCGGAGTGGATGGGGCAGATCTACCGCTTCCTCGGGCTGTCGGTGGGCTGCATCGTGCCCGGCCTGCGCGACCCCGAGCGCCGCCAAGCCTACGCGACGGACGTCACCTACGGCACCAACAACGAATTCGGCTTCGATTACCTGCGCGACAACATGAAGTTCCGCCTGGAGGACATGGTCCAGCGCGAGTTCAACTACGCCATCGTCGACGAGGTGGACAGCATCCTGGTCGACGAGGCGCGCACGCCCCTCATCATCTCCGGCCCGACGGAGGATTCCTCGGAGCTCTATCGCCAGGTCGACCTGCTGATCCCGAAACTCGCCGACACCGACTACGAGAAGGACGAGAAGGCGCGCCAGGTGACGCTGACCGAGGACGGCGCCGTGCGCATCGAGGAGCTGCTCGCCGAAGCGGACCTGCTCAAGGTAAAGCCGCTCTACGACATGCACAACGTCGGCCTCGTGCACCACGCCAACCAGGCCCTGCGCGCGCACAAGCTGTTCGCCCGCGACACCGACTACATCGTCAAGGACGACAAGGTCATCATCGTCGACGAGTTCACGGGGCGGATGATGGAGGGGCGGCGCTACTCCGAGGGCCTGCACCAGGCGCTCGAGGCCAAGGAGGGCGTCACCGTCCAGAACGAGAACCAGACGCTCGCCTCGATCACCTTCCAGAATTACTTCCGGCTCTATCCCAAGCTCGCCGGCATGACCGGCACGGCCATGACCGAGGCCGCGGAGCTCGCCGACATCTACGGCCTCGACGTCATCGAATTGCCGACCCACATGGCGATGATCCGCATCGACGAGGACGACGAGGTCTACCGCACGGCCAAGGAGAAGTACGCCGCCATCGTCGCACTGATCGAGGAAAAACAGGCGCGCCTTCAGCCGATGCTGGTCGGCACGGTGAGCATCGAGAAATCGGAGGTCCTGAGCGGGCTGCTTACCAAGAAGCGCATCCCGCACAAGGTGCTGAACGCGCGCTACCACGAGCAGGAGGCCTTCATCATCGCGCAGGCGGGCGTGCCCGGCGCAGTTACCATCGCCACCAACATGGCCGGGCGCGGCACCGACATTCAGCTCGGCGGTAACCTGGAGATGCGGCTGCGTCAGGAGGTGCCGGCCGACGCCGGGGAGGCCGAGCGAGAAGCCGCGCGGGCGCGCATATCCTCCGAGGTGCAGACGGCCAAGGATGTGGCCATCGCCGCGGGCGGGCTGTGCGTGATCGGCACCGAGCGGCACGAGAGCCGGCGCATCGACAATCAGTTGCGCGGCCGCTCCGGGCGCCAGGGCGACCCGGGCGCCTCGTGCTTCTTCCTGTCGCTGGAAGACGACCTGATGCGAATCTTCGGCTCGGAGCGCATGGATTCGATGCTGCGGCGCTTCGGCCTCAAGGAGGGCGAGGCGATCATCCATCCCTGGGTCAACAAGGCGCTGGAAAAGGCGCAGCAGAAGGTGGAGGCGCGCAACTACGAGATCCGCAAGAACCTGCTCAAGTACGACAACGTTATGAACAACCAGCGCAAGACGATCTACGAGCAGCGCCGCGAGCTGATGCGCACGCCGGACGTCTCCGAGACCGTCGCCGGGATGCGCCTCGACGTGATCGCCGGCCTCGTCGCCCGCTACATCCCGCCCAACGCCTATGCCGAGCAGTGGGACGCGGGCGGGCTGCACGAGGAATGCAGGCGGCTCCTCGGCCTCGACCTGCCGATCGTGGATTGGGCGAAGGAGGAGGGCATCGCCGACGAGGCGATGCGCGAGCGGCTCGTCGCCGCCTCCGACCGCCGGATGGCGGAGAAGGCGGCCAACTTCGGCCCGGAGGTCATGCGACTGGCCGAGAAGAGCCTGCTGCTCCAGTTGCTCGACCAGGGCTGGAAGGACCACCTGCTCGGCCTCGACCACCTGCGCCACGGCATCGGCCTCAGGGCCTACGCCCAGCGCGACCCCTTCCACGAGTATTCGCGCGAGGCGTTCGAGATGTTCGAGGCGATGCTGGTCCGTCTCGGCGATTCGATCACCGGCGTCTTGAGCCACATCGAAATCCGCATGGCCCGGCCGGAGGACGCGCCGCCGCCGCCGCGCCCGCTCCGCGAGAGCCGACCCGAGCCGGCAATGGCCGACGCCGGCGGCCCCGCCGCGCCGCGCGCGCAGGCCGGGCCTCAGCCCGTGGCGCGCCGGGCCGCGGCCCTCGACCTCAACGACCCGGGAACCTGGAGCCGGGTGCCGCGCAATGCGCCCTGCCCCTGCGGCTCGGGCAAGAAGTACAAGCACTGTCACGGCAGGATGTAATCGACCAAGGTAAAGTCTATGGATTACCGGGTCCGCATCACCGTAGAGCCAGGCAAACGCGGCGGGCGCCCCTGCATTCGGGGTCTGAGAATAACCGTTTACGATGTCCTTGGTTGGCTGGCGTGCGGAATGACCGAGGAAGACATTCTCCTCGACCATCCCGACCTTGAGCGCGATGACATCCGAGCCTGCCTCGAATATGCGGCCGAGCGAGAGCGCCCTGCGTCGGGCCGCGGTTGAAACTTCTGTTGGACGAAAACCCGTCGCGCCGGCTCATCGCGGCGATCGAACCTTTCTGCCCGCAGTCCGTTCACGTCGGTGGCGTGGGCTTGGCGCGAGCCGACGACGAAGCGATCTGGCGTTATGCCTTCGAGAACGAATACTGCATCGTGACGCACGACATGGATTTTCTCGAACGCACCCTCATTCGCGGCACGCCTCCTCCGGTGATCCGTCTGACGGTCGGGAACACTTCGACGCGGCACATCCGCGAAATCCTGCTGCGGCATCTATCCTCGATCCTGGAACGCGCCAAGACCGACCCACCACCGCATGTGTGGGAG
>CAYPKW010000079.1:8413-10816 GCA_964411425.1 uncultured Rhodospirillaceae bacterium
TCTATCCTCGATCCTGGAACGCGCCAAGACCGACCCACCACCGCATGTGTGGGAGGTAACGTGAGGCGAGGCTGACGAGACCGACTGGGCCGCTATCCCGCCACTGCCACGGCAGGATGTGAGTGCCGCTCACTGGGCCAGCGGATAGAGCCGAAACAGGCGCTGCTCGCGCCGGAACAGGCGCACGAGGTCCGCGAGGCGCATGGGCTGAAAGCCGCGCGCCCGGTTGCGGTGGCCGATTTCGAACAGGAGCCGTGTCTGGCGCAGCATGGCGCGGTAGGCGGCGGCGAGCCGCGCCCGGCAGTCCCAGATGTGGAGCGGCTCGGCGCCGGCGCCGTTCACCTCGAGGATGAGGAAGTCCTCGCCCCGCCGGAGCGCGTCGAGATCGCGGAATCGCACGTCGAATCGCCCGAAGTAGAACTCTGGCATGGCGCGCGCGATGGCCTCGAAGCGCCGCGTCATGGCGGCGGTGATAAGCGCGTTGGCGTCGCGACAGACGGCGCCGCGGAAATGGTTGCCGACGAAGGTGAGGCGAACCCGCTCGCCCGCCGGCACCACGCGCTCACACCGCTCGCCGTGGCGGGCGAGATAGACCTCGGCGATGCGCCGGGCCCGCGCGTCGGCGTAGATTAGCTGGCGCAGCGTCGAGCGCCCGTCGCCGACCGCCTCGGGAAAATACTTGAGTGCGAGCGAGAGGATGCGCCCCCGCCGCCAGCCCGGCAGGCGCGCATAGAGCACGCCCGCCTCGCCGGGATAGGCGACGTAGCGTTGCAGGACCAGACGCTCGCCTTGGGGAAAGCCGGCGAGGTAGGCGTGGAGATCGGCCGTGTTCTCGATGAGACGGACGCCGGCGCCGCGGCAGCCCAAATCGGGCTTCGCCACCACCGGCAAGGCGAGGCCGGCCGCGCTCAACGCCCCTTCGGCGCGAGCGGCGTCGGCCGCGGCCTCGCCCTCCCTCGTCAGCGCGACGAACGGGGCGACCCAGGCGCCGGCCCCGCCGTCGGCCAACGAACCCAGGACCGCCGCCTTCGATTCGGCGCACAGCCCGCCCGCGGCGAACAGCGGATTGGCCGCCGTGGGTAACAGGGCGCTGCGGTAGCGCACCGCGAGCCGCAGCCAGTAGAGCGCCACCGGTAGGTAGAAGACCGCGGTTGGCCAGAACTCGAAGAAGGAGAAGGCCGGCCCGGGACCGTCGGGCGGCCCGATCGCCCGGCCGTTCGAATTCGCCGCGCAAGTCGCCAACATGACGGCACCTCCCTCCAGACGAATGGCTCGCCCTGGGGGGAGAGGTGAGCGCGAGGGCGCTGGAAATGCGAAACGACCGGACTGCCGGGGGCAACGGCCGGCCGAGCGCGGCCTCAGTTCAATCCCTTGTTCCCCATGTCGAGGAACTTCCGCCGGCGCACGGCGCGCAAGGTGTCGCCGTCGCGCTCGGCCAGCAGGATGAGCGCCCGCTCGATGGCGTCGCCCACGGCCGCCACCGCCGCCATGGGGCCGCGATGGGCGCCGCCGACTGGTTCCTCCACCAATTCGTCGATGACGCCCAGCTTCAGCAGGTCCTCGGCGGTGAGCTTCAAGGCCTCGGCCGCCTGCTGCGCCTGGTCGGCCGAGCGCCACAGGATCGAGGCACAGCCCTCGGGCGAGATCACCGAGTAGACGGCGTGCTCGAGCATCAGCACGTGGTTCGCCGCCGCCAGCGCGATGGCGCCGCCCGAGCCGCCCTCGCCGATGATGGCCGCCACCAGCGGCACGCGGATCTTGAGGCAGGCCTCGATGCATCGGGCGATGGCCTGCGCCTGGCCGCGCGCCTCGGCGTCGACGCCCGGGTAGGCGCCCGGCGTATCGACGAGCGTTACCACCGGCAGGCGGAAGCGGTCGGCCATCTCCATCAGCCGCTGCGCCTTGCGGTAGCCCTCGGGCCGCGCCATGGCGAAGTTGTGCTTGAGACGCGAGGTGGTGTCGGTCCCCTTCTCGTGCCCGATGAGCATGACGCTGCGCCCGCGCAACCGTCCGAGCCCCCCCAGGATCGCCGGATCGTCGGCGAAACTGCGGTCGCCCGACAGCGGCGTGAAGTCCTCGACCAGCGCGCGCACGTAATCGGTGAAATGCGGCCGATCGGGGTGGCGCGCCACCAGCGTCTTCTGCCATGGCGTGAGCTTGCCGTAGGTCTGGCTCAACAGGCGCTCGGCCCTTGCCTGCAGTTTGGCGATCTCCTCGGCCGGACTGGTCTCGCCCGCGTCGGTGCGATGGCGCAGCTCCTCGATCCTGCCCTCGAGCTCGGCGATCGGCTTCTCGAATTCGAGGAAAGTCGGCATCGTCGCCGGCGGCTACCGACCCTGCTTCGAGGCGACCGCCGCCACCAATTCCGCCATCCCCACGAGCGTTTCGGCTTGGCGGATCGAG
>CAYPKW010000080.1:0-3112 GCA_964411425.1 uncultured Rhodospirillaceae bacterium
CTTGACCAGACCAATCCCTTGCTCCTGAATCCCAACTTCTGGGATCGGCTCTAAGCCCTTCACCGCCTCCGGTATGGTCAGGGTCTGACCTTGCGTTGGGGCTACGCCTTCGACGATGAAACGCTGAAAGAAAGCGCTCGTTGGATCGGCATTCAAGGCCTTGACCAGCGTAGACGCTAGCGCAACCACACGCTCACGTGCGTCAGGAGATCCCCATTTCAGATCCGCTTGCAGTGCAATGAGGATGCTCTTCGCTACGCTCTTCTGCTCATGGTTGATGGTTATGAACAGATCTGCCTCGGTCGCGGTGTCCATCCTTTCAAATCCGACGACAAACAATGTATGAGTTGTCCGTTGCTCCGGTAGGTACGAATATCCGTATAGTCTGTGTTGTCCGTCGATGATCCAGGTAGACTTATATTTGTTTGGAAGATATAGCCATCCGAACTTAATGTGCTCATCCATGTTGTCCTTACTGGCAATCAGGTCAAATCTACAAGGTTCAACGAAATTCAGGAGGATGTTGGTTGGAAAATAACCTCCCGTCTTAAGAAACCTGTTGATTGCCTTGAGTCGGCCTCGACTGATCATTCTTTGATACGCCGGGCGGCCATCGGGGTGATTAAGCGCTAGATGATTCACGAAGGATATCTTCAGTAAATGCTCTGGCGAGGTCACAAAGGAGTAGAAGGTGTGTTTTCCTAGCTTGCCCCTGGCTGCCGGCACAACGATGTTGGAAAGACCAGGAATTTTTTGACCTTCAAGGAAGTGACCGATAAACTGAAAACGCCCTGCTGGCCCGATGTGTTTGATGAACGCGTCGAAATAATTGAACTCGTTCTCTGTCACGATGTTGATATGAATGGCCGCGGCGCGGTCGACGTCAGGTTCGGACCATATGATGTTCTCAGTGAAGTATATCCATACGATCTTTGGTTTGAAGTCAGCGCCATAGAATCGCCGGACGGCCTTCGCCAGTGGCCCTTGCAGCGACTCTGTCTCGTGGAGGTCCTTTTGGAGGCTTCGTTTGCCGCGACTTTCTCGTGCCTTGCACTCCGCGATTATGACAGTGTCGTTATCCTTGGCAAAAGCATCTACCTGTTTGCGCCACGTGCCGCCGTCGGCGCGTTCGTATGTGACGGTAAATCTCGGGCCGCCGAGCTCCGGATATCCCATTCGGTGGAGCAAGCACCAAACTCTGTCTTCCAGGCTGGCATCGTGCAACTTATCGCGTCGAACACGAACCACTCGGCGCCCACGGCGGTGAACGATCCACCCCTTTGATACGTATGACAGTTCATCGGCAGGGTGAATACTTTCGAAAACGTACGGCGTACGACGTCTACGGAATTCGGTTTGCAGCGCCGCGTTCGTGCGCAACAGGGGTCGGAGCGGTTCGCTATCGTTAGAGGCACCGTCAACCGACTTGGGAGACAGTCTTGGCCTTGGCATTCAATAACTACCTCCGCTTGGAGTAAGACTGGCACGCCCGGCGGCGATCACCACTTGGACCCCAGGCCTGCTGAAAGATCGGATGGCAGCTTGATGGCAGTTTTCCCATGGTGTCAGGATTTACTTGATAATAGCGCACCCTGGCCTGCGCACAAGGTAAAGCAGTGACCGGGTGCATTGGCAGACCCTCCAGCAAGGTCAGCGGGCCTCCGGTATGCAAGGGAGCCGTCCACTGAAAATTGCACCTGTTTTCTTGGCACAAGACACAGGGCGGCCGCGCCCGTCAGGCAGGCCGCCCCGGAGGGCTGCAGGGAGGCGTCGGTGGAACAGCGTAACGGCCGGAAGAGGCCCCGAGGGGTGGCGCCGAGCAGCGCCGCCCTTACTCGCCGGCGGCGGGGCCCTCCTCGGCGGGGCCGCGGTCCATGAGCGCGCCGCCGACGAGGCCCGCGTTCTGGCGGATCGCCCGCTCGATCGCCTCGGCGATGGCGGGGTTCTCCTTGAGGAACTGCTTGGCGCTCTCGCGGCCCTGGCCGATGCGCTGGCCGGCGTGGGAGAACCAGGCGCCGGACTTCTCGACCACGCCCGCGGTCACGCCCAGGTCGATGAGCTCGCCCGACTTGGAGATGCCCTCGCCGTACATGATGTCGAACTCGACCGCGCGGAACGGCGGCGCCAGCTTGTTCTTCACCACCTTGACCCGGGTCTGGCTGCCCACCACCGTGTCGCGATCCTTGATCGAGCCGATGCGGCGGATGTCGAGCCTGACCGAGGCGTAGAACTTAAGCGCGTTGCCGCCGCTGGTGGTCTCCGGATTGCCGAACATGACGCCGATCTTCATGCGAATCTGGTTGATGAAGACCACCATGCAGCGCGAGCGCGCGATCGACGAGGTGAGTTTCCGCAACGCCTGGCTCATGAGGCGCGCCTGCAGCCCGACGTGGGTATCCCCCATCTCGCCCTCGAGCTCGGCGCGCGGCACCAGGGCCGCCACGCTGTCGATGACCAGCACGTCGATCGCGCCCGAGCGCACCAGCGTGTCGGCGATCTCGAGCGCCTGCTCGCCGGTGTCGGGCTGCGAGATCAGCAGCTCCTCCAGGTTGACGCCGAGCTTGGCGGCGTACGAGGGGTCGAGCGCGTGCTCGGCGTCGACGAAGGCGCAGGTGCCGTCCCGCTTCTGGGCCTCGGCGATCACGTGGAGCGCGAGAGTCGTTTTGCCCGAGCTCTCCGGCCCGTAGATCTCGACCACCCGGCCGCGCGGCAGCCCGCCGATGCCGAGCGCGATGTCGAGGCCGAGCGAACCGGTCGAGACCACCTCGGTCGCGACCACGCTCTCGCGCTGGCCCAGACGCATGATGGAGCCCTTGCCGAAGGCCCGCTCGATCTGGCCGAGCGCCGCTTCGAGCGCCTTTCCCTTGTCGATCATGTCCTTGTCGATGAGACGCAACGTGGCAGTGGCAGTGGCCATGGCGATCACCCTTCTTACTTCCTGCGGCGCGTGCCGCGCAACGCGCATACTGTACGCTTTTTGTTCCAGGGCACAAGCAAAAAGATCAAAACGGGAACACTAAGCAATTTCAACATATTACAAAACAAGCGGTCAGCTTTCAGCCTTCGGCTATCGGCTATCAGCGAACAGCTGACGGCTGACGGCTGACGGCTG
>CAYPKW010000080.1:3212-10793 GCA_964411425.1 uncultured Rhodospirillaceae bacterium
GCTGACGGCTGACGGCTGACGGCTGCCCCTTCCGCTACGCCTCGCCCTCGCGCATCACTTCCTTAACCTTGCCGGCGAGCTGCTTCAGGCTGAAGGGCTTGGGCAGGAAATGGATTTCGGCGTTCTCGTCGACCCGGCGGCGGAACTCGTCCTCGGCGTAGCCCGAGATGAAGATCACCTTCATGTCGGGGCGCAGGCCGCGGATCTTGCGGATCAGCGTCGGCCCGTCCATGCGCGGCATCACCACGTCGGTGATCATGAGGTCGATGTCGCCCTTGTGCGAGCCGATGATTTCAAGCGCCGCCTCGCCCGAGCGCGCCTCCAGCACGTTGTAGCCCTTGTTGCGCAGCGCGCGGGCGCCGAACAGCCTGACCGCGTCCTCGTCCTCGACCAAGAGCACGGTGCCGATGCCGGTGAGGTCGCGCCCGATGCTGCCCTCGAGGTCGCCGCGCTGCGCCTCGGCGCCGGCCGCGGCCGCATGGCGCGGCAGATAGATGGTGAAGCGGGCGCCGGCGCCGGGCCTGCTGTCGACGAAGATGAAGCCGCCGGTCTGCTTGACGATGCCGTAGACGGTGGCGAGCCCGAGGCCGGTGCCCGAGCCCACCTCCTTGGTCGAGAAGAAGGGATCGAAGATGCGATCGATGACGTCGGGCGCGATGCCGGTACCGGTGTCGATCACCTCGACCAACGCGTAGTCGCCGGGCGGCATGATCTTCGCGTGCGGGCCGGCCGGCCCGACCGAAGCATTGCTGGTGCGCAAGCTGAGCCGCCCACCGTTCGGCATGGCGTCGCGCGCGTTCACCGCCAGGTTGATGATCACCTGCTCGAGCTGGCCGTGATCGACGCGCACCGGATAGAGATCGCGGCCGTGCACCATCTCCAGCTCGATGTTCTCGCCGATCAGCCGGCGCAACAGATGCGACAGCTCGGCCAGCACGTCGGTGACGATCAGCACGCGCGGCTGCAGTGTCTGCTGGCGCGAGAACGCCAATAGCTGGCGCACCAGGCTGGCGGCGCGGTTCGCGTTCTGCTTGATCTGCATGATGTCGGCGAACGACTGGTCGCCGGCGCGGTGGCGCAGCAGCAGGAGATCGCAGAAGCCGATCATGGCGGTCAGCAGGTTGTTGAAGTCATGGGCAATGCCGCCGGCGAGCTGGCCGACCGCCTGCATCTTCTGCGACTGCGCGAACTGGGTCTCGAGGCGGCGCTGCTCGGTGATGTCGACGAAATAGGCGATCAGCCCGCCCGCGCGGCCGGCCGCCTCGCCACTAGAGGCGAACAGCGTCGCCGACCGCTCGCCGCCGCCGGCGAAGCGCAGGTGGAAGGGCCGGCCGCGCTCGCGCCCGGCCAACAGCAGATCGAGCCGCCCGCCGAGCTCGCCGCGGTCCTCGGCGCGCACCAGCTCGACGAGCGGGCGCCCCACGCAACCTTGGCCGTCCGCCGCCATGTGCCGCAGCGCCGCGTTGCAGGCCTCGATGCGGCCCTCGCGGTCGAGCAGCGCCACGCCGAGCGGCGCCTCGTCCAGCAGGTAAGGCAGCCGCGGGCCGTCCGGCGCGATCGTCATGGCGGCGTCGCGGCCGAGACTGTAGACCACCGAGCGGGTGAAGAGGCCGGCGCCTTCAGGCACCACCCGCTGACGAATGAAGGCGTCGATCGGCCCGCCATCGGCGCCGCGCAGCGCCACCCGCCCCCCTTCGGCGTCCTTGCCGTCGGCGAACGGCACATGGGCCGGGGTATCGGCGGGCAGCGGCACGGCCAGCACCTGATGCAGCCGCACTCCGTCCGCGACGAGGCGGGCGGGCTCGGCGCCGATCCAAGCGGCGAACACCGCGTTGACGAAGGCGAACCGGCCCTCGCCATCCACCGAATAGAGGCCGACCGGCACCTCTTCCAGCATGCCGACGAGCCGTTCCCGGCGCTGGCTGGCCTCGGCCTCGGCGCGCTTCTGCTCCGTTACGTCCGCGACGCTCCACAGAACACAGCCCCGGCGCGCCGGTAGCGGCTGGGTCGCGACCTCGACGTATTCGAGCGGCCCGCCCGGGGAACGCAGCGTGAGTTCGCCGCGGCTCGGCCGGCCGGCGGCGGCCGCGCCGGCGAGGTCGCGCAGGACCGCGCCGTCGCTGGCGCCGTCGATGAGGCCGGCGAGAACGTTCGGTAACGGTACGGCGCCGGCGTCGAATTTGCGGCGGCAGGTGGCGTTGCTGAAGACGACATTGCCATGCGGCCCCAGCAGTTGGTGCGCGTCGGCCATGGCGTCGAGGCCGCCCGCGTAGACCGCCCGCTCGCGGCTGCGCACCCGGAGGTCGATCAAGCGCCCGACCGCGGCGCCGAACAGACAGAGCGCGGCGGCGAAGGTGGCCCAGAACCCCCACGGCATGGGCTGGTCGAGAGCGGCCCAGGCGGGTACCGGCGTAAGGGCAAGGACGAGGAGCGACGCGTACCGGCCGACCGCCCGCGTCCGGCGCCGCTGTCGCCCTCTGCTCGTCCCTCGATCCCTCATGCCCCTCCGGATGGCCGAGGCGCGCGTGCCGCGCCGCCCGCCCGGCGCCGCAGCCGCATCACGTATCCGATCACCTCGGCGACAGCCTTGTAATGCTCCGGGCGAATCTCCTCGTCAAGCTCGACGGCCGCATGGAGCCCCCGGGCAAGCGGCGGGTTCTCCACGATCGGCACGCCATTCTCCAGCGCCAGCTCGCGGATGCGCCGAGCCATGAGATCGACGCCCTTGGCGACCAATTTGGGGGCCGCCATCGTCGCCTGGTCGTACTTGAGGGCGACGGCGTAATGCGTCGGGTTGGTGACCACCACATCCGCCCCCGGCACCGCGGCCATCATGCGCCGGCGCGCGACATGCGCATGCGCTTGAGGAACGAGAACTTCTGGTACAGAAGGTCGAGCGCCGCGACGACGGTCATGACGGCGAGCACGCCGATCAGCAGGCGCAGCGCGAGCGACTGGGCGAGGCGCAAGAGCTGGCCGGTGTCGAGGAACGCGAGGTTGGCGAGTTGACCCGCCATCGGCCACAGGAGCATGACGGCCACCGTGCCCACCACCGCCAGCTTGATCAAACCCTTGGCGAACTCGCTCAGCGAGCGCACCGAGAACAGGCGCCGGGCGCCGGAGAGCGGCGAGATCTTGTCGAGCTTCGGCTTGATCAGCTCGGCCGACACGATGAAGCCGTGCTGCATGAGGTTGGGCGCGATCGCCGCGGCCAGCGCGATCGCCAGCGGCACGCCGCCGGCGAGGCGTTCACCCGCTCCATGGCGCCGGTGCGCGGCTTCATGCTCACCCAGGTGCGCGAGCAGGACTTGGCGTTATTCATGGACATGGGCAAGGTTGCCGAGGTGCCGACCGCGGCCGAGACGCCGCTCCCGGTGCTGATCCCGGCCTTCATGATCAGCGAGCTCCGGCGCGCCTTCGAGATCGGGTTCCTCATCTTCGTGCCGTTCCTCATCATCGACATGGTGGTGGCCTCGATCCTAATGTCCATGGGCATGATGATGCTGCCGCCGGTGATGATCTCGCTGCCCTTCAAGCTGGTCTTCTTCGTGCTGGTGGACGGCTGCTACTTGGTGGCGGGCAGCCTCGTCAGGAGCTTCGCGGGCCACTGACTCGTGACCCGCTCAGCCGCTCGGCCTCCAGGTAGAGCGGCATGGCCTCGCGCTCGATGTAGTCGCGGTCGGCCGGCGCCAGCAGTTGGGCGCGGTCGAGCGACAGCGTGTTGACGCCATAGGTGCTGACGCCGAAGGACGAGTTAGGCAGCACCGGCCGGCCGAGATATGTCGGCACCGTCAGGATGTCGAGATACTCGATGCCGAGCCAGGCGGCCGCCCGGCGTATGACTGCCACGGGATCGCGGATCGCGGCCTCGTAAGTGAAGAACATGATGCGTTCCGGCTGGTGCTCGGCCAGCGACAGGATCGACTCGGTAGACTGGCGCCACTGTCGGATGGCGCTCACGGCGTCCGGATAAGCATTCCGGCTGTGCCGGTGGCAGGACACATACCAGGTCCGCGGGTCGCGCACAGAGGACAGGACCCGGCCGTCCGGGTAGTCGCGCAGATAGCCCGCCAAGCTCTTCGGCACCATCAGAAGCTGCGGGCAGAAGGCGGACAGATAGCGCTCGCGCCCGGTCGGCCGATAGTCCTCCCAGGCCGCGAAGTACGACGTGAAATAGCAGTCGAGAATCGCCCGTTGCGACGCCGGCTTGTGCTGTTCGATCAGCGCCAGAAACATCATGATTTGGCGGTGCGGCGAGAACCGGTAAGGGTGGACGTCTTCGAGGGCATACGGATTGCTGCCGGCCTTGGCGAACCCCCGCCCGATGAACTTGACGAGGCCGCGCTCGTACAGGCTGTCGAACCAAGCCTTTGGAGTCGCATGGCGGTCGAGTTCGGGCCAGTGCCACTTTTGCGGCTTCCCGATGAACAGTTCGGCCGGGTGGGCCAGCACCTGCGGGTGGCCGTCGAAGAGCTGCGCCAGCATCGAGCCGCCGGACCGTTGAATCTGGCTGATGAGCAGGAGCGGCTGGCTGGCGAGCGGCGGCAGGTCGGGTGGCGAGGCCGCGCTCGGGCCTCCGGTCGAGTGGGTGACGGCGGTCACGATCGTGCTCCCTCCCGGCGGTCCCGGCGGCGGCGCACAGTAGCATGGCCACAGCCGGTTCCAACCGACCGCGATATGCTCTAATGTCGCGCCGCGATGGTGGCCGCCGCCGAGATCGTGTTTGCCCGCCGGCACCTGCTCGGTATCGAGGGCTTGTCGGCAGGCGAGATCGATTCGCTCCTCGACCTCTCGGATTCCTACGTCGAGCAGAACCGACGGGCCGACAAGAAGGCGGCGTTGCTGCGCGGGCGCACCGTCATCAATCTGTTCTTCGAGACCTCGACGCGCACGCGCACCTCCTTCGAGCTGGCCGGCAAGCGGTTGGGCGCCGACGTCATCAACATGGCGGTGGCGACCAGCGCCATCAAGAAGGGCGAGACGCTGATCGACACGGCGATGACGCTGAACGCCATGCGCCCGGACGTGCTGGTCGTGCGCCATCCGGAATCGGGCGCCGTCAACCTGTTGTCGCAGAAGGTGGATTGCGCCGTCATCAACGCCGGCGACGGCAGCCACGAGCATCCGACCCAGGCGCTTCTGGACGCGCTCACCATCCGGCGCCGGCGCGGGCGCCTCGCCGGCCTCAGGGTGGCGATCTGCGGCGACGTGCGGCACAGCCGGGTGGCGCGCTCCAACATCCACCTGCTGACCACCATGGGCGCCGGGGTCAGGGTCATCGCGCCGCCCACCCTGCTGCCCGCCGCCATCGAGCGCCTTGGGGTCGAGGTCTTCACCGACATGCGCCGCGGCCTCGAAGGCTGCGACATCGTGATGATGCTGCGTTTGCAGACCGAGCGGATGCAGGGCAGCTTCGTGCCCTCGGTCCGCGAGTATTTCCGCTTCTGGGGCCTCGATCGCGAGAAGCTGGCGCGGGCGCGCCCCGATGCGCTCATCATGCACCCCGGGCCCATGAACCGCGGCGTCGAGATCGACAGCGAGGTGGCCGACGACATCGACCGCAGCCTGATCCGCGAGCAGGTCGAGATGGGGGTGGCGGTGCGCATGGCCTGCCTCGACGCGCTCACCCGCGGCTCAATCCCTGATCGCCCGGCCGCGTGATGCCCGGCAGGTCGGCGCCGCGCCCCGCGGCCTTCGTGAACGCCCGGCTCATCGACCCGGCGAGCGGGCGCGACGGCAGGGGCGACCTCATCGTGGTCGACGGGCGGATCGCCGAGGCGGGCGGCGCGCAACCCTCGCTGTCCGAGGACTTCGAGCGCGTCGAGTGCGCCGGCCACTGCCTCGCCCCCGGACTCGTCGACATGCGAGCCCAGTTGCGCGAGCCGGGCGACGAGCACAAGGAGACCATCGCCACCGCCGGCCTCGCCGCCGCCGCGGGCGGCGTTACCACGCTGGTGGCGCTGCCCAACACCGACCCCGTCATCGACGACGTGGCCGGCGTCGAGTTCATCGCGCGGCGCGCGCGCGAGGCGCGCGGCCCCAAGGTGTACTGCTACGGCGCCATCACCAAGAGGCTCGGCGGCGAGGAGCTGGTCGAGATGGGATCGCTTGCGGAAAGCGGGGCGCTCGGGTTCACCGACGCGCTCGCCGCGGTGGCCGACGCCCGCGTCATGCAGCGGGCGCTGTCCTACGCCAGCGCGTTCGGACTCCTGTTGATCCAGCATCCGGAGGAGCCGCGGCTTAGCTCCGGCGGCGCCATGAACGCGGGCGAGCTGGCGACGCGCCTCGGGCTGTCCGGCATCCCGCCGGCCGCCGAGGCGATGATGATCGAGCGCGACCTGCTGCTCGTCGAGATGACGGGTGCCCGCTATCACGCGGCGCACGTCTCGACGGCAGCGGCCGTCGAGGCGATCCGCCGGGCCAGGCGGCGCGGCCTCAAGGCGACCTGCGACACGGCGCCGCCGTACTTCACCCTCAACGAAAGTGCCATCGGCGACTACCGCACCTTCGCCAAGCTGTCGCCGCCCCTGCGCGGCGAGGACGACCGGCAGGCCATCGCCGACGCCGTGGCGGACGGCACCATCGACTGCATCGCCAGCGACCACGCGCCGCACGACCAGGAATCGAAGCGCGTGCCGTTCGCCCAGGCGGCACCCGGCATCGTCGGGATCGAGACCCTGCTGGCGCTGTCGCTACAGCTCCATCACCGGGGCCTCGTTTCGCTCGTCGAGCTCTTGCGCCGGCTCACGGCGGCGCCCGCCGACCTGCTCGGCCTGCCGCAGGGACGGCTTGCCAAGGGCGCCCCGGCCGACCTGGTGCTGTTCGACCTCGACCGGCCGTGGCGCATCGCTACCGACCGCTTCCGCGGCAAGTCGAAGAACTCACCCTTCGACGGCCATCCGGTGCAGGGCGCGGTGTTGCGCACCGTGGTGGACGGCCGCACGGTGTTCGAGGACGGCCGCTGATGCCCGACCTGTTGGGCGGCTTCGCCTATGTCTGGCCGTTCTATGCCGGGGCGCTGGTGGGCTATCTGCTGGGTTCGATCCCGTTCGGGCTCGTGCTCACGCGCATGGCCGGCCTCGGCGACATCCGCAAGATCGGATCGGGGAACATAGGCGCCACGAACGTGCTGCGCACCGGCAACAAGGCGCTCGCCGCCTTGACCCTGGTGCTCGACGGCGGCAAGGGCGCCGCCGCGGTGCTGATCGGCGCCCAGTGGGGGCCGGACATGGCGATCATGGCCGGCGGCGGCGCCATTCTCGGCCACATGTTCCCTGTCTGGCTGCGCTTCAAGGGGGGCAAGGGCGTCGCCACCTCGCTCGCCGTGCTGCTGGCGCTCGACTGGCCGGTGGGCCTCGCGGCCTCTGCCGTCTGGCTCGCGGTGGCGGCACTAACCCGGTACTCCTCCTTGGCCGCGCTGGCGGCGCTGGCCGCGGCCCCGCTCTATGCCTGGGCCTTGGCCTCCCGCCAACTGGCGCAAGTAGCGCTGTTCATCGCGCTCTGGGTATGGGTGAAGCATTACCAGAACATCGGCCGGCTCATCCGCGGCAAGGAGTCGAAGATCGGATTCGGCAAGGAAGG
>CAYPKW010000081.1:0-10576 GCA_964411425.1 uncultured Rhodospirillaceae bacterium
CCAGCGTCTTTCGACGGTCAGTCATACCGTTGACAATTTCACCATCATTGTGGATGCGCTGTTTCGGCTCGCACGGGACTTCCCATCATGCACTTCGCATGTAGCAGCGTTCCTTATCAACAACCAAAGTAGGTGCGACGAAAAGGACTTGAAAGCAAGGATTGCAAGATGGGTCACATTGACGCTGAAGACGCATTTGCCGCATTCCCATGAGGTTGAGGTGGCGTGGTGCCTCGTCGTAGCTGGCGTTTTTCGCATTTCTATCGGCAGTGCGGAGTTAACCCCGATTGGCCAACCACCGAACTCAGTGGTCTTCGCAATGCTCGGGATGTTGCGTGAACGCCGGTTACTGTCCGTGCCGCTCTCGAAATGGGGATGGCGTGCGAAGTTGAAAAAAAGCGGCATCTACGGAGAAAACTGGCTACCGTTCTACGAAGCGGTCAGGCGGGGCTGGACGAACGACAGGGGCATGATCTCCGCGGTGAAGAGCGATCCTCTCCTTGCAAAAATGTTGGCCGCTAAGGTGACGTTTCTTGAGGACCAGGTGTTTGACGCTGCCAGAATCGACATTTCGCGACGGGTATTCACCAAGATGGCTTCCAAAACAGCGGGACCGGTTAGGCCTGGTCGGCGACCGGAAGGGCGGAGGACGATTACCCTGACCTATTCGTGACGCGAAGGGCCCGAAGGGCGCGGGGTCCAAGTGCTGCGCGTCCACGACGTGGCGGAGACCGCGCAGGCGGTGAAGGTGTGGAGCGCGCTCGCGTCGAGAGCGGCGCGCTGACCCTTTCCGCGCCGCTTTGGTTCGTGGTATGGGCGCAGCCGAAAGGGTAGCTGACATGACCCGCCTCTTCGGCACCGACGGCATCCGAGGGCTCGCCAACGCCGAGCCGATCACCGCGGCAACCGCGCTGCAGGTGGCGCTCGCGGCGGGCGCCCAGTTCACCCGCGGCGAGCGGCTGCACCGCGCCGTCATCGGCAAGGACACGCGGCTCTCCTGCTACATGCTGGAGAACGCGCTCACCGCCGGCTTTCTCGCCGCCGGCATGGACGTGCTGTTGACCGGGCCGCTGCCGACGCCCGCCGTCGCCATGCTGACGCGCTCGCTCAAGGCCGATGTGGGCGTGATGATCTCGGCCTCGCACAACCCCTACCAGGACAACGGCATAAAACTGTTCGGGCCCGATGGCTACAAGCTGTCGGACGCGGTCGAGGACGAGATCGAGAAGCGGGTGGGCGAAGGATCCCCGCGTCTCGCCGCCCCCGACCGCCTCGGCCAGGCGAAGCGCATCGACGACGCCGCCGGCCGCTACATCGAGTTCGTCAAGGGCACGTTCCCCAAGGGCCTCACCCTCGAGGGCCTCAAGATCGTGGTCGATTGCGCCAACGGCGCCGCCTACAAGGTGGCGCCGACCGTGCTGTGGGAGTTGGGCGCCGAGGTCGTGCCGCTGGGGGTGGCGCCGGACGGCCGCAACATCAATCGCGGCTGCGGCGCGGTCGATGCCGCCGCCATGCAGCAAGCGGTGGTCGCCCACGGCGCCCATGTCGGGCTCGCCCTCGACGGCGACGCGGACCGCTTGATCGTCGCCGACGAGAAGGGCGCGCTGCTGGACGGCGACCAGGTGCTGGCGCTCGCCGCGCGCTCGCTTGCCGCCGACGGCCGGTTGAAGGGCGGCGGGGTGGTCGCGACCGTGATGTCGAACCTCGGGCTCGAAAGGTTCCTCGCCGGCCTCGGCCTCGGCCTCGCGCGTACGCCGGTGGGCGACCGCTACGTCGTCGAGCACATGCGCGCGCACGGCTTCAACCTGGGCGGCGAGCAGTCGGGCCACATCGTCCTCGCCGACTACGCCACCACCGGCGACGGGCTGATCGCGGCGCTGCAGTTGCTCGCCGTGCTGGTGCGCTCGGAGCGGCCTGCGAGCGAGGCGTGCCGGCCGTTCCGGCCGCTGCCGCAAAAGCTCAAGAGCTGCCGCGGCGACGGCGCGCTCCTCGATCGCCCCGAGGTAGAGAGGGCGATCCGCGCCGCCGAGGCCGCGCTCAAAGGGCACGGGCGCCTCTTGGTCCGCAAGTCGGGCACCGAGCCGGTGCTGCGCGTCATGGCGGAAGGCGAGGACGAGGCGCTCGTCGGCCGCGTCGTGGACGACATCGTCGCCGCCATGGAACGGGCGGCGGGGTAGGAACGCATCCATGTCTAAGGCCGCGGACATCGTGCCGGCCGGCGCCGCGGATGTCGAGGTCGTGCGCGGGCTCTTCCTCGCCTATGCCCGTTCGCTCGGCTTCAGCCTCTGTTTCCAGGGCTTCGACAAGGAGCTTGCCGAACTGCCCGGCTGTTATGCGCCGCCGGAGGGCGCGCTGCTGCTGGCACGATTCGCCGGCAGGCCGGTGGGCTGCGTCGGCATGCGTCCGCTCGGGCGCGAGCGCTGCGAGATGAAGCGCCTCTATCTCGACCCCGAGGCGCGCGGCGGCGGGCTCGGGCGGCGGTTGGCGCAAGCGGTCGTCGAGGTCGCTCGCGCGGCCGGCTACCGGCGCATCTGCCTCGACACGCTCGACGCCATGGCGGCGGCCCGGGCGATCTATGCCGAGATGGGGTTCGAGGAGATCCCCGCCTACTACGATAACCCGCTGCCGGGGGTGCGGTACTACGAGCTGGAGCTTTCCCCGGCGCCGCCGAAGCTGCCCCTATGACCCGCGCCGGCGCCGGCGCGCTGCTGCCGACGGGGCTGGCGGACGTGCTGCCGCCCGACGCCGCCTTCGAGGCGGCCACCATCGAGCGGCTGATGGACCGTTTCGCCCGACGCGGCTATCGGCGGGTGAAGCCGCCGCTGCTCGAGTTCGAGGAGACGCTGCTCGGCGGACCCGGCGCGTCGATGGCCGCGCACACCTTCCGGCTGATGGACCCGGTGTCGCACCGCATGCTGGCGTTGCGCGCCGACATGACGTTGCAGGTGGCGCGCATCGCCGCCTCCAGGTTGAGGAACGCGCCGCGCCCGTTGCGGCTCTCTTACGCCGGGCAGGTGCTGCGGGTGAAAGGCTCCGAGCTGCGGCCCGAGCGCCAATTCGGCCAGGCCGGCGTCGAGCTGATCGGCAGCGCAGCACCGGCGGCCGACGCCGAGGCGGTCCTGCTGGCCGCCGAGGCGCTCGGCGCCCTCGGCGCCCACGTGTCGGTCGATCTCACGCTGCCGACGCTGGTGCCGGCGGTGGCCGCCGCCCTCGGCTTCGAGGCGGAAGGTGCTTCGGCGCTCATCGCCGCTCTCGACCGCAAGGACGCCGGCGCCGTGGCGCGCGCGGCCGGCCGGCACCGTGCCTTGTTCGAGGCCCTGCTGCGAACGGCGGGGCCGGCCCTGGGCGCGTTGGCGCGGCTCGCCGGAATCGAGCTCCCGGCGGCGGCCGCCGCCGAGCGGGCGCGGCTCGAGGAGGTGGCGGGGCTGGTGCTGGAGGGGGCGCCCGATCTCGCCCTCACCATCGATCCCGTCGAGCACCGCGGTTTCGAGTATCACAGCGGCGTCGGCTTCAGCTTCTACGCCGGGCGCGTGCGCGGCGAGCTCGGCCGCGGCGGACGCTACGTGAGCGCCACGGGCGAGCCGTCCACCGGCTTCACGCTCTACATGGACAGCTTGCTGCGCTGCCTGCCGCGCCCGGCCGCCGAGCGGCGCCTGTTCGTGCCGGCGGGAGCGCCGCCCGAGGCGGTAGCGCGACTGTGCGAGGACGGCTGGATCGCCGTTGCCGGCCTCGAGCCCGTCGCCGATTGCGATGCGGAGGCGCGCCGGCAAGGATGCGGCCATGCGTTGATCGGCGGCGCGGTGCGCGCCGTGGGGCCGAAGTAGTCATGGCCAATGTCGCGGTGGTCGGCGCCCAGTGGGGCGACGAAGGCAAGGGCAAGATCGTCGATTGGCTGTCCGAGCGCGCCGACGTGGTGGTGCGCTTCCAGGGCGGCCACAACGCCGGCCATACGCTCGTCATCGGCGATACCACCTTCAAGTTGAGCCTGTTGCCGGCAGGCGTCGTGCGCCCGGGCAAGCTGTCGATCATCGGCAACGGGGTGGTGGTCGATCCCTGGACCCTCTTGAGCGAGATCGAGACGCTGGCCGGCCAAGGCGTATCGGTCACGCCCGCGAACCTGCTGCTCGCCGAGAACGCGCCGCTCATCCTGCCGCTGCACCGCGAACTCGACCTCTTGCGCGAGGCGGCGCGGGGATCGGCCCCTCTCGGCACCACCGGGCGCGGCATCGGCCCGGCCTACGAGGACAAGGTGGCACGCCGCGCCGTCCGGGTCTGCGACCTCGCCGACCGGAGGGCGCTGGGCGAGCGGCTGCGCGAGCTCCTGCTGCATCACAACGCGCTGCTGCGCGGCCTGGGAGCGCCGGAGGCGGACGGCGGGGCGCTGCTCGCCTCGCTGCTCGAAGTCGCGCCCAAGGTTCTTCCCTTCGTGGGCTGCGTCTGGCAGCGCCTGGCCGAAGCCCGGCGCCGCGGCGACCGCATCCTGTTCGAGGGCGCGCAAGGGACGATGCTGGACGTGGACCACGGCACCTATCCCTACGTCACGTCCTCGAACACAGTGGCGGGGCAGGCCGCCACCGGCAGCGGGCTCGGCATCGGCGCCGTCGGCTACGTGCTCGGCATCGTCAAGGCGTACACGACCCGGGTCGGCGGCGGGCCGTTCCCCACCGAGCTCGCCGACGAGGTGGGCCGGCGCTTGGGCGAACGCGGGCGCGAGTTCGGCACGGTCACCGGCCGGGCGCGGCGCTGCGGCTGGTTCGACGCCGTCCTGGTGCGCCAGGCGGCGAAGATCGGCGGCCTCGACGGCATCGCGCTCACCAAGCTCGACGTGCTCGACGGCCTCGACAGCCTCAAGGTCTGCACCGGCTACCGCATCGGCGGCGAGCCTTACGATCGCCTGCCGGCCGCCGGCGCCTTGCAGGCGGCGGCGGAGCCGATCTACGAGACCCTCGAAGGCTGGACGCAATCGACCAGCGGCGCCCGCTCCTGGGCCGCCTTGCCGGCCACCGCCATCAAGTACATCCGGCGCATCGAGGAGTTGATCGAGACGCCGGTGGCGCTCTTGTCCACCAGCCCGGAGCGCGACGACACCATCCTGGTGCGCGACCCGTTCGCCGATTGAGGCGGAATCAGGCCGACTGGAAACGGCGCCCTCTCATCGACGCGCCGGCGCGTCGCACTCCGTCCATCGTCGTCCCGGTGCAAACCGGGACCCATGGCGCCACCGACGCGGACCGTCGAGATGGATACCGGCTTTCGCCGGTATGACGATCGAGGAAAATGGCTTCCCGGATCGGGTCCGGGGGCGCCGGAGCGACATTTGCAGAGAATGGCCTGCGTCGGCGAATGTCGGGATGCCCGCTACGCCAGCCGCTCCTCGATGGCAGCGTTGCGGATCGCCTTCTGCAGCTTGTCGAAGGCGCGCACCTCGATCTGGCGCACCCGCTCGCGGCTGATGCCGTACACCTTGCTCAGGTCTTCGAGCGTGCTGGGATCGTCCTTCAGCCGCCGCTCGGTCAGGATGTGGCGCTCGCGCTCGTTGAGGACGGTGAGCGCGCGCTCGAGCAGCCGCCGGCGCTGCAACTGCTCCTCCCGTTCGGCCAGCACGATCTCCTGGCTGTCGGTTTCGTCCACCAGCCAGTCCTGCCACTCGCCGCCGCCGTCGCCGTCGGCCCGCACGGGCGCGTTAAGCGAGCGATCGGGGCCGCTGAGCCGGCGGTTCATCGACACAACGTCTTCCTCCGGCACGTCGAGCCGGTGGGCGACTTGCTTGACGTGCTCGGGCGTCATGTCGCCGTCCTCGAGCGCCTTGATCTGGCCCTTGACGCGCCGCAGGTTGAAGAACAGCTTCTTCTGCGCCGCCGTGGTGCCGATCTTCACCAGCGACCACGAGTGCAGGATGTATTCCTGGATGGAGGCGCGAATCCACCACATGGCGTAGGTGGCGAGGCGGAAGCCGCGGTCCGGGTCGAAGCGCTTGACCGCCTGCATGATGCCGACGTTGCCCTCGCCGATGAGCTCGCTCACCGGCAGCCCGTAGCCGCGATAGCCCATGGCGATCTTGGCCACAAGCCGCAAGTGGCTGGTGACCAGCCGGTGCGCCGCTTCGGTGTCGCCGTGCTCGCGCCAGCGCTTGGCCAGCATGAACTCCTCCCCCAGCTCCAGCATCGGGAACTTCCGAATGTCCTGGAGGTAGCGGGCGAGGTTGCCCTCGCCGGCCAGCGTCGGCAGATAGCGCGAAGGTGCGCTCACTTCGATGCTCTCCTGGCGCGGCCCGCTCCGGCCGCTTCGTTATCATACCGTACGAAGGTTAACATCGTGCGGCTTCCAATCCGGCGATCAAATCTTCGATATCGGCGGGCAATTCCGATCGCCAGCGGAGCGCCAGCCCGGTCCTCGGCTGCTCGAAGCCGAGCAGGTGTGCGTGCAGGGCCTGGCGCCGCATGGCCTTGACCGCGGCCGCGGCACCGGGCGCGAGGCCGGCCAGGCGCGAAGCGCTCGCCCGGCCATAGACGGGGTCGCCCACGACCGGGTGGCCCAGCGCCGCCAGGTGGACGCGGATTTGGTGGGTGCGCCCGGTGGCGAGCCGGCATTCGACGAGGCTCGCCCGCGTGCCCAGCGCGCGCACCACGCGATAGCGGGTGAGCGCGGGCTTGCCGCCTTGGGCCAGCACCGCCATGCGCTTGCGGTCCCGGCGGTGGCGGCCGATGTTGCCGGCGATCTCGCCGGCGGCGGGCCGCGGCGTGCCCCAGACGACGGCGAGATAGGCGCGCTCGACCTTGCGGGCGGCGAAGTCGGCGGAGAGCGCCCTGTGCGTCGCGTCGTTCTTGGCCGCCACCAGGAGCCCGCTCGTGTCCTTGTCCAGCCGATGCACGATGCCCGGCCGGCGCACGCCCCCGATGCCCGACAGCGACGCCCCGCAATGCGCGATCAGCGCGTTGACGAGGGTGCGGTCCGGGTTGCCGGGCGCCGGATGCACCACCAATCCGGCCGGCTTCTCCACCACGATCATGTCGGCGTCCTCGTACACGATGTCGAGGGGAATATCCTGGCCCTCGGGCGAGGGCGCGCGAGGTTCGGGCACGATAATGGCGAAAGTTTGGCCGGATTTGACCCGATGGGAGGGCTCGGCTAGGGTCGCGCCGTCGGCGCTGACCAAGCCGGCCTCGACTAGCGCCTTCACTCGGCTGCGCGACAGGCCGGAGCCCTGCGCCAGCACCCGGTCGAGGCGCCAGCCCGCCTCGCCGGCACCGACGACGACCTCGATCCTCTTGTCCTCGCCCATGGCGGCGAGAGTGGACCCGAACATGCAGGCGCTCAAGGTTGTGGTCATTGTCATGGCGGCCCTCATCGCGGCCGGCGCGGTCGTGGTGGTCGTCACCGTCGCGGACCGGCTGTCGGGCGGGCCGGAGGGCGGTTTCGCGGCCGAGCTCGCGATCCCCAAGGGCTGCGAGCTGGCCGAGGCGACGGAGGCCGGCGACCGCCTGGTGCTGCGCCTCGTTGGCCCCGGCTGCGGGCGGGTGCTGCTGGTGGACCCGGCGACCGGCGAGTTGCTCGGCCGCCTCGACCTGGTGCCCGAGCCATGACCGCCGGCCGGAATCGGGCGCCGTTGAACTTCAGCAGCGACAACGTGGCCGGCGTGGCGCCGCGCATCATGGCGGCGTTGGCGGCGGCGAACCGCGGCGGTGCGCCGTCCTACGGCGAGGACGACATCACCCGACGCCTCGAGGCCGCCGTGGCCGAGGCGTTCGAGACCGACCTCAGCGTGTTCCCGGTGGCGAGCGGCACGGCGGCGAACGCGCTCTCGCTCGCCTGCCTCGTGCCGCCCTACGGCTCGGTCTATTGCCACGCCGAGGCGCACATCGAGACCGACGAATGCGGCGCGCCGGAGTTCTACGGCGCCGCGCGGCTCGTCCCGCTGCCGGGGCCGCACGGCAAGATTTCGGCCGGCGAGCTTAGGGCGGCGCTCGCCCGCGCCGGTACGGGCGACGTGCACCGCGTGCAGCCAGCGGCGGTCAGCATCACCGAGGCCACCGAGCTGGGCGCCCTGTATCGGCCGGAGGAGGTGCGCGCTATCTCCAGGGTGGCGCGCCGGCACGGCCTCAAGCTGCACATGGACGGCGCGCGCTTCGCCAACGCCGTGGCGCGGCTCGGCTGCCGGCCGGCCGACCTCACCTGGCGGGCGGGCGTGGACGCGCTGTCGCTGGGCGCCACCAAGAACGGCGCGCTCGGCGCCGAGGCGGTGGTGTTCTTCGACCGCTCGCTCGCCAAGGACTTTCCGTTCCGGCGCAAGCGGGGCGGCCACCTCTTGTCCAAGATGCGGTTCGTGAGCGCCCAGCTCGAGGCCTATCTCGCCGGCGGCGAATGGCTCGCCGACGCGGCGCACGCCAACCGCATGGCGGATCGGCTGGCGAGAGGCTTGGTGCGCCTCGGTCTCCGCCCCTTGCACCCGGTCGAGGGCAACGAGATCTTCGTCCCCATGTCGGACGCCATGGCGGCGGCGCTGGAGGGCGACGGGTTCCTGGTCGGCCGTTGGGACGCCCGCACGACGCGCCTGGTGACCGCGTTCGACACCGGGGCGGGCGAGGTGGACGCGCTCTTGAAGGCGCTGCGCCGCCGCCTCAAGCGGCCAAAGGGCGGGCGCCGAGCCACTTGATCGCGGCCGGCCGTTCCACTATTGAGGGGCCTCTTCGCCGGCCCCTAGTCCCCATCGTCTAGTGGCCCAGGACACCGCCCTCTCACGGCGGGAACAGGGGTTCGACTCCCCTTGGGGACGCCAGGGTTTCAGTCAAAAATCCACTCGATTCCGAGCTGCGACGGCCATCTTCGGTAAGTTTTCGGTAATAAGCGGTGCTATCTCGGGCGTGCGCCCGCTTCACGTGAGCACCAAAGAGAGCTACGTCGATAAGCCGTAACAGCACGGCTCCGGCTGTCGCTCCTGGCGACCCGTAGTTGAAGCAATGGCTCAGATCCTAAGCCACTTCCCAATCGAGGCTGGGTTGCCGGGGATGATGACGTGTCCGTCCTGTGGTGCTCCCGCCTACTCGGTCGATGCTGTCCAAAGCTACTTCTCGCAATCGGGATGCCCTGGCTGTGGGACCCACAACGACAACTGGCGACTCGTTCTTGAAGGCTTGGCCTTCGAGTGGCCACTTGGTGGTGGGCTGGCGCCGGCGCTGGTGGGAGCCCGAGGCGTTGCCATCCGCATGGAGCTAGAGCCGTCAGAGGTTGTGTCCATCGACTTCGAGACGTTTGGGCTTCCGCAAGACGCACGGGTAGTTTCGGTGAACTACACGCCAGTGGGAGGGAGTGTGTTCCCTGTGGAGTTGCACGGGAATCAGCCAGACCGGCGGTTTCCTAAGCAGGTCAGCCTATACGGGAGACCAATCGGGTCAGGGGCTCACCAGCCCACCATCCTGAATGTCTTCGTGACGTGGATACCGAGCTCGCAAACCGATCTGAATGCTCTAGCGAGCGCCGTAGAAGCGTATTCAGCAGATCGGTTCTCGGACGTGATCGTTCCGGCAAACGTTGCTGTTGAGTCCGCCCTCGATAGGCTAATGGCTGATTTTCTGTCTAGCGCAGTATCGTCCAAGCGCGTCGACGATTTCTTGGCTGGAGCGGCCACCTACGGCCATCAGCTGAACGTCTTGCTGCCCGCACTCACTCGGCGATTGGGAATTGCACAACTGCCGGACATCATTCGGGGTAAGCTGAACAGGTTGAAGGCCCTTAGAAATCAACTCGCCCATCGCGGCCAGCTCGATAGCACGCCGGATCGATCCGAAACTGCTGCGTGCCTCTGCGCCGCATTTTTCGGCGTCAATTATGTCCGATTTGTCCGACCCCTGCTGCTCTCGCCGGCGAGCACGTCGCAGGTCGTAGAATCGGGGTCGGAGTAAGATTATGCAGGCGTGCCGCCGGCGCCGCGCCCAGCCGCGCCGATCGGTTACTCCGCCAGCGCCCGGCGCAAACGCCAAGACCTCCGCCGCCTCCACGAAGGTCCGCCCCTTCGCCAACAGCCAGATCGCCTGGAAGTGCCGCCCCTTCACCGGCTCCGCAGCCGAGCGGAACCGCTCCTCCAACTCCGCAATGCTCATATGTCCGGCAATCGTCGCCATGATCTCCCTCCCGAATCATGGCAAACGACGATAACTGTTTCGATTCTCGAAGGGAATCCCCTGCTCGCCGAGTCAATCAACCGGATTGCGTATCACATCTATCTGAGCCCGGTCAGTTGGCGCGTGAACCGCGCGGTTCCTGGCATTTTTCGACGGCTCACGCGGCGAGGGAGAACTTGCCGCGCAGGGAGCTTGGCGGAGGGAGAGGGATTCGAACGGTCGGTGCAGATATGGCCGACTGCGTCCAATAGCCTTACCCCGCCGTCCTGGACGCACCTGCTTCAAAATGGCCTCCCAAGCAAGTCGCGACTTGGCTACGGCGGCCAAGTCGTGATGTTGGTTTCAGAGGGCTCCACCTCCCTCGGCCGCAGCCAGCGGGCGCCTACGGGCGATGAATTGCTTGGCATCTTGCCAATCCTCGACGACCCATTTGCTGAGCTTGACGCACACAACTGGGG
>CAYPKW010000082.1:0-10527 GCA_964411425.1 uncultured Rhodospirillaceae bacterium
GTGTAGACGCGGGCGACGCCGCACTGGCGCAGCGTGCGCTCGTCCTCGGGCGGCACGATGCCGCCGACGACGACCGGCAGGCGTTCGAGGCCGGCGGCCCTGAGCCGCCCCATGACGTCGCGCACCAGCGCCACGTGGCTGCCGGAGAGGATCGAGAGGCCGACCACGTGGACGCCTTCCTCGAGCGCCGCGTTGGCGATGCGGGCCGGGGTCGAGCGGATGCCCTCGTACACGACCTCGAAGCCGGCGTCGCGGGCGCGCACCGCCACCTGCTCGGCACCATTGGAGTGCCCGTCGAGGCCGGGCTTGCCCACCAGCATCTTGAGCCGCCGGCCGAGGCGCGCCGAGAGCCGGTCGACGCGCCGGCGCACCTCCTCGAGCGCGCTCGCGTCGGTCGCGGCGCCGGCGACGCCGGTGGGGGCGCGGTATTCGCCGAACACCCGGCGCAAAGTATCGCCCCACTCGCCGGTCGTCGCCCCGGCAAGGGCGCAGGCGATCGAGGGCGGCATGATGTTGGCGCCCTCGGTTGCGGCCCGGAGCAGGTCGTCGAGCGCCGCCGCAACCCGCGCGCCGTCGCGCGCCGCCCGCCAGGCGAGCAGGGATCGGACCTGTTCCCGTTCCGCCGCGTCGTCCACCGCGAGGAACCCGCCCTCGCCCGCCGTCAAGGGAGAGGGCGCCGCGTCGGTGTACTTGTTGACGCCGACGACGACCCGCTCGCCCGATTCGATGGCGGCGAGGCGCCGCGCGTTCGATTCGACGAGCCGGCGCTTGATGTAGCCCTGCTCGACCGCGGCGACGGCGCCGCCCAGGGCGTCCACCCGCGCCAGCTCGGACTTGGCGGCGGCCTTCAACTCGGCCACCTTGGCGGCGATGACGGGCGAGCCGTCGAAGATGTCGTCGTACTCCAAGAGGTCCGTCTCCTCGGCCACGATCTGCTGCAGCCGGAGGCTCCACTGCTGGTCCCACGGGCGCGGCAATCCCAGCGCCTCGTTCCAGGCCGGGAGCTGGACGGCGCGCGCGCGCGCCTTCTTCGACAGCACCACCGCCAGCATCTCCAGCAGGATGCGGTAGACGTTGTTCTCCGGCTGCCGCTCGGTGAGGCCGAGCGAGTTCACCTGCACGCCGTAACGCAAGCGGCGGAGCTTCGCGTCGGCCACGCCATAGCGCTCGCGGGCGATCTCGTCCCAAAGCTCGGCGAAGGCGCGCATCTTGCACAGCTCGGTGACGAACCGGATGCCGGCGTTGACGAAGAAGCTGATGCGCCCGACGACGGCGGGGAAGTCCTCGCCCGGCACCTGGCCGGAATCCCGGACCGCGTCGAGCACGGCCACCGCGGCGGCGAGCGCGTAGGCCAGCTCCTCGACCGGCGTGGCGCCGGCCTCCTGCAAGTGGTACGAGCAGACGTTGATCGGGTTCCACTTCGGCATCTCGCGCACGGCGAACGCGATCACGTCGGCGGTGAGCCTGAGGCTCGGGCCCGGCGGGAAGATGTAGGTGCCGCGCGACAGATACTCCTTCAGGATGTCGTTTTGCACGGTGCCGGCGAGCGCCTGGCGCGCCGCGCCCTGGCGCTCGGCCGCGGCGACGTAGAGCGCCAACAGCCAGGGCGCCGTCGCGTTGATGGTCATGGAGGTGTTCATGGCCGCGAGCGGGATGCCCTGGAACAGCGCCTCCATGTCGCCCAGGTGGCCCACCGGCACGCCCACCCGGCCTACCTCGCCCTTGGCGAGCGGGTGGTCGGCGTCGTAGCCGGTCTGGGTCGGCAGGTCGAAGGCCACCGACAGCCCGGTCTGCCCGCGCGCCAGGTTGGCGCGGTAGAGCTCGTTCGACGCCGCGGCCGAGCTGTGGCCCGAATAGGTGCGAATGAGCCAGGGCGGGTCGCGGCGCGGGGGGTCGCTCGATGCGGACATGTCGTTGCCTCTCAGATCGCGGCCAGCGCCTGGGCCAGGTCGTCCCGCAGGTCCGCCACGTCCTCGAGCCCGACCGAGAGGCGGACCATGCCGTCCGAGATGCCTTGCCGGGCCCGCGCCTCGGGTGTCAAGCGCTGGTGCGTGGTGGTCGCCGGATGGGTGATCAGGCTCTTCGAATCGCCCAGGTTGTTGGAGATGAGGACGAGGCGGAGCGCGTCGAGGAACCGGAACGCCGCCGCCTTGTCGCGCAGCTCGAAGGTGACGAGGCTGCCGCCGGCGCTCATCTGGCGCATGGCGAGATCGTGCTGCGGATGGCTGGGGAGGCCCGGATAGAGCACCGAGAGAACCTCGTCGCGCCCGGAGAGGAACAGCGCCAGCGCCCGGGCGCCGTCGCAACTCCGGCCGAGGCGCAGGTCCATGGTCTCCAGGCCCTTCAGGAGCAGCCAAGCGTTCATGGGCGAGAGCGACGGGCCGGTGTGGCGCAGGAACGGTTGCAGCGTCTCCTCGACGAAGGCCGTGGGGCCGAGCACGACGCCGCCCATGGTGCGGCCCTGGCCGTCGATGTGCTTGGTCGCGGAATAGACCACGATGTCGGCGCCGAAGATGAGCGGGCGCTGCAACAGCGCGGTGGCGAACACGTTGTCCACCACGACCCGCGCGCCGGCCCCGTGCGCGAGCTCGCAAACGCGCGCGAGGTCGACGATCCGCAAGCCCGGGTTGGACGGGGTCTCGAGGAACACCGCCGCGGTCTTCGGCGACAGCGCGCGCCGCCAGGCCGCTTCGTCGCGCCCGTCCACCAGCACGCTGTCGATGCCGAAGCGCGGCAGAATTTCCGTGAGAATATAATGGCAGGAGCCGAAGAGCGCGTCCGAGGAAACGACCCGGTCGCCCGCCTTCAACTGGCACATGAGCGAGGCGAACACGGCCGCCATGCCGGTCGCGGTGGCGCGCGCGGCCCCGGCGCCCTCGACCGCGGCCATGCGCTCCTCGAACATCGACACCGTCGGGTTGCCGAATCGCGAGTACTGGTAGCGCTTGCGGGTGCCGAGGAAGGCGGCCTCGGCGTCCGCGGCCGAGGGATAGACGTAGCCCGAGGTGTAGAAGATCGCCTCGCAGGTCTCGTCGAACTGGGAGCGCCGCACGCCGCCATGCACCAGCCGGGTGCGCAGCCGCCAGCCGGCGTCGGGCCTGTCGTTCATCCGATTCCCCGCTCGATTTGCGCTACTCTATACCGCCACTTGTGCATTGCAAAACGCCAGGGCGGCGCGTATCGGTGGGCCGCACTCGAACGCCCGAGGGGGATAGATTGAGCGAGCCTGCGGTGCGGCTGCGCCCGGATACGGCGGCGAAGGAGCTGTACGAGGTGGGCGAGATCCCGCCGCTCGGCCACGTGCCGGCGCGCATGTACGCCTGGGCCATTCGGCGCGAGCGCCACGGGCCGCCGGAGCAGGCGATGCGGGTCGAGATCGTCCCGACCCCGGCGCTCGACCCCTACCAGGTGCTCGTCATGGTGATGGCGGCGGGGGTCAACTACAACGGCGTCTGGGCCGGCCTCGGGCGTCCCCTTTCGCCCTTCGACATCCACAAGCAGCCCTATCACATCGCCGGATCGGATGCCGCGGGCGTGGTGTGGGCCGTGGGCGCCAAGGTGAAGCGCTGGAAGGTCGGCGACGAGGTCGTCGTTCACTGCAACCAGACCGACGGCGAGGACGAGGAGTGCCACGGGGGCGATCCCATGTTCTCGCCCTCGCAGCGCATCTGGGGCTACGAGACGCCGGACGGCTCGTTCGCCCAGTTCACCGCGGTGCAGGCGCAGCAGCTCATGGCGCGCCCGCGCCATCTCACCTGGGAGGAGAGCGGCTGCTACGTGCTGACGCTGGCCACGGCCTACCGCATGCTGTTCGGCCACCGGCCGCACATCTTGAGGCCCGGACACTACGTCCTGGTGTGGGGCGCCTCGGGCGGCCTCGGCTCGATGGCGGTGCAGCTCATCGCCACCGCCGGGGCCAACGCCGTCGGCGTCGTTTCCGACGACGCCAAGCGCGACTTCGTCATGCAGCTCGGCGCCAAGGGCGTCGTCAACCGGACGCGGTTCGACTGCTGGGGGGCGCTGCCCGACCTGAACGACCAGGAGGGCTACGCGCTCTACATGAGACGAGTGCGCGAGTTCGGCCGCGCCATATGGGACGTCTCCGGCAAGGGCAACGACGTGGACTTCGTGTTCGAGCACCCGGGCGAGCAGACCTTCCCGGTGTCGTGCTTCGTGGTGAAGCGCGGCGGCATGGTGGTGTTCTGCGCCGGCACCACCGGCTACAACATCACCTTCGACGCGCGCTTCGTGTGGATGCGCCAGAAGCGCATCCAGGGGAGCCACTTCGCCAACCTGCTGCAGGCGAGCCAGGCGAACCAGCTCGTGATCGAGCGGCGCATCGACCCCTGCATGTCGGAGGTCTTCCCGTGGAGCGACATCCCGCGCGCCCACACCAAGATGATGAAGAACGAGCACAAGCCGGGGAACATGGCGGTCCTCGTGCAGGCGAAGCGCCCGGGCCTGAAGACCCTCGAGGACGCGATCGAGGCTTGACCCAGGCCATGCAGCGCGCCGCGAGCGCACCGGCCTTGCTGCCGGATTGGCAAGTTGTTTGCGCCCGCGCGCTTGCCGCCGCCGAGCGTTACGGCGAGGCCGCCAAGGCGGCGGTGCTGGCGCGCCTCGGCGGACGGGTCGAGGGCGAGGCGTTCGAGCGCGAGCAGGTGGCCGCGCATGGCTACGCCTGGCTCGCAACCTACGTCACGGCGCTGCGCCAGGTGCTCGACTGGGCCGCGCGGTCGCAGGCGACCGGCAGACATGGCGAACTCGAATCCCTGATTTGTCAGGCGGCGTTCGGCGAATACCTCGCGCAAGTTGCGGGCGGCATCCCGATGAGCCAGGGCGAGATCGTGCGGCCCGCCGACCTCGGCGCCGACGGCGCGGCGGCGGGCCTCGTCGCCGACCACGCGGTGGCGGCGCTCCTACGCGGTGGCAACGGCGCGGGCGTGCGCCTGCGCATCGCCGAGCTGATCGCCGACGGCGAGTTCGGCGACGCCGGCCTCGAGGACGACACGCTGCTCCAGGCGCGCGACCAATTCCGCCGCGTCGCCCTGCGCTACCGCGCCGCCGCCCACGAGTGGCACCTGAAGGACGCCCTCATCCCGATCGAGGTCGTCGAAGAACTCGGGCGGCTCGGCGTCTTCGGCGTCACCGTGCCGGCGGAGCACGGCGGGCTCGGGCTCGGCAAGATGGCGATGTGCGTGGTGACCGAGGAATTGTCGCGCGGCTATCTGGGCTTGGGCTCGCTCGGCACGCGCTCCGAGATCGCCGGCGAGTTGATCCGCCTCGCCGGCACCGAGGAGCAGAAACGCCGCTTCCTGCCGGGCATCGCTTCGGGGGCGATCCTGCCCACCGCCGTGTTCACGGAGCCGGGCGTCGGCTCCGATTTGGGCGCGCTCAAGTGTCGCGCGGTCAGGGACGGCGGCGTCTACCGCGTCACCGGCGCCAAGACCTGGATCACGCACGCCGCGCGCTCGGACCTGATGACGCTATTGGCGCGCACCGATCCCAAGGAGAAGGGCTACCGCGGCCTCTCCATGCTCCTCGCCCTGAAGCCGCGCGGCACCGAGGCCGACCCGTTCCCGGTGGCGGGTCTCAAGGGCAGCGAGATCGTGGTCTTGGGCTATCGCGGCCTCAAGGAATACGAGCTCGCGTTCGACGGATTCGAAGTGAAGGCGGAGAACCTGTTGGGCGGCGTCGAAGGCGAGGGCTTCAAGCAACTCATGGCGACGTTCGAGTCGGCGCGCATCCAGACCGCGGCGCGCGCCGTGGGCGTGGCGCAGAACGCCCTCGAGCTGGCGCTCGACTACGCGAAGGGCCGCGTCCAGTTCGGCAAACCGATCTACGCCTTCCCGCGCGTCGCGGGGAAGATCGCCTGGATGGCGGTCGAGACCATGGTCGCGCGCCAACTGACTTACTACGCCGCGCGCCGGAAGGACTCCGGCAAGCGCTGCGACATCGAGGCGGGCATGGCGAAGCTGTTGGCGGCGCGCGTCGCCTGGGCCGGCGCCGACAACGCCGTGCAGGTGCACGGCGGCGCCGGCTACGCCGCGCTCTCCCCCGTGAGCCGGGTGCTGTTGGACGCGCGCGTCCTCAACATCTTCGAGGGCGCCGCCGAGATCCAGGCCCAGGTCATCGCCAAGGGGCTGCTGCAAGGACGAAATTAGCGCCGACTACGCCAGCCGGTTGGCTTTCCCACGGAATGCGTGTTCCAGAAAGCGCGGATCGATGCCCCGTCCAAGCATTGTACGGTTCGAGTGGGATCCGGCCAAGGCGCGGACCAACCTCGCCAAGCACGGCGTTGCCTTCGCCCTTGCCGCCAGCGTTTTCCGTGATCCGCTGGCACTGAGCGTGTATGATGAGGAGCACAGCGACGAAGGCGAGCGATGGGTAACCCTGGGCGTCGCGGAGAACGGCCAATATCTGGTCGTCGTTCACACTTTTCGACAGGTGGGACCGGCGGACGTGCTCCTGCGGGTCATTTCCGCGCGGCGCGCGACGAGGCGGGAGATCGCCGACTACGAAAGGGTGGCGCGATGAAAACGCAGTACGACTTCAGCAAAGGCAAGCGGGGGAAGTTCTTCCGCTCCGACGCCACACTGAAATTGCCGGTCTATCTCGACCGGGATGTCGAAGGCTACCTCGCCGCCGAGGCGAAGCGCAAAGGCGTCGACTTGTCCGAACTCGTCAACGACCTTCTCAAGAAGGATATCGCCATCCTCGAATCGGTGAAATGAGGCGTGGGCGAGATCCAAGCCCAGGTCATCGCCAAGGGGCTGCTGAGCGGGCGGAACTGCCGCGATGTCGCGCCAACGGATGTCGGATAGGACGATTATCCTTACCAACAACCGAGTTCGATCCCAATCGCCGCTGTTCGAGCCGCCCGTAACGGATTCAGTTTCTCAGTTTGCTCAGCTGCGTCTGCAAACCCTCTTCGATCTGCGAGGCCAAGGCTGACAAGCCTTTGCGTAACGCCAACGCAACGGTTTCGTCGAAACTGGTCGCCAGTTTCGCTTGAGCAGCCAAGTGCAGCTGGTCCGCCAATTCTGAAGGAAGGTTGATGCTCAATGCGGTCTTGGCTGGTAGTGCGGCGGCTACCTCTTCAGCCTCCTGTCTTTGCCACGACGGCAGCCCTATCAGTCGTCGGCCGCGATCGTGGACGAAACGAAGCTCCGGTTCATTGTAGACGCCATCTCGTATGTTCTTCTCCAGCGTAGAAGAGATACTCAGGACGGGGTCTCTGGAGCGACTGCTCACAAGGTTCTTCTCCAAAATGATTCTTGCGAGCTCTCTTGAGGACATTGGCGTCTGCTGTTCGGTCAACAGTCGATAGGCGGCTTCTTGTACTTTCATGGGAAGGGATCCTGCTTTCCTGTTATCCTGTTGCCTGTATTAGAACAGGCTGGCCCGGCTCTGTCAACCGTGTGGCGACCCCCAAAGCCATCCGCTTCACCGTCATTAGCCGGCTTACCAGACGGACGTTGTGGCCGGGTCCGCGCACGAGGTCGCAATGCTATACGACGGGCGTCGCTGTTCCGTTGGATGTTGAACCGGGCCAGACCGCGCGCGACGGAAGTTTCATCAACTGGCGAGCCGCCCCGGCTGAATAGTGCGCGATCCACACCGGCTGACAGCAACCACGGGCGGCGTCGGACGCCGTCCTGACGTGGTGCAATGTTCGCGATTGGCGCGTCATGTTGGCAGAGATCCAGAAGTACGCACGCGCCCGAATCGGCGCCCGAACTGGAGTCGGAGTGGAATCTTACCGACTCCAATTCCCACGCATTGCGATGAGGCTGGACAAATCGCCTTGAAATATGTAGCTACGTTCGTATATACGTAGCGGATGGACTGCGAGTGGGACGAGCGGAAACGCCGGACTAACCTCTCGAAGCATGGCGTGGATTTCAGGGACGCCTGTCGAATTTTCGCCGGCCCGACCGTCGAGGCCGCGGACGCTCGGCGCGACTACGAGGAGGCCCGATTCGGCGCCTACGGCAAGGTCGACGGCGTCGTCCTCTTCGTCGTCTATGCATGGCGCCGTGGCAGGCGCCGACCGTTCGGCGCAAGGAAGGCAGGAAGCAATGAGCGTGAAGCGTACCGTTCGGCGCTCGCCTCGGCAAAGGGCGGCGCCGGCTAGGAAGAGCAAGACGGACTGGAAGCGGCTGGCCAAGATGTCCAACGCCGAGATCGCGGCTGCGCACGCCGCGGACAAGGATACTTTCCTGCCCGACGCGGCCTGGTGGCGGCGGGCGCGTGTCGTCATGCCGGCATCGAAGAAGCTGGTATCGTTGCGTCTCGATGCGGACGTGTTAGACTGGTTCCAGAAACAGGGCCGAGGGTACCAGACGAAGCTGAACGCCGTCCTGAGATCGTACGTGGCGGCTCAAGCGGACTGCTAGGCCGAGCGCGGCGGTTCTTAAGCGCATCGCCTTCCCGGCGCGCCAGCGGTCCGCGCGCCGGAGCGGCGATCCTGGAAGTCCATAGCGCTTCGATCTGCCTGCTGACGGGCGCAGCCTCGGTCCACTGCGCCGGATGGTGTAGCCGCCGGCGCGGGGGAGGGAGGCCCCCATGCGGCGCCAACAGGCAATTGCATCGATGCCCGCGGCACTCTCCCCGAAGCGGCGGAAGCGGGTGCTCATCGTCAACGCCTTCTTCGACGAATACCGGCGCGCGACCGGCAGCCCGCAGCGCATGCCGCGGTCGATGGGGCCGGTCTATCTGGCCGGCGCCTTCGCCGCCGACGCTTGCGAGGTCCGGCTCTACAACGAGCAATACAGCGGCTCGCTTGTCGACATCGAACTGCTCGGCTGGCCCGACATGCTGGTGCTGACGGGCCTCACCTCCAGTTTCGACCGCATGCTGCATTTGACCGCCTACGCCCGCGCGCTCAACGAGCGCGTCGTCGTCGTGGCGGGGGGGCCGCCCGTGCGTGCCTTGCCGCGCCGCGCCGCCCGCTTCTTCGACTACGCCTGCCGCGGCGACATCGAGGAGCTGCAGGCCGTCGCCGGCGCTGTCTTCGGCCCCGGCCATGTCGCCGTCGATGCCTTCCCGCGCTTCGACCTGGCGCCGCCGTCGCGCCTGATCGGCTACGTCGAATCGAGCCGCAACTGCAATTTCCGCTGCAGCTTCTGCGCGTTGACCGCGGAACAGGGAAAATACCAGACCTACGATCTCGACTACGTACGGCGCCAGATCCTCGCCGTCGGCAAGCCGCAGATCGTCTTCATCGACAACAACTTCTACGGCAACGACAGGAATTTCTTTCTGGCGCGGATCGAGCTCCTGGGCGAGCTCCGCCGCGCCGGGCGGATCGAGGGCTGGACCGCGATCCTGACCGGCGATTTCTTCGCCCGGCCCGAGAACCTGGAACTGGCGCGCGCGGCCGGCTGCTGGGGACTGTTCAGCGGTGTCGAAACGTTCGACGCCGCGACGCTGCGCTCGTACAACAAGCGGCACAACATGCTGGTGCCCCAAGTCGAAATGATCCGCGCCTGCCTCGAGGCCGGCATCTACTTCGCCTACGGCATCATGCTCGACCCGAGCACCCGGCCCCTCGCCGACCTGCGGCGCGAGATCGAGTTCATCCTCGATACGCCCGAGATCAGCCTGCCGGCCTTTTTCACGCTCGCCATCCCGCTCCTCGGCACGCCCTACTTCCGGGACTGCGTCAAGAACCGGCTGCTGTTCGCCAACACCAGATTGCATGACCTCGACGGCGTCACGCTCACCATGCGGCCGCTCGATCCGATGCCGGAGGTCCTCGAATTCGTCCGCGGACTGCCGAGGCTCAGCGGCTATCGTCTCAAAGTGATGCGCCACGTCGCGCAATTCCTGTGGCGCTACCGGCGCCGGCTCGCCCCCCTGCAGCTGTCGGCGGAGGCGGTCAGCGCCGCGCTCATCGGCATGGAGAGCTTCGCCAGCTCGCCCCGCCGGTTCCGCCGCCGCGATCCTCGGCGCACATATTTCGGCCCGACGGAGGTAGAGGACCCGCTCTACCGGCCGCTGATCCGCCTGCCCGCGCGCTACGAAGGCCACTTCCGCCCGACCATGGTGACCGACGCCTCCGGCGCGCTGGCCTGCGACGTGGCGGAGGACCTCGGCCCCGCCATGGCCTGAACGAGCGCCGCGTGGAGGCGCTCTGGCCCCCGCCCCGTCGCCGCGCTATAAGTCGGCGATGGACGGGTTCGTGTTCGGCCTCCTCGTCGCCGCCATGGCGGCGACGCTCGTGGTGTTGTTCGCAGGCCTCGTCAGCATGGCGCGCGGCGGCGAGTTCAATCGCAAGCACGCCAACATGCTCATGGTTTGGCGCGTCGGCCTGCAGGCGACAGCGGTCCTCTTGTTCCTGCTGCTGGTCCTGGTGCTCGGCCGGTAGGCCGCATGGTGCGGCTCACGCGCATCTACACGCGGGGCGGCGACAAGGGCCGGACCTCGCTCGGCGACGGCGCGCGGGTGCCCAAGCACGACCGGCGGGTCGGCGCCTACGGCGCGGTGGACGAGGCCAACGCCGCGATCGGCGTCGCGCGCCCG
>CAYPKW010000083.1:0-10439 GCA_964411425.1 uncultured Rhodospirillaceae bacterium
CGCCGTCACCACAGAAATTCACCCGTTCAATCGCGTTTTTCAGCAGCCTGCTAGTGGACCAACGCTATCAGATGAATCCCGAGCCATTTTCCTTCATCACCCCGGACGAGCGGAGCGAGATCCGGGGTCCATCTCGCCGGCGGCGCCATGGACCCCGGCTCGCGCGGCTATGCCGCTTGGCCGGGGTGACAATCGAAAGACGTCGCACGGGGTATCATCTGTCAGAGCCCCACCGCTAGAGCTTGCGGTAGGCTTGCGCGCGCTTGACGTAGTGCTCGACCGTCCAGGGCAGCAGCGCCAGCTCCTCGGGGGTGAGCCTGCGCATGAGCTTGGCCGGACTGCCGGCCCACAGCTCGCCGCGGCGCACGCGCTTGCCCGGCGTCAGCAGCGCCCCCGCCGCGACCATTCCCTCGCCTTCGACGACGCAGCCGTCCATGATGCAGGCCTTCATGCCGACGAAGCTGCCGGGCTCGAGCGTGCAGCCGTGCAACAGCGCCATGTGGCCGACCGTCACGTCGTCGCCCACGCGGCAGGCGTAGCCGGCGCCGCCGCGCCCGCCCTCCGGCTCCTCGTTGACGTGGATGACGGTGCCGTCCTGGACGTTGGAGCGGGCGCCGATGCTGATGAGGTTGCCGTCGCCGCGCAGCACGCAGCCGAACCAGATGCCGGCGGCGGCGCCGATCTCCACATCGCCGATCAGCACCGCGGTTTTGGCCACGAACGCGTCGGACGCCACGCGCGGGACGTGGTTGTTGAAAGGCAGCAGCACTGGCGCCGGCGTCACGGAAACAGCGGCTGCTGCTCGAGGCCGGCGGTCTCCGGCCAGCCCGCCATCACGTTCATGTTCTGCACCGCCTGGCCCGAGGCGCCCTTCACGAGGTTGTCGATCACGCTGAGCAGGATGGCGCGCCCCGGTACGCGATCGGCGAACACGCCGATGAGGCAGTGGTTCGCGCCGCGCACGTGGTGGGTGGCCGGCGCCTGGTCCGCCGGCAGGACGCGCACGAACGGCTCGTCGGCGTAGCGCTCGACCAGCGTGCGGCGCAGGTCCTCGGCGCTCGCCCCATGGGCGAGGCGCACATAGATCGACGACAGAATCCCACGGCTCATCGGCACCTGGTGCGGCGTGAAGTTCACCGTGACCGCGCGGCCGGCCGCCTCGCTCAAGCCCTGCTCGATCTCCGGCGCGTGCCGGTGCGAGGCGACGGCGTAGGCGTGCACCCCTTCGCTCACCTCGGCGTACAGATTCGCCTGCTTGGCGTCGCGCCCGGCCCCGCTCACCCCCGACTTGGCGTCGATGATGATGTCCTCGGCGGCGATCCGCCCAGTCTGCAGCAGCGGCACCAGTGGCAGTTGCGCCGAGGTTGGATAGCAACCCGGATTGGCGACCAGGCGCGCCGGCGCAATCGCTCGGCGGTGCAACTCCGTTAGGCCGTACACCGCCTCCTTCTGCAACTCGGGCGCCTGGTGCTCGTGCCCGTACCACTGGGCATAGAGCGCCACGTCGGCGAGGCGGAAATCCGCCGACAGATCGACGACCTTGAGCCGGCGCGGCAGCGCCGCGATCGCCCGCTGCGTGGTGCCGTGCGGCAGGCAGCAGAACGCCAGATCGAGGTCGTCCCACCTGGCGTCCTCGATCTTGATCAGCGCCGGCAACTCGATCCCGCCCAGGTGGGGAAACACTTCGCCCAGCGCCCGCCCCGCCTGCCGGTCGGCAGTCAAGAGCCGGATGTCGGTCTGCGGATGGCGCGACAACAGGCGCACCAACTCGGCGCCGGTGTAGCCGCTGGCGCCCATAATGCCGACCCGCAGCCTGTTCGCCTTCGCCATGCGTCCCCCTAATCCACCGGACGGTTCGTCATTTCGAGATGGAGCTGGCTGCCAGTATAAGGGTGCTTCAGCGCCACTTCCTCGTTGAGTTCGATGCCGAGCCCCGGTTCGGTGGGCAGTATGACGTATCCTTCCTCCCAGCGGATCGGTTGCCGAAGGAGCTCGGCATGAAAACCGCCCCAGGTCTCTATGCTCTCCAGTAGGAGAAAGTTCGGCAGCGAGGCCGCGAAATGGACATTGGCGGCGCCCTCCACCGGCCCGCAATAGAGATGCGGCGCGATCTGCGCGTAATAGGTCTCCGCCATCCCGGCGATCTTCTTCGCCTCCATGATGCCGCCGACGCGCCCGAGCGCCATTTGCAGAATCGAGGCCGCCCGACATTCGAGCACGCGGGCGAACTCGTACTTGGTGGTCAGGCGCTCGCCGGTGGCGATGGGAATGGACGTGGCCCTGGCGACCAGCGCCATCTCTTCCGGTTTCTCGGGCGGCGTCGGCTCTTCGAACCACAGCGGGTCATAGGGCTCCAGCCGCCGGGCGAGCCGGATGGCGCCCGAGGCGGTGAACTGGCCGTGCGTGCCGAACAGAAGATCGGCCTTCGTGCCGACCGCCTCGCGAATACGGGCGCAGAACCGCGCGCACAGATCGAGAGATTCCAGCGACGGCTGGCGCGGGTCGAACGAGGAGTAGGGTGCCGCCGGATCGAACTTCACCGCCGTGAAGCCCATCTTCACGTACTCGGCCGCGCGTTGGGCCGACAGATCCGGGTTCCAGTAAATGCTCTCGTCCTCGCCCAGCTCCGGCCTCGGATAGATGTAGGTATAGGAGCGCAAGCGCTCATGGACCTTGCCGCCAAGTAGGTCATAGACCGGCCTGCCGAGCGCCTTGCCCTTGATGTCCCACAAGGCGATCTCGATCCCGGACAGCACGCCCATGAGCGAGACATCGGGGCGCAGCGTGTAGCCCGATCCGTACACGTTTCGCCACAAGGCCTCGATGCGGAACGGATCCGTGCCCGCGACGTAACGCTCGAACACGTCCGCGATCATCCGCTCCATCGCCTGGGGGCCGAACGTCGCGCCATAGACCTCGCCGATGCCGGCGATGCCGTTGTCGGTCGTCAGCTTGACGAAGATGAAGTAGCGCCCGCCCCAACCCGGCGGCGGATTGCCGACGATGAAAGTTTCGAGGTCGCGAACCCGCATGGAACGCTGTCGCGCGCGTCCTCAGCGCTTCGAGAACTGGAAGCTGCGCCGGGCCTTGCGCCGGCCGTACTTCTTGCGCTCCACCACCCGGCTGTCGCGGGTGAGGAAGCCGCCGGCCTTGAGCACCGGGCGCAGGCCCGGCTCGTACAGGGTGAGCGCGCGGCTGATGCCGTGCCGCACCGCGCCCGCCTGGCCCGACAGCCCGCCGCCGGTCACCGTGCAGTGAACGTCGTACTGGTTGGCGCGGCCGGCCACGGCAAATGGCTGGCCGATCAGCATGCGCAGCACGGGGCGCGCGAAATAGACCTCGATCTGGCGCCCGTTGACAGTGACGCGCCCCGAGCCTGGCTTGATCCATACCCGCGCCACCGCGTTCTTGCGCTTGCCGGTCGCATAGGCGCGCCCCTTGGCGTCGATCTTCTGTTCGTACGCGACCGGCGCCGGCGCCGGCGTCGGCTGCTGGAGCTGCTTCAGGTCCGACAGGGTCTGAGGCTCGGTGCTCATGCGCGGGCGGTCCTCTTGTTTTTCGGGTTCATCCCGGCGACGTCGAGCGGGGCCGGCGCTTGCGCCTCGTGCGGATGAGCGGGGCCGGCATAGACCTTGAGGTGGCCCATCTGCCGACGGCCCAAGGGCCCGCGCGGCAACATGCGCTCCACCGCCTTGATCACCGCGCGCTCCGGATAGCGCCCGGACAGGATCTGGCCCATGCTGCGCTCCTTGATGCCGCCCGGGTGCCCGGTGTGCCAGATGAACTTGCGGTCCGTCAGCTTGCGGCCGGTCAACCGCACCTTCTCGGCGTTGACGACGATGACGTGGTCGCCGCAATCGATGTGCGGCGTGAACGTCGGCTTGTGCTTGCCGCGCAGCCGGTGCGCCACCACGGCCGCGAGCCGGCCGAGCACCACGCCGTCGGCATCGACGAGAATCCACTGTTTCGCCGCGTCGGCGGTCTTGAGCGAGAAGGTCTTCATGGCGAATCCGTGCCAGCAGGGGAGCCCGGGAAGCGCCGCAGTATGTTCAAGCTCAAGGCGTTGTCAACCGGAAAACCCAAGCTGGATCGACACTTAGGTCGCGGTAACATGATACCGTTAGTCGCGCCCCGTCGCCGTCACCGCTCGGACAGGTCGCGCCTGCGCTGCTGGTATTCCTCGCGGTCGATCTCGCCCCGCGCGTAGCGGGCGTCGAGGAGATCGAGCGCCGAGGATCGTTCGCTGCGGTCCCGCCGCTCGCCCACGTGCCAAAGCGCCCGGATGAGCAGGATGGCGCCGACGACGACGGCCGCGATGACGACTAGCGAGAGAAGCCCTTGGAATGGCATCCACCACATCCAGCGGTCGTGCCACCCTCCCCAATTGGGGGAACCCATGGTCTGCGCCCAGGCCGGGGATACCACCGCGACCGAAGCCGCGGCAATTGCACAAAGGATCGTCTTCATCATCATGTCACTCCCACGATTGAGCCGTGCGGCGCCCGCAACTCGGCGATGGCCTGCCGAACGACGCGCCGCGAGGCGACGAGATTGAGGCCGGCGATTGCCGCCGCCACGGCGAGGTCGGGCCAGCCCGCGCCGGTGAGATAGACCGCCGCCGCGGCGCCGAAAACCGCGACGTTGCCGATCGCATCGTTGCGGCTGCACAGCCAGACCGAGCTGCGGTTGCTGTCGCCGCTACGGTGCCGGTACAGCATCGCCGCCACCGCGACGTTGGCGCCGAGCGCCAAAAGGGCGACCGGCCCGATGATGAACGGATCGGGCGCGGCGCCGGCGAACGCACGATAAACGGCGTTGCCCAAGACCCAGAGGCCGAAGAGACCCATGCCGGCGCCCTTGGTCAAGCCGGCCTTCGACCGCGCAACCGGCCCCATGCCGAGAACAAGCAGGGTGACCGCGTAGGTCGCGGCATCGCCGAAGAAGTCGAGGGCGTCGGCCTGGAGCGAGAGCGAGCGAGCCGGCAGGCTCGCCCCGACCTCGACGACGAACATCGTCGAGTTGACGGCGAGCGCGATCCATAGCACGCGCCGGAACCCTGGATCGCCGGCGCCCGGCTCGCGCTCGTCGGCGCAATGCCCGCAGCCCGTCACTTCAATCGCCCTCCTCGTCCGCCGGCTCGCCGACATGGGTCGCCATGTCGGCGATGACGCGGCGGACGTGCTCGTCGGCGACGGCGTAGAACACCTGCTTGCCCTGCCGTTCGGCGCGCACCAGCCGGCCGGCGCGCAACAGGCGCAAGTGGTGGCTTACCAACGAGATCGAGAGCCGCACCCGTTCGGCGATGGCGCCCACGCTGGTCGGGGCGTCGAGGCAGGCGAGTATGATGCGCAGACGGCTCGCGTCCCCCAGTAGGCGGAACATCTCGGCCAATTCGACCAGGCGGTCGGCTTCCGCCTCTGCAAGAAGGGAAACCTTGCGCCTGCGATACTTGAACAGTTGAGCAACCATTTGATTATAATAACGCGCCGCCACGGCGCCCGCAAGCCGCTTGAACCGCCGCACGCAACCGGCGCAGATTGGCGCCCGCCCGGAGCAGATCATGATCGTACCCGCGCCGTCCGCGAATGAACCCATCCTGTTGCGCCAGGATCGCGGCGCCGTCGCGACCCTCGTCTTGAACCGGCCGCAAGCGCGCAATGCGCTGTCGCTCGCCCTCATGGACGCGCTCATCGGCGAATTGAAGGCGATCGCAGCCGACGCCGGAGTGAAGGCGGTCGTGCTAGCCGGCGCCGGCCCCGCCTTCTGCGCCGGGCACGATCTCAAGGAGCTGCGCGCCATGCCCCGGCGCGATTTCTACGAACAGGTCTTCGCGCGATGCAGCGAGATGATGTTGGCGATCGTGCGCCTGCCCAAGCCCGTGATCGCGCGCGTGCACGGCGTCGCCACCGCCGCCGGCTGCCAACTGGTCGCGTCCTCTGATCTCGCGGTCGCGGACGAGGACGCCCGCTTCGCCACGCCGGGAGTCAATATCGGCCTCTTCTGCTCGACGCCGATGGTGGCGCTCTCCCGCAACGCGCCCCGCAAGCAGGCGATGGAAATGCTGCTCACCGGCGACATGATCGACGCCAGGCGCGCCGTCGAAATCGGATTGATCAACCGCGCCGTGCCGGCGGCGGAGCTTGAGCGCAGCACCATGAATTTGGCTGCCAAAATCGCCGCCAAGTCGCCCTACGTGCTCGCCATCGGCAAAGAGGCGTTCTACCGCCAGCTCGACATGGACCTCGCCGCAGCCTACGCCTACGCTGGCGAGACGATGGTCCGCAACATGCTGGCCGAGGACGCCGCCGAGGGCATCGACGCCTTCATCGGAAAGCGCCCGCCCGCCTGGCGCGGCCGCTGATGACGGATCGGCACGATCACTATTCCGACGCGCTGTTGCGCCGGGTGCTGGCCGGCGTCAAGACCATCGCCATGGTCGGCGCCAGCCCGGACTGGCACAAGGCGAGTTCCTTCGCCATGAAGTACCTGCAAGGCAAGGGCTACCGGGTGGTGCCGGTAAACCCGCGCGCCGCCGGCCGGACGGTGCTGGGCGAAACCTGCTACGCGAGCCTGAAGGACATCCCCCCGGATGCGCGCCCCGACATGGTGCAGATCTTCCGCCGCCCGGACGCCGTGCCCCCGGTAGTGGACGACGCCATCGCCATCGGCGCCAAGGTGGTGTGGATGCAGCTCGGCGTGCGCCACGACGAGGCGGCGGCCAAGGCCGAGGCCGCCGGGCTCTCCGTCATCATGAACCGCTGCCCGAAGATCGAGTACGGGCGGCTCAACGGCGAGCTGTCCTGGGGCGGCTTCAATTCGCGAATCATCACGAGCCGGCGGCGGCGGCCCGGCCGATGAGCGAGCGCCCGCCGGGCTTCGAGACGCGCGCCATCCACGCCGGCGCGCCGCCCGATCCGACGACCGGCGCGCGCATCATGCCGATCTACCACACCACCGCCTATGTGTTCGACAGCGTCGACCACGCGGCCTCGCTGTTCGACCTCTCGGCCTTCGGCTACATCTACTCGCGGCTCTCTAACCCGACCGTGGCCGCGCTCGAGGAGCGCGTCGCCAGCCTCGAAGGTGGGCGCGGCGGCACGGCTTGCGCCTCGGGCCACGCCGCCCAGGTCATCGCCTTCTTTTCGCTCATGGAGCCGGGCGACGAGTTCCTCTCGTCGCGTCGGCTCTATGGCGGATCGATCACGCAGTTCGGCAAGACCTTCGCCAAGTTCGGCTGGAAGGCGATCTTCGTCGACGCCGACGACCCGGACAATTTCGCCCGCGCGCTCACGCCCAAGTGCAAGGCGATCTTCGTCGAGAGCATCGCCAACCCGGGCGGCGTCATCACCGACCTGGAGCGGGTGGCCGGCATCGCCAAGGAGGCCGGCATCCCCTTCATCGTCGACAACACGCTCGCCTCGCCTTACCTGTGCCAGCCCTTCGACTGGGGCGCCGACATCGTCGTCCACTCCACGACGAAGTTCCTGTGCGGCCACGGCAACTCACTGGGCGGCGTGGTCGTCGACTCCGGCGGGTTCGACTGGACGAAGAGCGGCAAGTTCCGCGCCCTCAGCGAACCGGAGCCGGCCTACCACGGCCTCAAGTTCCATGAGACCTTCGGCGACATGGCGTTCACCATGCACGCGCACGCGGTGGGCCTGCGCGACCTCGGCCCGGCACTGTCGCCCACCAACGCGTTCCTCACCCTCACCGGCATCGAAACGCTGGCGCTCCGCATGGAGCGCCACGTCGAGAACGCGCTCAGGGTGGCACGGCACCTGGAGCGCCACCCGCAAGTGACCTGGGTCTCCTACGCCGGGCTGCCGTCGAGCCCCTACCACGCGCTGGCCAGGAAATACATGCCGCTGGGCGCCGGCGCGGTGTTCACCTTCGGCGTCAAGGGCGGCTACGAGGCCGGGATCAAGGTCGTCGAGGCCTGCGACCTCATTTCGCATCTCGCCAACATCGGCGACACCCGCAGCCTCATCCTGCATCCTGCCTCGACGACCCACCGCCAACTGAGCGACGAGCAGCGGGAGGCCGCCGGCGCCGGGCCGGACGTGGTGCGCCTCTCGGTCGGGCTGGAGACGGTCGAGGACATCATCGCCGACCTCGACCAGGCGTTGGCGGCGGCCAAGTAGGATTGTGCGCCGGCGGCGGAGAATCACGATCCTGTGAGGGCGCCTAGGGCCGCGCCAAAGTTGTTGCGCGTAATCGCCGGGGGATCGATACTTGCCGCGTGCGCAAGCTCGCTCGATGCCTGCTGCCGAGCCTTTTTTTCGGCCTGCTTCTGGTTACCGGGGCGTGGTCGCATTCGCTGGCGGCGGCGGCGGCCGAGGACAGCGTCGCGGCGATTGCGGCCGCGCCGATGCCGACCGGCTGCGATGCCTGCGGGAGTCTCGATGGCAGCGACGCAACGGCGGCCGCATGTGGGCTGACCTGCACGGCGCCGCTAGGCGCAACCGTCCAGATGCCGTTGTTCCACCCCCTGCCCGCGCATCCGGCGGCGTGTCCGACCGACAAGTTGTCCGCGGTCGCGGTCCAACCCGACCCGCTGCCTCCCCGATCCTAGATAATTCGGACTCCCACCGCGTTCGATCGAACGCGGCTGGGTTCATCCGTAACAAGTAGTTCGCGTCTTGCGCCAACCGGTCGCAAGGCGACTACAGTCTGAGGCCGTCCGAGCGTTCCGCGACGGCCGCGAGCGAGGGTATCGATGATGATGTTAGCAATCGGTCCTGGAACGGTCACACGCCGGTCGGTTCTATTGGGCGGCCTGGCGCTGGCGGCCACCGGCGCCACGGCGAGGCGCACGCTGGCCGGCGCCGAAGTCACCGAGCGATTGGTCGCTCGACCGAGCCGCGTGCCCTTGGTCGGCGGCCCGTATCCCGCCACGGACGTTTGGGCCTACAACGGCCAGGTTCCGGGCCCGACGCTGCGATTCCGGCAGGGCGAGACCGTCCGCGTCGCAGTCGAGAATCGGCTGTCGGAGGAAACCACCGTGCACTGGCACGGTATCCGCCTGCCCAACCCGATGGACGGTGTGCCGCACCTGACGCAACGGCCGATCGGCCCCGGCGAGACCTTCACCTACGAATTCCCCCTGCCCGACGCGGGCACCTACTGGTACCACCCGCATCAGCGCAGCTTCGAGCAGGTGGGCCGCGGCCTCTACGGCCCGTTGATCGTCGAGGAGCTTGATGCCGTCCCGGTGGACCGAGACGTCGTCTGGGCGCTCGACGACTGGCGCCTCACGCCGGGCGCCGCGATCGCCGGCGATTTCGGCAATCGCATGGATGCCGGCATGGCCGGTCGCATCGGCAACACGGTGACAGTGAATGGCCAGGTGCCGTCGACGTTCGCCGTCCGCGCCGGTGAACGCATCCGTTTGCGCCTGATCAACGCGGCCAACGCGCGCATCTTCGGGCTTGCGTTCGAGGGCCATCGGCCGCTCGTCATCGCCCTCGACGGACAACCCGTCGAGCCGCACGAGACCGATGACGGTCGGATCGTGCTCGGCCCGGCGATGCGCGCCGATCTCATCCTCGATATGGCCGGACGGCCTGGGGATCGCTTCGCGCTCATCGACAGCTACTACCGGGACTTCGCATACAAGCTGCTCGATGTCGTCTATGCCGACGAACCGCCGCTCCGCGACCAAGCGCCCGAGGCCGCGGTCCGTCTTCCTCCGAATCCGGTGCCCGAGCCTGACCTCGCGAAGGCGGAACGCCACGAGATCGTCCTCGGCGGGGGGATGATGGGCGAAATGATGGGTGGCGGAATGACGGGCGGCGACATGATGAGCGGGATGATGGGTGGCATGATGGGTGGGATGATGGGCGGTGGGATGACGAGCGGCAACGTCTGGACCATCAACGGCGTGTCTGCCGGCGAGCAAATTCACGAACCCTTACTCGTGCTGCGGCGCGATCGTTCCTATCTGTTCGCCATTCACAACCGCACGGCTTTCCCTCATCCGATCCACCTCCATGGCCATGCGTTCCGCGTCCTCTCCCGCAACGGCCAAGCGACCCGCTACCGCGAGTGGCAGGACACCGTGCTGACGGCGCCGCGCGAAGTCGTCGAGATCGCCTTCGTCGCCGACAATCCCGGCGACTGGATGATCCATTGCCACATCCTCGAGCACCAGGCCGCCGGCATGATGGCGAGTATTCGTATCTGAACTAGCGACGAGGAGAAGTTCGATGCAAAGCGAATCGCCATCCTCGATAGAGGCGCCGCCGGCCCGCCAACTCGCGGTGCCGCTCGGCCAGTGGCTGCGCGGCCCGCGCGGCCTCGTCCTGACGGCCAGCTTGGCCACCGGGGCGGGCCTGGTCCTCGGCTGGGACTGGCTGGTTGCCGCGGGCGCCGCTCCCATTCTTATCGCCGTCCTGCCTTGCGCGCTCATGTGCGGCCTTGGCCTCTGCATGATGCCGAAG
>CAYPKW010000084.1:0-10333 GCA_964411425.1 uncultured Rhodospirillaceae bacterium
TAAGCAATCCGGTATCGAGCGATTGTCAGCACACCTTTCGTTTCGCATTCAGCCGAGCCAAAGAGATCACGATCTCGGCTTGTTTGATGGCATCTTCGGAGATCGCCGGTTCTGTTGCTCTATCGTGATCAAGCCCGGGCAAACGGTGCTCGATCCCATTTGAGCCACCGCCGGGTTCTTGTGATAGCCGCTCGATCGGACCGCTCTTCCTATACAGCTTCAGCTTGTTTCTTAGTGTCCGGACCGAGATGCCAAGCTGACTAGCCGCGCGCACGCGGTTGCCTTGGCAGCGCCGCAGCGTGCGCAGAATGATTTCACGGTTCGCGTCGGCCAGTGGTAGATCGGCCAAGTCGGATCGATCCGCTGCCGTGCTGCCGTTGTCCCCAATCAGGGAGACGTGTGACGGAAGTATCAATTCCGGGGTGATCACACCGTCCTCGGCCAGAAGCACCGCCCGGTGCACGCAATTCTCGAGTTCGCGCACATTGCCGGGCCAACGATAGCCGAGCACGGCCTTCCACGCGTCGTACCGCAAGGTCGGCGCTTTCGGGTGACACGATGCCCCATACGCCTCGACAAAGTGGTTGACCAGCAACTCGATGTCTCGTGGCCGCTCTCTCAGCGGTGGCACATCAATCCGCACCACGTTGAGGCGATAGTACAAATCCTCGCGGAAGCGCCCGTTGTGCACTTCTTCCTCGATGTTTCGATTGCTGGCGGCGACGAAGCGGACATCCACCTTAATGGGGTGTTCGCCACCGACCCGATCGATCTCCGAATGCTGCGCCGCCCTCAGTAACTTGGCTTGCAGGGCGGGAGACATTTCTGAGATTTCGTCCAGAAACAGGGTTCCCCGGTGCGCCAGCTCAAATTTCCCGAGACGCCGGCCTACCGCATCGGTAAAGGCCCCCATTTCGTGGCCAAAGAGTTCCGACTCCAGCAAGCCCTCGGGGATCGCTGCGCAATTGACCGCAATGAACGCCCCGTTGACTCGCTTCGACTTCGAGTGGAGATGGCGGGCCAAGACCTCCTTTCCACTGCCTGACTCGCCCGTAATCAAGACGGTCGCGTTGGACGGTGCGATCTTTTCAACAAAGCGCACGATATCGAGCATCGCCGGATCTCGGCAAATGACCGAGGGACTCACTCCGGGCGGATCGGCCTCAAGCGAAATGCCGACACTACTTTCCTCGATAACCCCGCTGCGGACCGCTGGGCGGGTCGGCTTCCCGTCGCTGGTCAACATCGCCTTTGCGTCGTTCAGGTCATTTTTCAACGATTGAAGTTCGACAAACAGGCTCATGCTGAGGTGGGACAGCCGTTCGTTGACCGAAGCGATAGTCAATCCGGCGTTTTCGGTGCTGGCCCTTGCTTCCTTCAGATCGCTTTCACTCGAGTCGCTTGTCGGCATCTCGCAGTCTCCTAACGTTGGATATCAGCCATCTTGAAGCGGGATTCGCTGGGCATGCTTCTCAGCGACCAGTGCCGACGTCCGCCGGCGGACACCGAGGCGCTGGGCGGCACTAACCCGCGCGCGCGGCCGGCCGGTAGCTGGGCGGCCGGGCCGCGGCGGCTGTCTTTGGTAGACGGATCGTCACCGTAGTTCCGATGCCCACCGCGCTATTCAGCTCGAACGTCCCGCCGTGCAACTCGACTAAGGCCTTGGTCAGGGGCAGGCCTAGGCCCGTCCCTTCGTATTTGCGGTTGAGGTGGCTGTCGACCTGGCTGAACGCCGCCATGGCCTTGGCAACGTCCTCGGGGGCGATCCCGATGCCGGTATCCGCCACCCGAAGCACAAGGCTGCCATCGCCCTCCGCGAAAGTGTCGAGCGTGACGGTGGAACCGGGGGGGGAGAACTTGATGGCGTTGGACAAGATGTTGAGGAGGATCTGCTTGAACTTGCACGCGTCTGCCACGAGCAACGGAAGATCGCGCGGGATCGCGGTCCGCATGCAAACCCCAGCCTGTTCGGCCCGCAGCTTCAGTATCCTCCGAACAGACTCGACCGCTTCGCCGACATCGATCTCCTCGATGCGCAGCGCCGCCTTGCCGGCCTCGATCTTCGATAGGTCGAGAATGTCGTTGACCACTTTCAGCAGGTGTTGCCCGGCCTCGTTGATGTACTTTACGTACTCGTCGTACTGGGGATGCACCATGGGGCCGAACGTGCCCACTAGTATCAGCTCGGAAAACCCGATGATCGCGTTCAACGGGGTCCGCAGCTCGTGGTTCATGTTGGCCAAGAAATCGGTCTTGGCGCGATTGGCGAACTCGGCCTCTTCCTTCGCCCTGCGGAGGTTCTTCACCACCTGCTTGCGCTCGATAGCATATCGAATCGCCCGCACGAGGAGGTCAGGGTTGAACTGGCCCTTCACAATGTAGTCTTGGGCGCCGGCCTTGACCGCGGCGATACCGAGCTCCCCGTCGTCGGCACCTGTCAGAACGATGATCGGGATCTCCCTTGCCTCTGCATACAGACGCGAGAGGGTGTCGAGACCCCGCGAATCGGGGAGCATCAAATCCAGGAGGACGACGTGGAACCCGCTCTCGCGCCGGAGCAGTTCGAGCGCCTCCGCGAGCCGGCACAGATCGATGATCCGGAATCCACCACCGCTTTCGACGCTGAGGTGCTCGTGCAGTAGCCGGGCGTCTCCCGGGTTATCCTCGACCAATAGTACGTTGATGGGGTTCTCGCTCATAGGGCCGTGTTCACCGGGCGGGAAGCTTGGCTATGGAGAACCAGAAGTTGTCGACCGCTTTTGCAACGTCGATAAATCCCTGGATGTTTACGGGCTTGGTGATGTAGCAGTTGGCGTGAAGCTCGTATGTCCTCAAGATATCGTCCTCGGCGGCCGAAGATGTCAGCACGACGACCGGAACGGTCTTCAGGGCGGGATCCTTCTTGAGCGCCCGCAGCACCTCGCGACCGTCGACGCGCGGCAAGTTCAGATCGAGGAGTATGAGATCGGGCCGCGGCGCATGGGCGTAACTCTGCTCGCGCCGCAGAAACGCCAGCGCGTCCGCACCGTTGTCGATGACGTGTAAGGTGTTGCAAACCTTGGCGTCGCGCAGGGCCTCTTTGATCAAGCGGGTGTCGCCGGCACTATCCTCGACGAGAAGGATGCTGATCGCCTGCGCTCCGTCGAAGCCCGTCATGCGCGCGATCCTGCCGCCGGCAGCGTGAAATAGAAGGTAGAACCGGCACCGGGCTTGGACTCCACCCAGATGCGGCCCGCGTGACGCTCGACGATCCGCTTGCAGACCGCGAGACCGATCCCGGTGCCGGGGTACTCGCGATCGGAATGCAGTCGCTCGAAAATGACGAATATGTGGTCGGCGTATTGGGGCTCCAGCCCGATTCCGTTGTCGCTGACCGAAAAGGTCCACTGCGTCCCGTTTTTCGCGGCGGAGATGTCGATCTGCGGCGGCGCCTCGCGGCGAAACTTGATCGAGTTTGCCAGCAGGTTCTGGAACAGTTGCGTGATTTGTCCGAAGTCGCCCATGACCGTCGGCAGGCCGTTGTAGGCGACGACTGACCCGCTTTCGTCGATGGCGGACCCGAGGTTCTTAACTGCGGTCTCGAGCGCGGCATGGCAGTCGGTCGGCCGCAGCTCCTTGCCTTTCATGCCCACCCGCGAATAGGTCAACAGACCGTTGATGAGGGCCTGCATCCGCCTTGCTCCGTCCACCGCAAAGCCAATGAACTCGTCGGCGTCGGCGTCGAGTCTCCCCTTGTAACGCCTTTGCAGGAGATCGCAGTAGCTGGCGACCATGCGCAGCGGCTCTTGCAGGTCGTGCGAGGCAAGAAAGGCGAACTCTTCCAGGTTCCGACATTTATCATGGCTTTCCACGATCTCCTGATGTTGCCGAGCGATGATTCTGTCGGCGTGCCTGACGATGAACAACAAGGCGACGAAAAGCAGGGATAATGGCCCGCCCGTCAGGAGAACGACATAGACCTGCGTGTCGTCGATCTTCGCCAGCAACGGAGTGACATCGTCGAAGACCTCGAAGACACCGCGTACACCGTCTCGGCCGTTATCCACCAGCACATAGCTCGACAGAAGGTCGCGGTCTTCGATCGTCTGCTCGAAGGCGCTGAAGGTATCCCGATGGGTCAATTCGCTCGCGGGGACGCCGGCGCGGGCGGAAAGGAAACTGGCATTGCCGCTCTTGTCCTCGCCGATCTGTTTCGGATCGGTCGAGAAAACGGTCCGTCCATCGGTCTCGTAGATCTTGATCTTGACGATCGAAAGGCCGCGACTGTGCGCCTGGATGGCCTCACGCAGTCTGGCGGTTTGCGGGTAGGCGCGCAGCTCATCCGCAGACATGTCGCGTGCGGCAACCAAGTGCGACTCCAGTTCGGGCCAGAGCGCCTTGGATAGAGCGGTCGTGGCCGCCACGTTCGCCTCCTGGCCTTGCTCGATGAGTCGCTGGATCGCGATGTCACGGTAGATGACCGCCAAGAAGGCCGTCACCGCCAGCAGGACGATCGCGTTCGGGATCGAAAACAGGACGACCGCACTTGGGATCGAAAAATAGCGAAAGAGGCGAAATTCCACCGTCTGCTCCAGTGCAACGCTTTCTCGGCGCGGCCCCCGCACCGGATCGCATGGCATCAACACATGCCTGCGACGTCGAAACTAGTTGGCGAGGATAACGGGCGGCGGTTAGAAAACGATTAACGAGGAATCCCCTAATAGGCTGTTGAAGAAGTCACGCGCGCTGGGCTTTGAGGAGCGCGTTGTCGCCTTGGTGGAAGGATAGCTCGATTTCGATGGTGCCGTTGTCGTCCAGCTCGGTCAATCCAGAGCCGGACACCTCGTCGCCTTCGTCGAAGCCAGCCCAAGCGAAGAACACGATTCGGCGGGCGTATTCGAGTTCCATGGTGTCGCTGACGGCTCGGATGGCAAACTCTCCTCGGCCGTCCTCGGCAAGGGTGGCGAAGGCGGGCTCAACCAGATTAAGGTAGTCGCGATCCCAGAGATCCGCCTCGACGATACGCCACCGGCCCATGAGCTCGCATCCGGCTGGGGCGGTCATGTCGCCGCTCCAACCTGAATCGGCGCAGCCGTGCCGCAACTCAGTGCGTCATCTGGGGAATCCGGGTTAAAAACTCGTGAATTGAGGCGCCCGGCGCCTCCGAAGGTCCGCGGTCAGGCGGCCGCCAGACTTGCCGTAAGCGTCACCCGATCCGCGACCGCGCCGGACAGCCGGACGGTACCGCCCAATCGTTGGGCGAGCTTGGCCGCAAAGTGCCCGACCGCGTTGGCAACCGTCAGCGTCGCCGGGTCGGCGTCGGGCGCCAACGCGGGCGCCAGCTCCGCCGGCGGCTGGGCGCCCGTCCCGCTGGCGGTGACGGCGAGCCGCAGTTCGCCGTTCGCCACGCCCAACTCGACCGCGACGGTGCCGCCGCGGGGCAGCGCGTCCGCCGCGAGCATGACCAGGCACAGCAGCAGCTTGACGCCGCCGGGGGGCAGGCCGGGCGGCGCCGCGCCGCCCGGCCATTCGAGTGCGATCTTGCGGCCGTCGAGGTAACCGAGGGCGAGGGCTTCCGCCTCGCGTAATGCAACTTCGGCGCGGTCGCCAGCGCTGCCGAAGGCAAGGCGGAAGAACTGCAGGCGGCCGGATGCTCGCCGGGCGCTCTGCTGCGACAGCTTCATGGCCTCCTCGGCGATCGCCGCGTCCTTCTCCTCCATGAGTTCGAGGCCGTTGCCGACGGCGCTAACGGGGCTGATCAGGTCGTGACACAGCCGCGACACCAGCAGCCCCGTCAGCAACAGATCGGACGTCAATGGCACCTCCCTGCCCCGGTCCCCGCGTTGTGGGCGCGCCTGGCACCTTGTACGATAATGCCCCAGTCCGGCTTGGCAGGCGAGCAAAGATGTCCGAACACATGGCCAAGGCAAAAGATGACACGCGATTGCATCCGGGCGCCGGACGCCGCCAGGCCGTGCCGTTTCCCAAGGGCCGCCAGGTCGATCCCGAAGCGCTCGCCGAGATTGGCGCGCTGCTGGCCGACCGGCCGCGCCGGCGCGACCTCCTGATCGAGCACCTGCACCTGATTCAGGACCGTTACCGCCATCTGAGCGCGGCCCATCTGGCGGCGCTTGCCGAGGACATGAAGCTGGCGCTGGCCGAGGTCTATGAGGTGGCCACGTTCTACGCGCATTTCGACGTGGTGCGCGACGGCGAGGCGCCGCCGCCGCCGCTCACCGTGCGGGTGTGCGACAGCCTCACCTGCGAGTTGTTGGGGGCGCAACCGCTGATCGCCCTGCTCAAGGACTGGCTGGGCGAGCGGGCGCGCGTGGTGCGCGCGCCCTGCATGGGCCGCTGCGACAGGGCGCCGGCGGCCCTGGTCGGGCACTACCATGTGGACCGCGCGACCGCGGACGGCGTCGCGGCGGCAGTCACCGCCGGGCGCACAGAGCCGCATGTCCCAGCTTACAAGACCCTGGCCGAGTACCGGGCGGAGGGCGGCTACGCGCTGCTGGAGGCGTGCCGTCGAGGCCGGCGGACGCCCGACGAACTGATGTCGATCCTGGAGGCCTCTGGCCTGCGCGGCCTGGGCGGCGCCGGGTTCCCGGCCGGGCGGAAGTGGCGCCTGGTGCGCCAGGAGCCGGCGCCCCGCCTGTTGGCCATCAACGCGGACGAGGGCGAGCCCGGCACCTTCAAGGATCGGGTGTACCTGGAGAGCGACCCGCATCGATTCCTCGAAGGCACGCTGATCGCCGCCTGGGCGGTCGAGGCGCCGGAGGTTTACATCTACCTGCGTGACGAGTACCCGGCGGTGCGCGAGCTGCTGCTGCGGGAGATCGCGGCCATCGAGGCCGCTGGGCTGAGCGCGGGCCCGATCCATCTGCGCCGCGGCGCCGGCGCCTACATCTGTGGCGAGGAATCGGCGATGCTGGAAAGCATCGAAGGCAAGCGCGGGCTGCCGCGCCACAAGCCGCCCTACCCCTCGCAGGTCGGCTTGTTCGGGCGCCCGACCCTCATCCACAACGTCGAGACGGTGTATTGGGTGCGCGACATCGTCGAGCGGGGCGCCGAGTGGTTTGCCGCGCACGGGCGCCGGGGCGCCAAGGGGCTGCGCAGCTTCTCGGTCTCGGGGCGCGTCGCGGAGCCGGGCATGAAGCTCGCCCCCGCAGGCATCACGGCGCTGGAGCTGATCGAGGAATATTGCGGCGGCATGGCGCCGGGACACCGCTTCAAGGGCTATCTGCCGGGCGGCGCCTCGGGCGGCATCCTGCCGGCCGCCATGGCGGATATCCCGCTCGACTTCGGCACCCTGGAGCCGCATGGCTGCTTCATCGGCTCGGCCGCCGTGATCGTGCTGTCGGACCGGGACAACATGCGCGACGCGGCGCTCAACCTGATGCGCTTCTTCGAAGACGAATCCTGCGGCCAATGCACGCCCTGCCGGGTGGGCACCGAGAAGGCGGTGAAGCTGATGGCGCGTAAAACATGGGACGAGGCGCTGCTGACCGAGCTCGCCGCCGCCATGACCGACGCCTCGATCTGCGGCCTGGGACAGGCGGCGTGCAATCCGGTTAGGATGGTCCTGAAGCACTTCCGCGAGGAGGTGGAATGAGCGAACGCATCGCCTTCACGCTCGACGGCCGCGAGGTGACGGCCGGGCCGGACGAGACCATCTGGCAGGTGGCGAATCGGTTCGGACTGGAGATCCCGCACCTGTGCTGGCAGCCCTATCCGCTGTACCGGGCCGACGGCAACTGCCGCGCCTGCATGGTGGAAGTGAAGGGCGAGCGGGTGCTGGCCGCGTCCTGCATCCGCCAGCCCACGGCCGGGATGGAGGTCGTCACCGACAACGAGCGCGCCAGGACCGCGCGCAGGATGGTGATGGAGCTGCTGCTGGCCGACCAGCCGCCGAAGGCGGGGGCGCGCGACCCCGAGTCGAAATTCTGGCGCTGGGCGCAAGACATGGGCGTCGAGACCAGCCGCTTCCCCGCGCGTGGCCGCGCCGGCGACGGCCTGCCGGCCGCCGACCTGTCGCACCCGGCCATGGCGGTCAACCTCGACGCCTGCATCCACTGCAACCTGTGCGTGCGCGCCTGCCGCGAGGTGCAGGCGAACGACGTGATCGGCATGGCGTATCGTGGCCCGCACGCCAAGATCGTGTTCGACTTCGACGACCCGATGGGCGCCAGCACCTGCGTCGCCTGCGGCGAGTGCGTGCAGGCCTGCCCGACGGGCGCGCTGATGCCGGCGAACCTGTTGGACGCGCGGCAGGCGCGCGTGGGCTACGCCGAGCGGCGCGTCGACTCGTTGTGCCCCTACTGCGGCGTCGGCTGCCAGACCACGTTCCACGTCAAGGACGACAAGCTGCTCTACGTCGAGGGGCGCGACGGCCCGGCCAACCGCAGCCGGCTCTGCGTCAAGGGCCGGTTCGGGTTCGACTACGTGCATCATTCCCATCGCCTGACCACGCCGCTCGTGCGCAAGGCGGGCGTGCCCAAGGACGCCGGCGACTACGTCGATCCGGCGAACCCGTGGACGCATTTCCAGGCGGCGGGCTGGGACGAGGCGCTCGATCTCGCGGCTGGGGGCCTCAGGCGCATCCGCGACCGCGACGGGCCCTCGGCCCTCGCCGGCTTCGGCTCGGCCAAGGGCTCGAACGAGGAGGCGTACCTGTTCCAGAAGCTGGTGCGCACCGGGTTTGGCACCAACAACGTCGATCACTGCACGCGGCTGTGCCATGCCTCGTCGGTGGCGGCGCTGATGGAGTGCATCAACTCGGGCGCCGTCACGGCGCCGTTCACCGCGGCCAAGGACGCCGAGGTCATCTTCGTCATCGGCGCCAACCCGGCGCAGAACCATCCGGTCGCCGCGACCTTCATCAAGAACGCGGTCAGGCGCGGCGCCAAGCTGATCGTCGCCGACCCGCGCGGCCAGGCGCTGTCGCGGCACGCGACCCACATGCTGAAGTTCAAGGCCGGCACCGACGTGCCGCTGTTGAACGCGATGATTCACGCCATCGTCGCGGAGGAGCTTTACGACCGCCAGTACGTCGAGGGCTTCACCGAGGGCTTCGCCGAGCTCGCGGCGAGCGTCAGGGACTTCTCGCCCGAGAAGATGGCGCCGCTCTGCGGCGTCGAGGCCGACGCCATCCGCACGGTGGCGCGGCTCTACGCGACCTCCAAGGCGGCCATCATTTTCTGGGGCATGGGCATCTCGCAGCACGTCCACGGCACCGACAACGCGCGCTCGCTCATCAGCCTGGCGCTCATCACCGGCCAGGTGGGGCGTCCCGGCACCGGCCTGCATCCGTTGCGCGGCCAGAACAATGTGCAGGGCGCCTCGGACGCCGGCCTCATCCCCATGGTGTTCCCCGACTACCAGCGCGTCGCGGACGAGGCCGTCCGCCGCGCCTTCGAGGAGTTGTGGGGCGCCAGCCTCGACCCTAACCCGGGCCTCACGGTGGTGGAGATCATGAACGCCGCGCGCGCGGGCAAGATCAAGGGCATGTACATCGAGGGCGAGAACCCCGCCATGTCCGATCCCGACCTGCGGCACGCTCGGGAAGCGCTGGCCGGCCTCGAGCACCTCGTGGTGCAGGACATCTTCCTCACCGAGACGGCGTTCCACGCCGACGTGATCCTGCCGGCCTCCGCCTTTCCGGAGAAGGACGGGACGTTCACCAACACCAACCGGCAGGTGCAGATGGGGCGTGCGGCCCTGCCGCCGCCGGGCGAGGCGCGCCAGGACTGGTGGATCATCCAGGAAATCGCGCGCCGCATCGGGCTTGACTGGAACTACACGCATCCGCGCGAGGTCTACGCCGAGATGGCGCGGGCGATGCCGTCCTTGAACAACATCACGTGGGAGCGGGTGGATCGCGAAAGCAGCGTCACCTATCCCTGCGACAGCGCCGACGGCCCCGGCAACGAGATCATGTTCGGGTCCGGATTTCCCACCAAGACCGGGCGCGGCAAGCTGGTGCCGACCGCCATCGTGCCGCCGGACGAGCTGCCGGACGAGGCCTATCCGATGGTGCTCTCGACCGGGCGGCTCTTGGAACACTGGCACACCGGCGCCATGAGCCGGCGCTCCCTCTATCTCGACGAGATCGAGCCCGAGGCGATCGCCCACATGGCGCCGCGGGACCTCGAGCGCAACGGGTTCGAGCCGGGCCAGACGATCCGCGTCTCGACCCGGCGCGGCGCCCTCGACATCAAGGTGCGGAGCGACCGCGACGTTCCCGCCGGCATGGTGTTCATCCCGTTCTGCTTCGCGGAGGCGGCGGCGAACCTCTTGACCAACCCGGCCCTCGACCCCATCGGCAAGATCCCGGAATTCAAGTTCTGCGCCGCCA
>CAYPKW010000085.1:0-10194 GCA_964411425.1 uncultured Rhodospirillaceae bacterium
GCCCTCGCTCGGCCCGGAGATGCCGCGAGCGCCTAGTCGGACCTTGAAGACTAGACCGGCAGATATCAGGTCCCTTGTTGCGAGAAACTCCGACGCTGCCCCGCGGGGGTACCTGCCTTCGATGTTTTCTCCGGTGGGGCAACGCCGCTTCGGACAGGAGGGAACAATGCTGAAATCGACGGAGTTGATGCCGTGGACGCGGGCGCGGGCCGTGCCCTACGGCGTGCGCGGGTTCGAGTATCCGCTCGAAGCTGTGCGTGACATCGAGCGCCTCTTCGACGAGTTGTGGCGGGGCGTCGATTATCCGCTCATGAAGCGGCTCGAGCCTCGGTACGGCTTCATGACGCCGAAGATCGACTTGGCCGAAGACGAGAAGGAAGTCCGCGTCTATGCCGAGTTGCCTGGCATGGAAGAGGACGACATCGAGGTCTCGGTCGGCGAGAACATCGTCACGATCAAAGGCGAAAAGAGAGTGGAAAAGGAGGGCAAGGAGAAAGAGTACGCTTTCCGCGAGCGGGCCTTCGGTTCCTTCTATCGCGAGATCCCGCTCAACGTCGACATCATGGCCGACAAGGTGGAGGCCACCTTCGAGAACGGCCTCTTGACGGTGACGCTGCCCAAGACGGTGGAGATGCGGGAGAAATTCAGGAAGATCCCGGTCCACGCCGTTTACGGCGCGAAGAGGGTCGAGAAGAAGGCGGCGTAACGCCTCGAACCCCGATGATCGGACGGCGGATCGCTTGCGCGATCCGCCGCCGTTTTCTTGCGGCCTACAACGTCTTCAGGATCGCTTCCGCGCTCGACACCTCGAAGGCGCCCGGCGCCTCGACGTTGAGGGTCTTCACCACCCCGTTCTCGACCACCATGGCGTAGCGCTGGGCGCGCAGACCCATGCCGTACTTCTCGGCGTCCATGGTGAGGCCGACCGCCGTCGAGAACTCGCCGTTGCCGTCCGCCAGCATCATGACGCCCTCGGCCTTCTGGCTCTTACCCCAGGCGTCCATGACGTAGGCGTCGTTCACCGATAGGCAGGCGATGGTATCGACGCCTTTCTTCCTGAGTGCCTTTGCCTGCTGGACGAAGCCCGGCAGGTGCTTCGCCGAGCAGGTCGGCGTGAAGGCGCCGGGCAGCGCGAACAGCACCACCTTCTTCTCCTTGAACAGCTCGTCCGTCTTGATCGTCTTGACCCCGTCGGCCGCCATGTAGCGCAACTTGACGGAGGGAATCCGGTCGCCAACCTTGATAGCCATGTGCGGTCCTTTCGTGGGATGCGGAAGACGCGGGCGGTTCTCGCGGACGAATTTTAGGGACGCTCCCGGTGCTGTCCAGCCCCTTACCCGCCCGCCCTGGCGAGGGCCGCGAACACTGCATCCTTGCTCAATAGCTCCGGCAGAGCGATACCGGACGGCGCCTGCGGCCCGTACACGGCATTGAACGGGATGCCGTAACGCCCGAACGAGGCGAGGTAGCGCGCGATCTCCTCGCTCGGCCGCGTCCAATCGGCCCGCATGGCGACGACATCGGGCCCGGCCAGCCGGCCGGCCACTTCCGGGCTGTTCAGCACCAGCGCCTTGTTGAGCTGACAGGTGATGCACCAGTCCGCCGAGACGTCGACCAACACCAGCTTGCCCGCGCCCACCAATGCGGCGATACGCGGAAGGTCGAAGCTCTGCCATAACGCGACGGCATCCGCGCTCGTCGTTGGGGGCGCGGCGAGCCGGCCGACGCCGGCGGGGGCGAGAAAGGCCGCCAGCGCCAACATGCCGACCGCGGCGGGTGAGGCCAGTCTGAGGCTCGCCGGCAACCGCCGGCGCGCCCACAGGGCGGCGCCGGCGCCCAGCATGAGCGCGCCGATGAACGCGGCCGTAGGCGGGTCGAGCAGCGCCGCGAGCACGCTCAACAGCCACACCGCCGTCCCGGCCAGCGCCAAGCCGAGCAGGCCGCGCAGGACCGTCATCCATCGCCCCGGGCGCGGCAGCCACGTGGCCAGCCCCGGCACTGCGGCGATGGCGAGGTAAGGCATTGCCAGCCCCAGCGCGAGCGCGAAGAAGACGGCCATGATGTCGCCCGGCCCGCGGGCCAGCGCGAAGCCGACGGCGGTGCCGACGAACGGCGCCGAGCACGGCGTCGCCAGCAGCGTGACCAGCAATCCGGCGACGAAATCACCCGCCAGGCCGCGCCTGCCCCCGGCCGCCAGTCCGCCGAGCCAGCCCGGCAGCGGCACCTCGAACCAGCCCCACAGGTTGCAGGCGAAGAGGGTGAGCAGCAACACCATGGCGATGAGGAACGCCGGCTGCTGGAACTGAACACCCCAGCCGATGGCGAGGCCGCCGGCCTTGAGGCCGGCCAGCGCCGCGCCGAGCACCAGGAGCGAGCTCACCACGCCCGCGGCCGAGGCGAGGAACGAGGCGCGCACCGCGCCCTTCGCCGCGCCCCCGTGCCCGACCACGCGGAGCAGCTTCAAGGACAGCACCGGCAGCACGCACGGCATCAGGTTGAGAATGAGACCGCCCAGCAGCGCCAGCGCCAGCACCGTCCGGAGGCCCCGCGCCTGGCCTGCACCGGCCGCCAACGTCACGACGCGCTCGAGGCCGCGCTGGTCGTCGAACAGCGTCAGCGTCACCGGCGTGCCGACAAGCGGCGGAGCGCCTTCGCCGACGCCGATCGGCAGCCGCAGCACGGCGACGTGGCGGGCTTCGCTTAGCGTCGTCTCGGGCGCCGCGAAATGGAGCCCCGGCGGCGCCTCGACGATGAGGTCGGGTGCGCCGAACGGCACGGCCGAGCGCGCCTCGACCTCGAGCACCGTCCCGTCGTCGGCGAGTGCCGCTCGCTCCAGCGACAAGCCATGGGCGGCGCCATCGCCCGGCACCTGGGCGCGATATCGGTCGATGAGTTGCACCTGCCCGGTCGGCGCCGCCGGCCCGGCCGGGAGCTCGAGCGACAGCGCCGCCTGGTATGGAATGCAGATCGTCGCGCAGACGAGGTAATCGACCGAGGCATTGACGCGGACCGGCTCGCCCGGGCGCTCCGGCGCCACGGTGACCGGGAACACCACCTCGTCGCCATAGCCGAAGGTATCGAGGCCGAACAGCGTGAAGCGGCGCGGCACCGGCCAATGCAGTCTCACGGACGCGACGTTGGCCGAACCGTCCCAGGCGACGGTCACCGGCAGGCCGGCGTCGCCGGGCGAGCGCCAATAGGTCTTCCAGCCCGGCCGCAAGCGGAATTGCAGCCCAAGCGGCAAGCTGTCGCGATCGCCCACCGCGGCCACCGCGGAGATCAGCCGGACCTCGGTCTGGTCCGTGCTGACCCACGCCGAGGCGCCGCCGTCCTCGGCCGCCGATGAGCGCGCCGGCAACGCCGCCAGCAGGACGAGGAAACCGGCCCACCAGACGGACGGCCGCGTGCGGTCGCGTAACACCCTGCCGATCATGCCCTTGGCCATATACATCATCGAGCCTGGCGCCATCGCTCACGAATCCGTGTATAATGCCCTACACCGCTGGACTAGACTTGCCGAAACGCGCCGCGCCACCCACGTCTGCAATCGATGAAAGCGCCGTCCGAAAAGAGCAACTACCTGACCGGCCAGCTCCTGGTCGCGATGCCCAACATGCGCGACCCGCGGTTCGCGCGCACGGTCATCTACATGTGCGCGCACAACGCCGACGGCGCCATGGGGCTGGTGATCAATCGCCTGGTCGGTTCGATCAAGTTCCCGGAGTTGCTGGCCCAGATCGGCATCAAGGGCGGCGCGCGCAACGACGAGATCCGCGTGCATTTCGGCGGACCGGTCGAATCCGGCCGCGGCTTCGTGCTGCATTCCTCCGACTACGTGCATGACGGCACCATGGTGGTCGACAACGCCGTGGCGCTCACCGCCACGCTCGACATCCTGCGCGCGATCGCGGCGGGCGGCGGCCCGAAGCAGAGCCTGCTGGCGCTCGGCTACGCCGGCTGGGGCCCGGGCCAGCTCGACGCCGAGATGCAGGCGAACGGGTGGCTCACCGTGCCGGCCGACGAAGGGCTCGTGTTCGGCGGCAGTCTCGACGACAAATGGAAGCGGGCGATCGGCAAGCTCGGCGTCAACGTCGATCGCCTGTCCGGCGACGCCGGTCATGCTTAAGCTCGCGTCGTCGCGTCGTTGTCGAGGAGACTGAACAGCAAGTGGTCCTGCCAGGCGCCGGCGATGCGCAAGTAAGCGCGCGCGCGGCCTTCGCCCGAGAACCCGAGCCTCGCCAACAGCCGCCGGCTCGCCTCGTTGTCGGGTAGGCAGGCCGCGTCGAGGCGATGCAGGCCCAGGCGCCTGAAGGCGAACGGGATGAGGCAGCCGAGCGCCTCGCTCATGTATCCCTGGCGCGCGAAGCCGGCCCCGATCCAGTAGCCGAGACTGGCGCTCTGCGCCACGCCGCGGCGCAGGTGGCTCAACGAGACGCCGCCGACGAGAGCTTTGTCCTGCCGTCGGAAAATGTGAAAACCGTAACCGGAGTCGTTGTGCCACTCGAGCGCCACCTGGCGCATGCGCCGGCGGTATGCCGCGTGGCTCAAGGCGTCCGGCGTCCAGGCCGGCTCCCAGGGCGTGAGAAATTCGCGGCTCGCCTCCCTGAGCGTCTCCCAGGCGCGCCAGTCGCGATAGCGCGGCGGCAACAGATAGATGCGCGGACCGTCCAGCCGGTTGCCGCGCGGGACATAGAAGCGCGTGAGACCGAAGCGCAGCAAGGCGTCACGCCAGCCTGGCGGCGAGCCGGTCATACGGCTCGACGCGGTCGATGGGGCCCAACGCCGCCAGCGTCGGCCGGCTCTTGAGCACGCGCCGCAGCACCCGCGCCACGCCCGCCTCGTCGACCGCCTCGAGCTTGGCCACGATCTCGGCCATCGGCAGCGGGCGGCCGTAGATCAGGAGCTGCTGGGCGAGCTGCTCGCAGCGCGCGCCGGTGCTCTCCCGCGCCATCAGGAGGCCGGCCTTGAGCTGGGTGCGGGCACGGGCGACCTCGGCGCCGTCGAGGTCGTCGGCCAGCCGCGCGGTCTCGGCCGAGATCAGCGGCAGCAACTCCGCCGCCTCCGCCTCTCCGGTGCCGGCGTAAATGCCGAACAGCCCGCCGTCGAGGTAGGGCGCGATGAAACTGTGGATGCTGTAGACGAGACCGCGCTTCTCGCGCACCTCCTGGAACAGCCGCGACGACATGCCGCCGCCGAGCACGGTGGACAGCACCGAGGCCGCGTAATAGTCGGGATCCTCGAAGCCGACGCCCTCGAACCCCAGCACCAGGTGCACCTGCTCCAGCTCGCGCGGCAGGCGACAATCGCCGCCGCGATAGCGCGCCGGCTCCGCCTCGCCCGGCTCGCCCGCCGGTAGTGCCGCGAAGGCGCCGGCCGCCATGTCGACCAGGCGATCGTGCTCGATGCGGCCCGCCGCGGCCAGCACCAGCCGGCGCGGCCCGTAATTGCGGCGCATGTAGTCGCGGATCGCGTCGCGCTGCAGCCCTTGCACGATCTCGACCCGGCCGAGGACCGGACGCCCCAGCGCCTGCTCGGGGTAGGCGGTCTCCTGGAAATGGTCGAACACGACGTCGTCCGGCGTGTCCTCGGCCTGCCCGATCTCCTGCAAGATCACGGTGCGCTCGCGGGCAAGCTCCGCCTCCTCGAAGGTGGAGTGTTGCAGGATGTCGGCCAGGATATCGAGCGCCAGCGGCGCATCCTCGGCCAGCACGCGCGCGTAGTAGGCGGTGTGCTCGCGCGAGGTATGGGCGTTGAGATGGCCGCCCACCGCCTCGATCTCGACCGCGATGTCGCGCGCCGTGCGCCGCGCCGTGCCCTTGAAGGCCATGTGCTCCAGGAGATGGGCGACGCCGTTCACGGCCGGCGGCTCGTGGCGCGTGCCGACCCCGGCCCAGACGCCGATCGCCACGCTGTCGACCGGCATCGTGTCGCTCGCCACCGTGAGGCCCCCCGGCAGCCGGCTTACCCGGACGCCGTCCGCCGGCGCGCTCAAGCCGCCCCCCGCACGGCGCCGCGGGCGCGGATGAACGCCTGGAGCGCGTCGAGCGCGCTGGGCAGCACGTGGACCCGCTCCGGCCGCTCGAACAGAGCCGCCAGCCGCTCCGGCAGCGCCGGGCGAACTCCGGTCGCCCGCTCGACCGCGTCGGGGAACTTGGCGGGATGCGCCGTCGCCAGCGCCACGACCGGCACCCCCGGATCGCCCCCCGCCTGCTTCGCCGCGGCCACCGCGATGGCGGTATGCGGATCGACCAGCTCGCCGGTGGCGCGGTAGACCTCCCGCATGGACGCCAGCGTGCCGGCATCGTCGAGCCGGAAACCGTCGAACGCCTGGCGCGCGCGGCGCCAGCGCGCCTCGCCCACCTCGAGCCGGCCGGACTTGCGAAAGGCTTCGATCGCGCCCGCGACCGCCCTGCCGTCGCGCTCGTAGAGATCGAACAGCAGCCGCTCGAAGTTGCTCGGCACCTGGATGTCCATGCTGGGCGACAGCGACGGCTCGACCGTCCCGATCGACAGCGCGCCCGATTCGAAGAACCGCGCCAGGATGTCGTTGCGGTTGGAGGCGACGACGAGGCGGTCGACCGGCAGCCCCATGGCGCCGGCGCCGTAGCCCGCGAGAACGTTGCCGAAGTTGCCGGTGGGCACTGCGAAGGCGACCTTGCGCCCGGGCGCGCCCAGCGCCGCGGCGGCGGCGACGTAGTACACGATCTGCGCCGCGATGCGCGCCCAGTTAATGGAGTTGACGGCGGAAAGCCGGAGCTCGCGGCGGAACCGGCGGTCGTTGAACATCGCCTTCACCAGGTCCTGGCAGTCGTCGAAGGTGCCTTCGATGGCGATGTTCGAGACGTTGGCGGCCTCGACCGTGGTCATCTGGCGGCGCTGCACCTCGGAGACGCGGCCCAGCGGGTGCAGCATGTAAAGGTCGATCGCCTCGCGGTCGCGAAAGGCCGCGATCGCCGCCGAGCCGGTGTCGCCCGAGGTGGCGCCGACGATGGTGACCCGCTCGCCCCGGCGCTTCAGGACGTGCTCGTAGAGCCTTCCTAGAAGCTGGAGCGCCAGGTCCTTGAAGGAGAGCGTCGGGCCGTGGAATAGCTCCAAGAGCCAAAGCCGCCGGTCGAGCTGCTTCAAGGGCGCCACCGCCCGGTGCCCGAAGCCGGCATAGGCCTCGGTTGCCATCCGCCGGAACTCGGACAGCGAGACGCTGTCGCCCGCGAACGGCGCCATCACCCGCGCCGCCAGTTCCGGGTAGGCGAGCCCGGCCAGGTTCCGCCACGCGGCCGCGTCGAATTGGGGCCAGGTTTCAGGCACATAGAGGCCGCCGTCCGCCGCCAGCCCGGCCAGCAGGGCGTCCTCGAAACCTAGCGCGGGCGCGGCGCCGCGGGTGCTGATGTAGCGCAAGGGGGATGTTTCGGCGTTCCTGGGCTTGGCGGATTACACTATCGGCCGCCCACCGGGCTGACAAGGCGGGGCGGCGGGGGGCGCCTCCAGCGAACGCCAAGCGAGAGAGGGTGAAAAAATGAACGATGGACCCCATGCAAAGCGGGGAATTGACCCGGCCCCCGCTTGGCGAAGGCGTCCAGCGAGGCCCGGCCTCTTCCTCGGGGCCATGCGTAAAGCCGAGGCCATGCGTAAAACAAGATGTCTTAGCATCGATTTTTCGAGGAACGACCCCAGGCAGCCAGGAACCGCGGGCCATTCCGGGCCGCGCGAGAGGAAGTTGCTTCACCATGTCAAACAGCGCCTGGCCGGACCAGGACAACGATCATAGCACGGAACGGTGCGCTAGGAAAGCGTTCCGATAAAGGCCGGCGGACGGAGTAGTGAAGGTGTCCGCTCGTTCCAAGTCGGCTCAGGCCCAGAGCACCGTCACGTCGTAGAGCGCGAAGCGACGGTCGGCGCTGACCAGCGTCAGGCCCTCGGCCTGCGCCTGCGCGATCAGCATGCGATCGAACGGGTCGCGATGATGGAACGGCAATCGCGCGACGCGCTCGATATGGGCGAAGGTGATCGGCAGCGTCACGAAGCCGCTTTCCGCGATGCCGTCCTCGAACCGCGCGTCTAGTCGCAACTTGCCGAGGCTGGACTTGATCGCCACCTCCCAGGCCGATGCGATGCTGATGAACACGGTCTCCGCGCCGCCGATCGCCTCCCGGATGCTCGCGCGGAGCCGGCGCTCGGCCATCCACCACCAGAGGAACGTGTGGGTATCAAACAGGAGGGTCAAGCGGCTCCTCGAGCGTGGCGAGCATGTCGTCGGGGAGCGGGTCGTCGAAGTCGTCCGCGATCCAGATCTTGCCCTTCCCGAGGCCAGGAACGCGCTTGCCCTTGGTCTGCGGGATCGGCACCAGGCGCGCCTTGGGCACGCCGTTTTTGGTGATGATGATCTCCTCGCCGGCGGCGACGCGATCGACCAGCTTGGAAAGATGCGTTTTCGCCTGGTAGAGGCTGGTGAGTACGCCGGCCATGGCCGTTCTCCTAGTGTCCTGCCCCAGAAATTCCCTAACGAATTTCTGGGATAAGCAGGCCACTAGATTCAATTACTTAGTGGCCCGTTACTTAGTGGCCCGTTCACCCCGAAATTCAAGCTAAGGAATTTCGGGGTGAACGGGCCACTAGTCAACCTTGACCAATATGGCCGCGAGGCGGCGATTGGTCAAGCCTGACTAAGCCAGAAGCGTCGCTTTCACGCGATATGTCCGGTGCTTGTGACACACGATCTGTCCGGTCTTTGAATCGCTCCAAAGCAGGGGGCGGAGATGAGACGGACGGAGCTGTTGCAAGGATTGAGAACAATGAAGTTCGACGCAGTTTTAGGGCGCTGGCAGCGCCAGGAGCTGAGCCAGGTCGAGGCGGCGGAGATCTTGGGGGTGACGGAGCGAACCTTTCGGCGCTGGTACCAGCGCTATGAAGAGGACGGGCTCGACGGTCTATTGGATCGGCGGTTGGGCAAGCCGTCACCCAAGCGGGTGCCGGCGGACTGGGCGGATCGGGTGGAGCAACTCTACCGGGAGCGGTATGCCGGCTTCAACGCCCAGCATTTCCACGAGCATCTGGTCAAGGACCACGGCTTTCCCTTCAGCTACAGCTGGGCCAAGACCTTCTTGCACCGGCGCCAGCTGCTGCCGTTGGCGGCGAAGGGAGGCGCGCACCGCAAGAAGCGGCCGCGCCGGCCGCTGGCGGGCATGATGCTGCACCAGGACGGATCGAAGCACCGCTGGCTGCCGGGGCTCGAGCAGGAGCACGACCTCATCGCCACCATGGACGACGCGACGAGCGAGCTCTACTCCGCCTTCCTGGTCGAGGAGGAAGGCACGCAGAGCAGCTTCCGCGCCTTGCGCGAGGTCATCGCCAAACACGGCCTGTTCTGCGCCCTCTACACCGATCGCGGCGGCCACTACTTCCACACGCCCAGGGCCGGCGAGCCGGTCGACAAGGACCAGCCCACCCAGGTCGGTCGCGCGCTCGCCCAGCTCGGCATCGAGCACATCGCCGCCTACTCGCCGGAGGCGCGCGGCCGCTCGGAGCGCCTGTTCGGCACGCTGCAGGATCGCCTGCCCAAGGAGCTGCGGCTGGCCGGCATCGTCGACATCCACGCCGCCAACCGCTTCATCGCCGAGGTCTACCTGCCGGCCCACAATGCCCGCTTCGCCGTGCCCGCCACGGAGCCCGGCTCGGCCTTCGTGCGCGATCGCGATGCCGCCTTCACCGAGATGCTCTGCATCCACGAGGAGCGCGTGGTCGGCAACGACAACACCGTGCGCTATCGCGGCCTCGCCTTGCAGCTGCCCGAAAGCCGCCTGCGCCCGCACTTCGTCAAGGCCAAGGTCCGCGTCCATGGCTATCCCGATGGCACGCTCGCCGTCTTCCACGGCCCGCGCTGCCTCGCCCGCTACAATGCTCAAGGACGGCTCACCGACCATGCGCAATCTCTGGCCGCTTAACACCGCTCGGCGCCAGACGCCTGTGGATAAGGCTTCGCCTTACCCACAGGCGCAACCACATCAGCAGCGGTCAATTGATGTGCCACGAATACCGGACAAGTTAATTAGCCATCGACAGCCTGACTAAGCCAGAAGCGTCGCTTTCACGCGATATGTCCGGTGCTTGTGACACACGATCTGTCCGGTTCTTGAATCGCTCCGAAGCGTGGGCGCGAGGATGAGACGGACAGAGTTGTTGCAAGGACTGATACCAAGT
>CAYPKW010000086.1:0-10155 GCA_964411425.1 uncultured Rhodospirillaceae bacterium
CCGAAAGCGACGCGGCTTAGACCCAGCCGGTATAGACGCCCAAGCCCCGTTTCTTGATCTGGCCGCCCACGATGGCGCGCTGGATTTCCGAGGTCCCCTCCCAGATGCGGTCCACGCGAACGTCGCGATAGAGGCGCTCCACCGGGTTCTCGCGCATGTAGCCGCGGCCGCCCAGGATCTGCACCGCCTTGTCGACGACCCGCCCCGCCATTTCGGAGCAATAGAGCTTGAGCGCGCTCGCCCGCGCGTGGACCAGCTTGCGCTCGAGGCCGGCGCCCTGCTCCCAGCCGACGCGGTACAGCATCGACTTCGCCGCCATGATCTCCACCGCCATGTCGGCCAGCATGAACTCGATCGCCTGGAATTCGCGGATCGGCCGGCCGAACTGCACGCGGCCGGCGGCATATTCGTTGGCGACCTCGGCGGCGCGGATGGCGGCGCCGACGCAGTGCGCCGCGATCTCGAGCCGCGCCTCGACGAACCAGTCCTTGGTGAGCTCGTAACCCTGCCCCACCCGGCCCAGCACCCGGCCCGGCGGCAACGCAACCTTGTCGAACCGGAGCTCGTAATGCTCGAACACGTAGGTGTGCATGAACTTGGGCGCGCGCTGGACGATCACGCCCGGGTCGTCCTTGTGTACTATGAACAGGGTGGGCTTGTCGGGGTCGCCGTCCACGTGGGCGTGGACCAGGATCACGTCCGACACGTCGGCGGCGGTGACGAACCACTTCTCGCCCGACAGCACGAACCCGCCGCGGCGCTGCCGCGCGTTTGTCCGCACCATGCGAGGGTCCGAACCCGCGCCCGGCTCGGATATCGCGTAGCAGGCGCGCCGCCGGCCGGCGCAGATCGGGAACAGGTAGTCGCGCCGCTGCGTGGGCGTGCCGTGCTTCAAAGGAAGCGAAGCGGTCCACACGATGGACCACAGCCCGCAGGTGGCCTTGCCCAGCTCCTCGTGGACGAGGAGCTGCTGGAGCGGCGTGTACCCCTGCCCGCCGTCCTCCCTGGCGTGATTGAAGCCGTTGAGCCGGTGCTCGATCACCGCGCGGCGGATGGCATTGAGCGTCGCCTTGGACAGCCCGCCCTTGGTCTCGCATTCGAGCTCGTGCGGAAACAGGTGGCGTTCGGCGAAGGCGCGGGCGCGCGCCTGGATTGCAACGTCCTCCTCGGCTAGGCGCAGGTCCATCGTCTACTCCTTCGGTACCACGAGGGCGTCGAGCGCGACCGGGCCCGAGGGGCCCGCCGACACCGGGTTCACGTCGATCTCGCGCGCCAGGCCCTTGAGGTCGGCGACCATGACCGAAAAACGTGCCAGCGCCTCGGCGAGCGCGCCTACGTCGGCGGGCGGCGCGCCCCGCCGGCCGTCGAGCAGCGGGCGCAGGCGCAAGGAGTCGATGAGCCGGCGCGCCTCGGCGGCGTCGAAGGGAGGCAGAGCGAACCGGCGGTCGTCCAGCAGTTCGATCAGAACGCCCCCCGCGCCAACCATGACCAGCGGCCCGAATTGGGGGTCGTCGAAGGCGCCGAAGGCGAGCTCGACCCCCTTCTCGGCCATCGGCATGACGATGGCGCGCGGACCTAGACGCGCGGCAAGCTCGTCGTAGGCGCGGCGCACCGCCGCCCGGTCCGCCAGCCCGAGCCGCACGCCCCCCACGTCCGACTTGTGAAGCATCCCCGGCATGGCGGTCTTGAGCGCCGCCGGCAAACCCAATTCGACGGCGGCATCGACGGCCGCCGCGCCGGTCTCGACGACGCGGTGCGCCAGCACCGGCACGCCGTAATCGGCCAACAGCGCGAGGCTCGCGGCCTCGTCGAGAGGAGCGCCCGCCAACCGCGCCTGCCAGCGCGCGCGGGCGCCGGGCGGCGGCGCGCCGGGCCGTGACGGCGACCGCGCCAGATAGTCGCGGTAGTCCATGGCGGCGTGGATCGCCGCCACCGCAGCGTCGGCCCCGTTCAGCACCGGTATGCCGGCGGCGGCCAGGCGAAGCTGCAGCTCGTCGTTGCCGTTGCTGGCGAGGTTGGTCGCGAGCACCATCGGCTTCGTCGTCCCCGCCGCCGCCCGTTGCAGGGCGCGGGCGTAGCCCTCGCTGAGATAGTGGCCGTTGCGGGTCTCGACGAAGAGCGCGCCGAGTGCGGTATCGCCGTCGGCGGCGAGCGCCGCCAGGCAGTCGGCGAAGATGCCTTCGAAGTCGCGGCCGGTGCCCCAGGCGTCGAGCGGATTGATCGGCTCGAGCCCGTAATCGAGACGGGCGGCGAGCTTCGCCCTGGTCGTCTCCGAGATGCGGGCGAACGGCAGCTTGCGGGCGGCCGCCAGATCGACCAGCAATTCGCGCTCGCCGCCCGAATCGTGCACGCTGGCGAGCCCGCCCTTGGCGACGCGCCGGGTCGAGCCCAGCAGTTGCAGCGCGTTGGCGAACTCGTCCAGCGTATCGGTCTGGACGACGCCGTAGCGCTCGAACGCGGCCCGATGGGCGGCATCGTCGCCGGCGATGGCGCCGGAGTGGCTCACCGCCAGCCGGGCGCTTTCCGGCGACCGGGCGACCTTGAGCACGACGACCGGAATACTCCGCGAGCGCGCCTTGTCGAGGGCGGCGAGGAAGCCGGGCGGGTCACGCACGGTCTCGATGAACAGGCCGACCACGCGGGTCGTCTCGCGGTCGAGCGCGAAGTCCAGGTAGTCCGCCGCCGTCGCGTTCAGCTCCTGCCCCGGAGAGACGGCGAGGTTGTAGCGGAACCGCCGGTCGTTGTGCACCAGCGCGCCGAACACCGAGCCCGAATGGGTGATGAATGCGATGCCGCCCCGCTCGGGCCCCTGCGGCGGCGGAAAGCCGCACACCCTGAGGTCGCAGTCGAGGTTGTAGAATCCCATTCCGTTGCCGCCGCACACCGGCATTCCGGCGGCGCGGACCATGGCACCGAGCCGCTGGGCCAACTTCGGGGTCCCCTCCTCCGGCAGGTAGCAACTGGCGAAGATGGTCGCGGCGCGCGCCTTGCAGGCGATCGCCTCGGCAAGCTGGCCTTCGAGCCGCTCGTTGGCCACGCCCAGCACCGCAAGGTCGACCGCCTCCGGAAGAGCACGAAGCGATGGGTAGCACACCATCCCCTCGATCTCGCCGTAGTTCGGGTTGACCAGATAGACGCGGCCCTGAAAGCCTCGCCTGGCCGACGCGACCATGCCGTGGCCGACCGAGTTCGCCTTGGGCGAGGCGCCAACGAGCGCCAGCGAGCGCGGCGTCAGCAGTGGCGCCAAGGACGGGCCCACCCGCGTCAGCCGTTCTCGCCGAGGCCGTCGAGCGCGGTGCGTTCCTGCGCCTCGGCAGCGCGGACGGCGGCGATGCGCGCCTCGAAGCGCTGGCGCATCGCCTCGAAGAACGGGCCGTACACTTCGTGCCACACCAGGGAATCGAGCGCCGCGGCCAGTCGCGCGATCATCCAGGACGAGGGCTCCGAGGTCTCGGCAAGCCAGTTGCGCACCGTGTCCGCCGTGGCGCCGACGGCGGCCGCCAAGTCCTTGACTTGCAGCCCGGTCACCGGCGCCAGCCGACGGCGCAACGCCACGGCGAGGCGCGCCCGATGCGCCGCCTGGCCGAGCCGGTCGCCCTCCGTCGCCTCCGGCAGCGCCAGCGCCAGCCCGCGGCCGAACTCGCGCGGGAACAACCCGGAGAGGAACAGCCGGCAGGTCCGCTTGGCTTCCTCGACGTCGAACACGGCGGGGTCGATCAGGAAGTCGAACCACAACCCGTCGGTCATGGCGTTGACGCCGTAGGCGACGGCGCCCGGGTCGAGGTTGCGATAGCCGCCCTGCCGGATGAGCCGGGCGCAGAGCGCCCGCGTCTCCTCGAAATATCCGGCTTCCAGGCGCGACACCAGTTCGCGGTAGGAGGGTTGGATCTGAGCCTCGGCCCAGAAGGCAAACCACACTTTCACCTTCTCCAGCGTGAACACCTGCGGGTGAAAGTCCGCCTCGATCATGGCATCGAGAGCGGCGGCCGGGGATTGGCCAGCCTCGGCGATGGTCGCGCGCCAGAAGGCGTCGTACTCCTCGCCCAGGTACTCCAGCGTGGCGACCAGGAGCTGCTCCTTCGACTTGAAGTAGAAGTTGACGATGCCGGGCGACAGCCCCGCCGCGCGCGCCACGTCGGTGAGCGTCGTCTTGGCGTAACCGCGCCGGGCGATGGCGGTCACCGTCGCCTCGATCAGTTGTCGTCGCCGATTCTGCCGCGCGATGGCTGCTTTCGACACGGGATGCGTCACCTTCGCAGTACCAACGAAATAATCTTATGATGAAATATCAATGCGTTACAGATCATTTTTTCACCGTAATTCTTAAACGACCGTTCAGGTATCTGGACAAATTCCGGCGCGCATGGTACAAGACCTTAAATGATCATTCAAATTTCGCCGCCCCCGGAGAGGCGACAGGCGGCGGCTTAGGAGTCGGAGTTCATCATGACTTACGCATTGCCGAAGTCGAACGCGCATTTCCGCAAGGCGGTCCAGCGCCTGCCGCTGGGAGTCAGCTCCAACTTCCGCTATTGGGGCGACGACAAGACCGTCTACGTCAAGCGCGGGCGCGGGGCCCTGATCTGGGACTTGGACGACAACGTCTACATCGACTACCGGCTGGGCTACGGGCCGGTGATCCTCGGCCACTGCCACCCGGAAGTGGACGCCGCCGCCCGCAAGGGCCAGGAAGTCGGCACGGTCTTCGCGCTCGGCACCGAGCGGGAGTACGAGGTGGCCGAGTTGATCCACGCCATGATGCCGGGCGCCGAGCTGGTGCGCTTCTCGAACTCCGGCACCGAGGCGGTGATGGCGGCGCTGCGCCTGGCGCGCGCCGCCACCGGCAAGGACAACTACGTTACCTTCGAGGGCTCGTACCACGGCCTGTTCGACGCCGTCATGTGGCGCATCGACCTCGAGCACCAGCGGCCCGGCGAGGAGCCGCGGCTGGTGAGCTACGGCGACGGGATTCCGGGCCTAGCGCGCCAGTTGTTCTGGCAGGTGCCGTACAACGACGCCAACCGGCTCGAAGAGGTGCTGCGCCGGCACGCCGACACCATCGCCGCGGTGCTGATCGAGCCCATTCTCGGCAACTGCTGCGGGATTCCGTCCGCGCCGGAGTTCATCCGCGCCGTGCGCGAGCTGTGCAGCAAGCACGGCGTGCTCATGATCGTGGACGAGGTGAAGACCGGGTTCCGGGTCGCCAGGGGCGGCGCGCAGGAGCTGTACGGCGTCGAAGCCGACATCTTCACTGTGGCGAAGGCCATGGGCAACGGCTATCCGATCGCCGCCGTGTGCGGGGCGGAGCCGATCATGCGCCTGTTCGGCAAGGGCGTCGCGCATGGCGGCACCTATACCGCCCAGTCGATGTCGCTGGCGGCCGCGGCCGCGACGCTCCGCCTGCTCGCCGACGGCAGGGCGCTCGCCGACATCGCCGGCTACGGCAGGGCGATGCAGGCCGGCATGTCGAGGATTCTGGACGCGCGCGCCATCGCGCACAGCTTCGCCGGCCATCCCAGCATGGGCGGGTTGTTCTTCCGCGAGGCGGCGCCGACCAACTACCGCGACTGGAAGCAGAGCGACTACCGTTTCTACGACGCGCTCGCCGCCAACCTGATCGGGCGCGGCGTCATGTGCGAGCCCGATTCGCGCGAGCCGTGGTTCGTGTCGGCGGCGCATGACGAGCAGTGCCTCAGGAAGACGCTGGCCGTATTCGAGGAGGCGGTCGACGCCACGATCGGCGGCGAGAAGCCGCGCCTGTGGGCGGCGACCCAGTCGGACATGGGCGAGCGCCCGACGGTGGGTGCGGCGGCCGAGTAGCGCTCCGCTGCGGCGCCCTCCAGCGGGCCTCCAGCGAGAGGGTAGAATATTCGACGATCAACCCCATGCGCAGCGGGGAGCCTGGTAGTTCCCCGCTTGGCGAGGGCCTAGCGAGCCACCACCGGTAAGGGGTCCGCTGGGCCGCGCCCCGAGGCCAAACGGCGTCGTCCCGCGGCGCCGGGCCGCGGCGGATTTTGTCCTATAGACCATTACAAACAGCGCTCGCGCCGCCAAAGCGGCGCGAATCACTCATCGTATAGGAAACTTGTCGCCGCCGCAACCCGGGAAATCGGCTCGCCGCACGGACGCCGGCCAACCCGCGCCCCTACCGCGATCCAACCGCACTCGATCTCACCGGCGGGCCGCTTTCCGTCGCGTCCGATGGGGCGCCTCGTTATGCGCCTCGCCTGTGAAAACGGCGACCGGCACGCGGCGAGCGACCGCAATCGAGTTGCGTAGTGTCTTGATACGCTCAACCTCGTGCATGGTTTGCGCCGTGAAATACGACTCGCCGCAATGCGGACACGACCACATCGGGATCTTTTCTATCACAAGAAGCTTGGCTCCTCGACCGAAGCTCCGCGTGACCTCACGAAGTTGGACGCCCTCGTGCCCGCATGAAGCGCAACGGCTACGCGAGGTAGACGGTGATGACGAAAAGCTCTCCGGCGGGGCCAAGCTTGACAACGGTTTCCGCTTCGAGTCCATGGAGCGTGAAGCCGCGCACGACACACTCAACCTCACGGCTTTGGCGGTCGCGCTGGCGCTCAATGATCTCCCCCGTGAGGACGATGTTTTCGAAATCGAGAACCGTGAGGTTGTCATCTTCAAGTTCTTCGGCGGCATGGATCGAAACGACATAGTTGAGCGAGCGAACAAAATCGCGGATCTGGCCGATGACCGCTTTTGTCACTCACAGATGCTATCCGAGCTCTCGGTCGGTGTCTAATGGGCATCTGGCCGGCGGCACAGCGGCCCGGCGGAAAGCAGCCGAGGTTCCTGGTTATGGGGGACAGTAGACAACTTCCTGCAACCCGGGACGGTTAAGAAATCGCCCTCTCCGAGACAGTGTTCGACGGTCGTGGTAGCAACCGGCGGCCCGCACCCCCTTGTCCCAGATTGCCACAGAGAGCCCAAGTACCTATCCTGACGCTCGAAACCAGGGTTCAACCGGGGAATGTCGGCCGATGCCGCCCCGTCCGGAGGACGCCTCGTCGCATCGCGCCGTCGACGGGGGGCCGGAATTCGCCGCAAGGAGGGGAGCTTCGGTGTCGGCCACGTCGGTTGGCGAATATGCGGAACGAGGGTTCGTTTTTCGCCCCGGCCTGCTCTCGGGCGAGGAGGTGCGCGTCCTCAACGACGACCTGGAGCGGATTCTCCGCGACGACCCGGCCGAGGATCGGTTCATCCGGGAAAAGGACGGGCGCACCGTTCGCACAGTGGTCAACCCGCATCTTCATAGCGACGTGTACGATCGGCTCGTCAGGCATCCATTGTTGCTGGACGCGGCGGAGGCTCTCTTGGGCGACAAGGTCTATGTCTTTCAGATGGGCGTCAATTGCGAAGCCGCCTTCAGCGGCGACGTCTGGTTCTGGCACCAGGACTACCCCGCCTACCGCCAGGACGACCACATCCCCAGGCCGCGAATGGTGAACACTCTGATATTCCTCGACGAGGTGACTCACCTGAACAGCCCGCTCATGCTGGTGCCGGGCTCGCACAGGCTGACGACCGACCTGCCGGAAGAATCCGACAAGGGCACCTCGTATGCGTTTCGCTACACCGGCAACCGGGTGATCGAGGACCAGGTGCGCGCCGCCGGCATCGTCGCGCCGACGGGGCCCGCCGGATCCGTGATCTTCATGCACGTCAACACGCTGCACGGCTCGACCGCGAACTTGTCTCCTTGGTCGCGCAGGCTGGTCACCCTTACCTACAACGCGATCTCCAACAAGGCGACCAGTCCCAGCGTGCGCCCGCGTCACATCGTCTACGACGACAGCGCCTTGCCGCCCCTGTCGGCGCTCGGGAAGGAATGCTTGGTGGAAACGGCCCGCAATGCCAGGGGCCGCGAATGACGCCGCGGGATTCCGGCTCGCCCTACGCCGAGGCGCGTCCGCTGTGGGCCGAGATCGATCTCGGCGCGATCACGCACAATATCGGACTCTTGCGGGCCAGGGCCGGCCGGCCGGTCAAGTTCATCGCGACGGTCAAGGCGAACGCCTATGGCCACGGCATCGAAGCGACCGCCAAGCATCTCGAGAGGTTGGGTGTCGAGGGTCTGGCCACGGCGAATTTGGACGATGCGCTCGCCGTGCGCCGCGCCGGTGTCTCGATTCCTATCCTTATGTACGGCTCTCAATTGCCGGGCGGGCATGGCCTGTTGCTCGAGCACAAACTCACGCCGAGCGTTTATTCATCTGAGTCCCTTCATGCGCTGGCCGCCTTGGCCGATCGGGCCGATCGCCCCCTCGATGTCCATGTGAAGGTCGACTCAGGGTTGGGGCGCCTCGGCGTGCGGCTCGACGAAGCGGCGGCATTCGCTCGGGCGGTCCTGGCGTATCCGAACTTACGCCTGCAAGGAATTTACACGCATATCCCTTTCGGCGATGCGGCCGGAGAAGAATGGTCCCGTCGCCGAATGGCGGCATTCTGCGATCTGGTGCGCGCCATCGAGGCCGAGCACGCGATCGCCATCGAATTCGTCCAGGGGGCGGCAAGCTCGGTGCTGGCGAGAGCGTTTCCCGACCCGTTGAACACCATAGCGCCGGGTCATCTGATGTTCGGTCTCTCCCCCATCGAGGGCGAGCGCGCGGAGGCCCTGGGATTTCGCAAGGCGATGCGCGGTCTGCGGGCCAAGCTGATCCATGTCGGGCGTCGCAAAAGGGGAGATGACCTCGCCGGAGCCGGTCCGGCGGGACTGGACGGCGATGCCACGGTGGGCGTCATCCTGTTCGGCATGGACAACGGCTATCGCATGACGTCCGGTGGGGCGCCGGCCCAAGTGCTGTGCCGCGGGCGGCGCTGCGCGGTCCTCGGCGTTTCGGCGGAATATTCGGTGATCGAGCTTGCGGGCATCGCTGATGCGGCCGTGGGCGACACCGTCACCATCGTCGGCGACGATGGCGGCGACGGCATCGCGGTCGAAACGGTGGCCGAGCAACTGGGCGCGCCCAGCGCCGCCTACTGGATGATCGGGCTGCGGCGCGTTCCGCTCCGCTACTTGGCGCAGGATTGACGCGGACGCTTCCCAAGGCCAGAGGATTATGCTCCATCCGCTGGCCGAAGTAGATTGGCGGCTTGCTCGGGCCGCGGGGCGCCTGGCGAGATCGCCGAGGTAGGCGTATCGATTGTTCTGCCGGCCGGCCTTGGGCAAGGGAGTGGGCCATGGATGTCGCACAAGAGGTCTCGATCGGCCCCGCATCGCCCTCCCCGTGCGACGACCGCATCGCCGACCTGATCTGGGACGTCGATCCGCCGCTGATGCGGTTCCTGTTCCGGGACAGCCACGCACTATGGCGTCGGCTCGTTCAGGCCGATTGGGGTTCCGAGGACGGTTGGTTCAGCCACCGCAACGCGATCCTCGCGAGGCTCCAGGATCGGATCGCCGGCGTCATGGTCGCCATGACGGCGAGCGCGTATGAAAGGAGCGCCGAAATCACTCTGCGGCGTTGGTGCGCGGTGGACGAAGGCAACCGCGCCCACCCGCCGTTCGCCTTCGAATCCGTCAATCGGCTGTTTCCGAAGGTGCCGGACGATGCGTTCTATGTGTTCGACCTCGTGGTCGCGCAGGAGGCGAGAGGCGCCGGCATCGGGCGGCTGCTGATGGACGCGGCCGACGGACTCGCGCGCCGTGCCGGCTGCCGCTCCGTGCACCTCGATACGGCCGCCGATAACCCCGCGGTGGCATTCTACCGGCGGCTCGGGTTCGAGGTTCTCATCGAGACGCGGGTCCCCTACCTCGCCAAACGCCATGGAATCCCGACGCACGTCCACATGATGAAGGCGCTCGACTGAGGCGTATTCAGCATTGGGGTTCGGCTTCGATCGACGATCGCGGCGGCGGCACGGGCGTTAATTTGTGCACTGTCGCCGAAATCCCGAAATCACCGAAATCGCCATCAACGCTTGCAACCTCTCGCGCGTGCGCGCCGATGCGGGTATCCTCTCCATGGGGTGCTCCTTCGTTCGATGGTTTGTTGCCAAACCAAGCCTCCCCTGATTCGCTCAATCAGGCGAGGGTGCACCCCCAACTCTTTTTCCAGCAACTTTAGGACATCACCTAGCAGGCTGCTGAAAAACCCGATTCACACCGGGTTGAGAATGTGATTCTGT
>CAYPKW010000087.1:0-10038 GCA_964411425.1 uncultured Rhodospirillaceae bacterium
CCGCCCGCGCCCGCGCGCCGCGCGCGGCCGCCGAGGCCTCGGGGGGTGCGCTCGCGGCGGCCGCCCGCAGCCTGGACGAACTCGCCGAGGCGCTCGGCCTGTTCGAGGGCTGCCCCTTGAAGCACACCGCCACCAACCTGGTGTTCGGCGACGGCAACCCGAACGCCCGGGTCATGCTGGTGGGCGAGGCGCCGGGGGCCGAGGAGGACCGCGCCGGGCGCCCCTTCGTCGGCGTCAGCGGCCAGTTGCTCGACCGCATGATGGCGTGCATCGGCCTCGACCGGACCCGGTTCTACATCACCAACGTGGTGTACTGGCGCCCGCCCGGCAACCGGCAGCCGACCGCCGCCGAGGTGGCCGCCTGCCAGCCCTTCATCGAGCGCCACGTGGAGCTGGTTTCGCCCGAGGTGCTGGTGCTGGTCGGCGGTGCCGCGGCCAAGACCATGCTGGCGCGCAACGAGGGCATCACCAAGCTGCGCGGCCGCTGGCTGCAGTACGAGAGCACCGGCATGGCGCGCCCGATTCCGGCCATGGCGACCTATCACCCGGCCTTCCTATTACGCCAGCCGGCCCAGAAGCGGGATGCCTGGCGCGACCTGCTGGCGCTGCGGGAAAAACTGGAGCAGCTCAAGATTATCAACAGGTAGATCAACAGGTTGTATGCATTCTGGGGAGTAACGTACTAGATATAGCCTTGCTCGGGGCGCGGGTTTCGATTATGAGTGGCCGCAATGATTAACGTCCCCCGCCTCCTACCAAGCCTGAACCGGCCGCGCGGCCTGCTCATCGGCGTTGCCGCCGCCATGCTGATCGGCGCCTCGGTGTCGCTCGCGGCGGAGGCGATCGGGATCCAGGCTCGGCCAGCGAGCGCCATCGACCTGCCGGGGCCGCTCGGCCGGGCCGACGCCGAACGCTACCGCATGATCTTCGCCGTGCAAGAAGAGGGTTTGTGGCAGGTGGCCGACCGGCAAATCCGGAAGCTGTCCGACCGCTCGCTGATGGGCCACGTGCTGGCGCAGCGCTACCTGCATCCGACCGCCTACCGCTCCCCCTACAAGGAGCTCGTCGCCTGGCTCGTCCTCTACGCCGACCACCCGCAGGCGTCGGAAATCCATGCGTTGGCCATGAAGCGCAAGCCTGCCGCGGCGGCCGCGCCGGACGACCCGCCGGCGCCGAGCAACCGCGCCGGGCCGCCGGAGAACCACGTGGTCCCGCCGACCGCCGATTGGCTCGCGGGCCTGGCTGAGTGGCGCAAGGGCCGCTTGGCCGAAGCCGCGGCGCGCTTCGAGCTGGTGGCCGCTAACCGCGACAACCCGGCCTGGGAAGTAGCGGCCGGCGCTTATTGGGCGGCCCGTAGCCACCTCAAGGATGGACGCCCGGAGCGGGTCAGCACCTGGCTGAAGGCTGCCGCCAAGCATCGCGAAAGCTTCTATGGCCAGTTGGCCCGCCGCGCGCTTGGCATGGACCCGGGCTTCGATTTCGACTTGCAGCCCTTGGCCCCGTTCGAGGCCAAGAGCCTGCTCGCCACGACGCAAGGTCGGCGCGCGCTGGCCCTGCTGCAAGTGGGCCGGAGCGACGCGGCCGAGAACGAGTTGGTGAGCCTGCACGCCAAAGGGGGCGCCGAGTTCGACGATGCGCTGGCGACGCTCGCGCAGGCCGCCAACATGCCCGCTCTCTCGCTCAACCTGGCGGCCTTCTCCGGCGAACGCAAGGCGGCGTGGCTCGACGCCATGCGCTATCCCGTGCCGGCCTGGGCGCCGACGGACGGGTTCAAGGTGGACCGGGCGTTGCTTTACGCCTTCATGCGCCACGAATCGGGTTTCGATCCCGGGGCCGAGAGCCCGGCCGGCGCCAAAGGCCTGATGCAGCTCATGCCCGACACGGCCGACACGCTGACGGCCAAGGCCGACGACTTCGACGGCGCCGGCGAGCGCCGGCTGCTCGAGCCCGAGGTCAACCTGACGCTCGGCCAGAAATACGTCGCCAAGTTGCTGGCCGAAGCGGCGGTCGACGGCGACCTCATCCGCCTCGTCGCCGCGTACAACGCGGGGCCCGGCAAGCTCGCCCGGTGGCGGGGCGAGATCGACACCGGCGATCCGCTGCTGTTCCTCGAAAGCATGCCGTCCTTGGAGACCCGCACCTTCGTGCGGCGGGTGCTGTCGTCGCTGTGGATCTACCAGGAGCGGCTCGGCCAGGAAGCGCTGTCGCTCGACGCGCTCGCCGCCGGCGACTGGCCGGCCTACGTCCCGCAGGACGGCGGCGGCCCGCGGGTGGCGCAGTATGGCTCGGATTGACGAAGCCAAGCCCTTCCTGCCGGTCAACATCGCGGTCCTGACCGTATCCGATACCCGCGGCGCGGCGGACGACACCTCCGGCGATACCCTGGTCGATCTCATCCGGCGCGACGGGCACCGGCCGGCGGCGCGCGCCATCGTGCGCGACGAGGCGCCGGCCATCGTCGCCCAGTTGCGCGCCTGGATCGCCGATCCCGCCATCGACGTGGTGATCGCCACCGGGGGCACCGGAGTCACCGGGCGCGACGTGACGCCGGAGGCGTTTAAGTCTGTCTACGAAAAGGAGATAGAAGGCTTCGGCGAGCTGTTCCGGATGCTCAGCTACGACAAGGTGAAGACCTCGACCATCCAGTCGCGCGCCACCGGCGGAGTGGCCGGCGGCACCTACCTTTTCGCACTGCCCGGCTCGCCCGGCGCGTGCCGCGACGGCTGGGAGAGTATCCTGCGCTGGCAGCTCGACAGCCGCCACCGCCCCTGCAACCTGGTCGAGCTGATGCCGCGGCTGAAGGAGCATTTGAAGGGGGGATGATGCCACTGCACGTATGTTCTTGAAATGTTCCGGACGGCAAGATACGCTCGCGTGCCATGCTCGACCATCCGCCGCCTGTTCCCTACGACCGAGCGCGCAAAGGACGCGGGGCGGCCAGCAACCGCTCTGGCCGCTACGAAGCGAAAGCGCACGAAGCGTTCGACGATGGTTGGGGCGCGGCCGAGGACGACGAGCCGCCGCCCTTGCGCACGACCGTTACCCGCGACGCGAGCCGCGGTGCAATTACCTACAACGATTCCCCCGACATTCCGTTCGACCGCTCGATCAATCCTTACCGTGGCTGCGAGCACGGCTGCGTCTACTGCTTCGCGCGGCCCACGCATGCGTACCTGGGGCTGTCGCCCGGCCTTGATTTCGAGACCCGGCTGTTCGCGAAGCCCGATGCGCCCGAGCTGCTGCGGGCCGAGCTGGCGAAGCCGGGTTACCGGCCGGCGTTGATCGCGCTCGGCACCAACACCGATCCCTATCAGCCGATCGAGCGGCAACACCGCATTACGCGGCGCATCCTCGAAGTGCTCGCCGCCTGCAGCCATCCGATCGGCATCGTCACCAAGTCGGCATTGGTGCAGCGCGACATCGACATCCTGGCGCCGATGGCGGCGCGCGGCCTCGCCCATGTCTCGATCTCGCTCACCACGCTCGACCGCGAGCTGGCGCGCAAGTTGGAGCCGCGCGCGGCAACGCCGCAGAAGCGCCTCGACACGATGCGGGCGCTGCACGAAGCCGGCATACCGGCGGGCGTCATGACGGCGCCGATCATCCCAGCGCTCAACGACTGGGAGTTGGAGCGCCTGCTCGCCGCGGCGGCCGACGCGGGCGCCGGCGCGGCCGGCTACGTGTTGCTCCGCCTGCCGCTCGAGATCAGGGACCTGTTCGAGGAATGGCTGGCGCTGCACGCGCCCATGAAATCGGCGCGCGTGCTCGACCTCGTGCGCCAGACGCGCGGCGGCGCGCTGTACGACCCCGCCTTCGGGCGGCGCATGAAGGGCGCCGGCCCCTATGCCGACCTGATCGCGCGGCGGTTCGCGCTCGCCTGCAAGCGCCTCGGGCTTAACCGCCAACGTTGGGATCTCGACGTGTCGCAGTTCCGCCCGCCGCGCCCCGCCGGCCAGCTCGACCTGTTCTGAGCGCGGCGATCTTTGTTAGACTGCGGGCGCGATGCCGGATTTCGCATTCGAGGAGCAAGCCTGGCGACGAGGTGCCACGCCCGTCGCTGGCGTCGACGAGGCCGGGCGGGGCCCGTGGGCGGGACCGGTGTTCGCGGCCGCCGTGGCGTTCGGCCGGCGCGCGCTGCCCGAAGAACTCATCGGCCGGCTCGACGATTCGAAACTGCTGTCGCGCGCGTGGCGCGAGCGGCTCTACCCGCTCATCCTGTCGCACGCCCAAATCGGAGTAGGGCAAGCGAGCGTGGTCGAGATCGACCGGCTCAACATCCTCGCCGCCACCATGCTCGCCATGCGGCGCGCCGTCGCCGCGTTGGCGTCGGCGCCGCGCCTCGCGCTCGTCGACGGCAATGCCGCGCCCGAGCTCGACTGCGAGGTGCGCACCGTGGTCGGCGGCGACGGCCGCTCGTTCTCCATCGCCGCCGCCTCCGTCGTCGCCAAGGTGACCCGCGACCGGCACATGGCAACCTTGGCGGCGCGCCATCCCGGCTACGGCTGGGAGCGCAACGCCGGTTACGGCACGCCCGAGCACCGCGCCGCTCTGAGGCATCTGGGCGTCAGCGCCGAGCACCGCCATTCTTTTCGGCCAATTTCTGAGCTTCTTGCTGTAATGAATTGAATCAAAAAGCCTATTGACGACTAACTTCGCCTGACTCATGCTGCCAAGCCATGGGGGGGAAGCCTGAGACTGCCGTGGCCGACGAGGCCGCCGGCGACATCCTGGTCGGCGACTGCCGCGCCGTCATGGCCGGGCTTCCCGAACGCTCGGTCGATCTCGTCTTCGCCGATCCGCCCTACAACCTGCAACTCGCGGGCGACCTGCGCCGGCCCAACCACAGCCTGGTGGAGGGCGTGGCGGAGGACTGGGACAAGTTCGCCGATGCCGCCGCCTACGACCGCTTCACCCTCGAATGGCTCCAGGCCGCGCGCCGGGTGCTGAAGGACGACGGCGCGCTGTGGGCGATCGGCACCTATCACAACATCTTCCGCGTCGGCGCGCGGCTGCAGGATTTGGGCTTCTGGATTCTCAACGACGTGGTGTGGCGCAAGACCAATCCGATGCCGAACTTCCGCGGCCGGCGCTTTACCAACGCGCACGAGACGCTGATCTGGTGCGCGAAGAGCCGCGCCGCCCGCTACACCTTCAACTACGAGGCGATGAAGGCGCTCAACGAGGACTTGCAGATGCGCAGCGACTGGCTGCTGCCGATCTGCGGCGGACCGGAACGCCTCAGGGAAGCCGACGGGCGCAAGGCGCACCCGACCCAGAAGCCGGAGGCGCTCCTGCACCGGGTGATCCTGGCGAGCACCAGGCCGGGGGACGTGGTCCTCGATCCCTTCTTCGGCACCGGCACCAGCGGCGCGGTTGCCAAGCGTCTCGGCCGGCGCTTCATCGGCATCGAGCGCGACGCCGGCTATGCCGCCGCCGCGCGCGGGCGGCTCGCCCTGGTGCGCCCGCCGGCGGACGCCAGCCTGGTCGCGACGCCCTCGAAGCGCGAGGAGCCGCGCATCCCGTTCGGCTGGCTGATCGAACGGGGGCTGATCGCCCCGGGCACCGTATTGGTGAGCCCCAATAGCCGATGGCACGCCAAGGTGCGCGCCGACGGCACGTTGATCGCGGCCGAGCACCGCGGCTCCATCCACCGCGTGGGCGCGCTGGTGCAGGGCGCTCCCGCGTGCAACGGCTGGCAGTTCTGGTGCCTGCGGACGGACGACGGGCGGCTCGTTCCGATCGACCTGCTGCGCCAGCGCGTGCGGGCCGAACTGTCGTAACCCGCGCGCCCGGACGAAATTCCGATTGATCAGTAACCCTTGAAGCGGGGCTCGCGCTTGTCGAAGAAGGCGGCCACGCCTTCGCGATGATCCTCGCTCATCGCCATCACCACCAGTGCCTCGGTCTCGAAGTTCAGCATGGTCTCGAGCGAGGCCTCGAGGCCGCGGTCGAGCATGGTCTTGTGCAGTTGCACGGCAAGCGGCGCCCGGCTCGCGATGCGCCGGGCAAGCGACTCCGCCGCCGCAGGCAGCTCCGCGTCGGGCACGACGCGGTTGACGAGGCCGATCGCCTCGGCGCGCCGCGCATCGATGAACTCGCCCGTGTAGGCGAGCTCGCGCGCCCGCGCCAAGCCTACCTTGCGGGCGAGGAAGAAGGTGCCGCCATTCGTGATGGTGACGCCCACGTTCACCTCGGGGAAACCGAACCGGGCGCTGTCGCCGGCCACCACCAAGTCGCAGGCGCAGGTCACCTCGCAGCCGGCGCCCACCGCGTAGCCCTGCACCGCGGCGAGCACCGGAAAGCGCGCCCTGCGAATGGCCCGCGTGGTTTCCTGAAGGAATTTCTGCAGCTCGTGCAGTTGTCCCGGCCTGAAGCTGCCATCGTCGATCCCGCGCGCGTGCTCGCGCATCTCGCCGACGTCGTGGCCGGCGAGGAAGGCGCGCCCTTCGCCGGCCAGGATGAGGACCCTGATCGCCGGGTCGCGCTCGAGGAGCGCCAGCTTCTCGCCCATCTCGCGCCAGGAATCGATGGTCATGGCGTTGAGCTTTTCCGGGCGATCGAAGATCAGCCAGGCGATCTGGCCATCGGTACGGGTGCGGATCATCTCGCCCATGGGCGTTGCTCCCTTCTCCGTCACTTGTCGAGCCGTATGCCGGCGCGCACGCGATCCCAGGCGCCGGGGCCGAGGCCGCGCTCGCGCAGCGCGAATTTCTGCACCTTGCCGGTGGGCGTGCGCGGCAGCGCCAGGGCGACCTCGACGTAACGCGGCACCATGAAATAGGGCAGCCGGGGCGCCAGGTGCCGGATGAGGTCGGCCGGGTCGAGGCGCATGCCGGGACGCACGGTCACCACCGCCAATACCTCGTCCTCGGTGTCGGGCGAGCGCACCGGAACGACGGCCGATTCAAGCACCGCCGGGTGGCCGTCGATCTCGCGCTCCACCTCCATCGATGAGATGTTCTCGCCGCGCCGGCGGATGGCGTCCTTCAGACGGTCGACGAAATAGAGGTTGCCCGCCTCGTCCATGCGCATGGCGTCGCCGCTGTGCAGCCACAGGTTGCGCCAAGCCTTGACCGTCCATTCGGGGTGGTTCCAATACCCGGCCATTAGGATGAACGGGCGCTTGCCGCGCACCACCAGCTCGCCGACCTGGCCTAACGGCACCTCCTCGTCGTTCTCGTCGACGATGCGCACCTCGTAGAGGTCGTCCTTGACGCGCCCGCAGGTCCGGTAGTCGGGGAGGTCGAAACCGGCGCGCACCGGCACGTTGACCTCGGTCGAGCCGTAGGTGGTGGTGACCGCCACTCCGAAGCGGCGCTTGAACGCCTCGACCTCCGGGAACAGCGGCACGACGAGCGCCTTGGCGAGCGGGGTGAGCGCGTCCTCGGCCAGCGGCGGCTGGCGATGGAGCAGACTCGCCATGGCGCCGAGCAGAAAGGTCGCGGTGGCGCGCCGACGCGCGACCTCGTCCCAGAAGGACGAGACGCTGAACGGCCCGACCGCCGCCGCCGCCCCGGCGATGAGGGCGGCGAAGACCACCGCCCATTGCCCGGCGATGTGGAACAGCGGCAGCGGGGCGTAATAGACGTCGCCGGGATCGAGCGCCAGCATCTCCACGCAAGAGAGCGCGTAATGATAGGCATGGGCGTGGGTGATCATGACGCCCTTGGACGGCCCGGTGGTGCCCGAGGTGTACATGACCGCCAGCAGGTCGCCGTCGCGCGGACCGCTGGGCAGCGCCGCTTCTTCGGCGTAGAGGGCGTCGAGCGCCAGCACCTCGCGACCCGCGGCCAGCCCCTCCGGCACGGCGCCGGGCCAGGACAGGATGAGACGGCGAAGGCCCGCCGCCTCTCCGCCCACCGCCTCGACGCGGTCGAGGAAGGCCGGGTCCGCGATCATGGTCGAGGCCAAGGAGTCGGCAATCACATGGCCGAGGATGGCGCCGCGATAGGCGGTGTTGACCGGCACCTGGATGACGCCGAGCTTGGCCAGCGCGAACCACAGCTCGACGAACTCGCGGCAGTTGGGCAGCATGACCAGCACGGTCTCGCCCGGCCGCAAGCCGAGGCGGTGCAATCCCGCCGCGAGCCGGTCCGTGCGCCGGTCCATGGTCCGGTATCCGATGGCGCCCGAGCGAGTCAGCAGGAACGGCTTGTCGCCGTACACGCCGGCCCGTTGACGCAGCAACGCCCGCAGCGTCAACCCGTCCGCGCCGCCGCCGTGGCCGATGACATGCCGCGTTTCGGCCATGCTCCCCACGGCGCAAAGAGTAGAGGAAGCGCGGGTTAGCCGCCAGCGCCGCTCAACCATGCGCGAGCGCGTGGCGCACCACCTTCTTCATGAGGGTGGGCAGCGCGTGGTCGGCGATGCGCTCGATGGGGCACCACAGCCCGGCATCCTTCGGCGCCCGCCCCGGCTGGCCGGCGAACACGGCAAGCTCAAGCTCGAAATGCGTGAACCCGTGGTGAACCACGCCGGGCAGCCGATGCCAGCGCGCCGCGACCGGCGCCGCGGAAAGCGCCTCCGCGTGGCTCCAGCGCCGCGCCCGCCATTGGGTGGACGGCACCTCCATCATGCCGCCGAGCAGGCCGTTCTCGGGCCGCCGCCGCAACAGCACGGCGCCGTCAGCCTGCGTCGCCCAAAAGATAACGCCGTGGCGCAGCGGCCGCCGGCGCCTGGCCGGCCTCGCCGGCAGCGAACCCGCTATGCCGGCGGCGCGCGCGGCACAGTCGCGCCGCCACGGGCAGAGGGGACAGCGAGGTCGGCGCGGCAGACAGACGGTGGCGCCCAGGTCCATGATCGCCTGCGCGTAATCGCCGGGCCGCTCGCTGGGCGTGAGAGCGCGCGCGAGCCGCGCCAGCTCGGGCCTTGCCTTGGGCAGCGGCGTGCCGACGGCGAAGAGGCGGGCGATCACCCGCTCGGCGTTGCCATCGACGGGGGTCGCGGCGCGCCCGAAGGCGATGGCGGCGATGGCCGCCGCGGTGTACGGCCCGATGCCGGGCAGCGCCCTCAACCCCGCCTCGGTGTCGGGAAACCGGCCGGCAAATTCGCCCGCCACTCGACGAGCGCAGCGGTGCAGGTTGCGCGCGCGGGTGTAATAGCCTAGGCCCTGCCAAGCATGGAGGACCGCGTCGAGCTCGGCCGCTGCAAGCTCTACCACCTTCGGCCAGCGCCGGACGAAGTCGCGGAAATAGGGGCCGACGGTGGCGACCGCGGTCTGCTGCAGCATGATTTCGCTGAGCCAGACCCGGTACGGGTCGGGCGTCTCGCCCGGCGCCGCCCGCCACGGCAAAAGACGGCGGTGCCGGTCGTACCAGGCGAGCAGCCGGCGGCTGAGCCGGCGCGCTTGAAGGTGGTCGATCGACTGGAGCGGCGCCATCGGTCCAGGTAGAGTGAGGGGCTCTCGCGCCCCGCAAGGTGTCACGGAACATGGCCGAGACCAAGCAGCCCGAGCGACGCGGGCGCATGTTGGCGCTGGCGGCGCTGCTGCCGAAGGCGGCCGGCAAGGCGCTGGGCAAACGCGGGCTCGCCGAGGGGCGCGTCGTCGCGGATTGGCAGAGCATCGTAGGGCCCGAGATTGCCATGCACAGCCTACCCGAGAAGCTCGCGTTCCCGGCGGGCAGGCGCGAAGCGGGCACGCTGCACCTGCTGGCGGCGGGCGCCTGGGCGCTCGACCTGCAGCATTCGGAGCCGCAGGTGATCGAGCGCATCAACGGCTATTTCGGCTATCGCGCGGTGGCGCGCCTCAGAATCCGCCAGGGCAGCATGCCCCGGCCGGAGGCCTCGGAGCCGCCCGCGCCGCTCACGGGCGAGGCGACGGCGCGTATCGAAAGCGCCGTGCAGGGGGTCGCCGACGAAGGGCTGCGCCGGGCGCTGAGCGGGTTTGGCCAAGCGGTGCTGGCCGACGACAGGAGTCGCGGGACCACTTCCAGAAAGAAATAATCATAAAACAGTTAAGCTTCAACCTTATAATTAACTGTTGTATAGTTAATAGACATAACTTATTATACCAACTCTCATTGACGATGACTCACCCCC
>CAYPKW010000088.1:0-9972 GCA_964411425.1 uncultured Rhodospirillaceae bacterium
GCGCGTTGGCACCGGCGCCGGCTGGGGCCTCAGGCTCGCCGCGCTCGGCGGCGTGCTGTTCCTCAACCTGCCGCTCGCCTTCATCCTGCTCTATGCGTTTACCACCGACGACCGCAGCTTCTCCTTCCCGCCGCCCGGCTACACGCTGCAGTGGTTCGCCGTGGCCTGGGAGCGCGACGACATCTGGCGGGCGCTGTCGCTGTCGCTGCGCGTCGCGGCGCTGGCCACCGCGGGCGCGGTCATCCTCGGCACGCTCGCCGCGGCCGCCATGTATCGCTTCCGCTTCTTCGGCAAGGAAGGGCTCACGCTGTTGATCCTGCTGCCGATCGCACTGCCGGGCATCATCACCGGCATCTCCTTGCGCTCCGCCTTCGCGTTGAGCGACATACCGTTCACCTTCTTCACCATCGTGCTCGGCCACGCCACCTTCTGCATCGTCGTCGTCTACAACAACGTCATCGCGCGGATGAGGCGCAGCTCGCTGGCCCTCATCGAGGCGTCCATGGACCTGGGCGCCGACAGCTTCCAGACGTTCCGCCACGTGGTGCTGCCCAACATCGCCACCGCGCTGCTGGCGGGCGGCATGCTGGCCTTCGCGCTGTCCTTCGACGAAGTGATCGTGACCACGTTCACCGCCGGCCAGCAGACCACGCTGCCGATCTGGATCCTGAACGAGCTGCTGCGTCCGCGCCAGCGCCCGGTCGCCAACGTGGCGGCCGTGTTCGTCATCGCCGTGACGCTGGTGCCGATCCTGATCGCCTATTACTTGACCCGCGACACCCAGGACACGGCCGGCAGCGGCAAGTAGCGGGTCCGCGCCCGACGATCTCGCCGGCGGAAGAATCGGTATTGAAATCGAAACGGCTTCGGCCATACTGGCCGCCACGGATGACGGAGACGCTCATGCCAACCGGCACAGTCAAATGGTTCAGCCCCGTCAAGGGTTTCGGTTTCATCCAGCCGGACGGGGAGACCAAGGACGTGTTCGTCCATGTATCGGCGGTCGAACGCGCGGGCCTGCAGACCCTGAGAGGCGGCCAGAAGGTGAACTTCGAAATCCAGACGGGCAGTGACGGGAGGCTGTCGGCCGAGAATATCGCGGCGTTGGATTAATGGCGCCTGCGTTCGCGTTCGGGGCCGGCCCGCTCGGGCCGGCCCTTGCCGTCCGCGGGCGATCCCACCTCGGCGCGGCGGCAAATCGTTCATAGCGGACCATGGAACGGCCGGACTCATCGCCGAATGCAGCGACGTCCGCTCCGGCGCACGAATCGCCGGTGCCGTTCCGCGAGGCCGTCGGCGTGTGGGCCAGGATCGGCCTCTTGGGCTTCGGCGGGCCGGCCGGACAGATCGCCTTGATGCATCGCCTGCTGGTGGAGGAGCGGCGCTGGATCGACGAGGCCCGCTTCCTGCACGCGCTCAACTACTGCATGCTGCTGCCCGGGCCGGAGGCGCAGCAGCTCGCGACCTATGTCGGTTGGCTGCTGCACGGGCGGCGCGGCGGCATCGTGGCCGGCACGCTGTTCGTCCTGCCGGGCGCGCTCGCCATCCTCGCTCTCAGCATTCTCTATGCCGGGTTTCGCGACCTCGATATGGTCGAGGGGGTGTTCTACGGCATCAAGCCGGCCGTGCTCGCCATCGTGTGCGAGGCGCTCGTCCGCATCGCCCGGCGCTCGCTCAAGGACGCGCGGTTGGCGGCGCTGGCGGCGGCGGGGTTCGTTGCCATCTTCTTTCTCGACCTGCCTTTCCCGCTGATCGTGGCGGGGGCCGGCGCGGTCGGCTGGCTCGCGCTCGGGCGCGCGCAGATGAGCGGCGAGAGCGCGCCAAGCACCGCAGCGCCGCGGCCACGCCACGGCCACGTGCCGGGCGTTCTCCTCCTCTGGCTGCCGCTCTGGCTCATACCCGTCGCGGCGCTGGTGGCGCTATTGGGCGCCGACCACGTCTTCGCCCAGATCGCCGTCTTCTTCAGCAAGACGGCGGTCGTCACGTTCGGGGGCGCCTACGCGGTGCTGGCCTATGTCGCCCAGCAGGCGGTCGATCATTACGCCTGGTTGAAGCCGGACGAGATGCTGGATGGGCTGGGCATGGCCGAGACCACGCCGGGGCCGCTCATCATGGTGCTGCAATTCGTCGGCTTCATGGCCGCCTTCCGGCATCCGGGCGCCCTCGACCCGATGCTGGCCGGAACGCTTGGCGCCGCGCTCACCACCTGGGTCACCTTCGCGCCCTGCTTCCTGTGGATCTTCCTAGGCGCCCCTTACGTCGAGGCGCTGCGCGGCCATCGCCGGCTCAATGGCGCGCTGTCGGCGATCACGGCGGCGGTGGTGGGCGTCGTGCTCAACCTCGCGTTGTGGTTCGCCCTGCACACGGTGTTCGGGCGGGTCGGCGAGTGGCGCTGGCATGGGCTGCGCCTGCTGCTGCCCGAGCCCAGCAGCCTCGACCCTCTCGCGCTCGGGCTGGCGCTGGCGGCGCTGGTCGCCATGTTCGGGCTGCGCATCGGCATGCTGCCGACGCTGGCCGGCGCCGCGGCCGTGGGTGCCGTGCTTCGGCTGGCCCTGTCCGCGCCCTTGTAGCGGGAACCGCGCAACGGTGCTAGTGGATCCGATCCGACAGATGAGTCCCCACCCATTAGAAGTATCATCGCCGGCCGTGACCCGGCGATCCATGGCGCGACGGCACGATGGATGCCCGCGTCAAGCGCGGGCATGACAAGAAGGGGATGCAAATGTCGGATTCGATCCACTAGGACGTATCCCGCGCAAGGGCTGGCCGACGAATCTCGCGCTGGAGCTCAAACGGAGGAACGATTGATGCGGCGCCGTGCCCCGAATCCGTCCGCCCTCAAGAACCTCAAGAACATCGGGCCGAAATCGGCGGCCCGGCTCCAGGCGGCGGGCATCGCCGACGCCGACATGCTGCACGAATTAGGCGTCGTCGCCGCCTACCGGCGCGTCAAGCACGCCTATCCGCGCGAAACCACGCCGGTGCTGCTGTACGCGCTCGCCGGCGCGCTCGCCGACCGGCATTGGAACCGGCTCTCGGCAGACCTCGTGCGCCGCCTGCGCTCCGAGGCCGGAATGGACGAGCCACCGGCCGCGGGCCGGCGGCGCCGGCTCACCAGGACGCGTTCTCCAGCGAGAAGCAGCGTTGCGCCGAGGCGTCGGTCAGCCGATCGCGGTATTGGTCGAGGCTCTTCATGACCTTGCGCACGTAGTTGCGCGTCTCGGCGTAGGGGATCGAGGCGACCCACCGGCCGACGTCGACGCCGCTGTCGCGCGGATCGCCAAACTCGCGCATCCATTGCAGCACGCGCTGCGGACCGGCGTTGTAGGCGGCGATCGCCAGCACGTAGGACCGGTCGAACAGGTTCAACAGCTCGTGCAGGTAGGCGCGCCCGAGCGCGATGTTGAAGTCGGCGTTCAGCAGCAGCTTCGTCTTGCTGTAGTCGAGCCGGAGCTTGTCGGCGACCCGCATGGCGGTGGCCGGCATGAGCTGCATCAGGCCGCGCGCCCCCGCCGGGCTCAGCGCCAGCGGGTCGAAGGCGCTCTCCTGCTTCATCACCGCCAGCACCAGCGCGTCTTCGGGCCCCTCGCCGCTGAACAGCCTGCGGATCGGGTAGCCGACCAGCTTGGCGATCGAGCCGCCGTCGTCCGCCGCCGGCGTCGAAAGCTGGGCCGCCGCCCTGAGCGCCCGCTCGGTGCGCTGGGTGACCGCAAGCTGGCTCTCCAGGCCGCTTAGGCGGCGCTGCAGCGACACCTTGTCGGTATTGGCCGCGGCATGGGCGCCGCGCAGCTCGCCCAGCTCAGCCACCAGACGCCGGCCGCTCTCGTCGAGATCGCGGTTTTCCCGTTCGGCGTCGGCGAGCCGTTCGCTCTGCCCCAGCAAGTCCGTCGTCAACTTGCGGTTCAACTCGACGATGCCGTGCAACTGGTCCTCGAAGACGGCCAGGCGCGCGCCGAGGGCCTCGCTCGAGAACGCCCCGGTGGCATTCGAAGAGGCGGGCGCGGCGTCGTCGGTCGCGAGACCCTGGGCCAGCGCGGCAAGCTGCCGGTAGCTGTGCTCGACCTCGTCCAGCAGTTGCGCGTAGGCCGCCCGGTCGCGCTCGATATCGCCGCCGCCGCGAGTGAACCCGACCGCGAGCTCGGCGGCGCCCCACAGCAGCCCGGCGGCGGCGGCGGCGAGAACGCCGGCCGCGCTCATCTGCAGGCGCCGGCTCAACACCAGACGCCGCATGCGGCCGTCGGTGCGCAGGAAAACCTCGCGCGGCCGGAACGGCCGAGCGGCCGCGATCCGCAACCTGTCCCGCCATGTCGCTGTGTTGCCGTGCATTTGAACCTGCCCTTCGATCAAGACGCCGACCGGTCGGCCCGGCGACGTCGCCCGCTCAATGCGGCAATGCCGCCGTGGCGAACTTGATTCGGCAACACTGTAGCAGATGCGGCGGCCTTCGGATACTCCGGATTTTGCTCCTAACGCCGGCGCCGCCGCGAGGCCGCTTGCCGGCCCCGGCGGCCCGGCTTACCTTAGGTGCGCCGTCGCCGCCGGCAAGGAGGAGCCGCCGATGTTGGATCGCAGGAGCCTGCTGGCGGCCGGCGCGGCGGCTTGGGCGCTTCTCCGCCCCGGCCGGGCCGAGGCCGGGCCGACGCTCGACCGGATCCGGTCGTCGGGCAAGCTGGTGCTGGCGCTTGACGCCGACTACCCGCCGTTCTCCTACCGCAACGACAACAACGAGATGGAGGGCTTCGACGTCGACGTGGCCCGGGCGTTCGCCAAGCGAATCGGCGCCGAACTCGCCATCGTGACGCCGGGCTGGGAGGTCATCACCGCCGGGCGCTGGGCCGACCGCTGGGACATTTGCATCGGCTCGATGACGCCGACCAGGGCGCGCGCCGAGGTGCTCGACTTTCCCACGGTCTATTACGCCACCCCGGCCTCGCTGGTGGTGCACAAGGAGAATGCCGCGGTCGCGGCGCCCAGGGAGTTGAGCGGCAAGCGCATCGGCGTCCAGGCGGCGACCGTTTACGAGAAGTACCTGCGGAAAGACCTCGTCATCGAGGCGCCGGAAGCGCCGCCGGTGCAATTTCAGATCGACGACGCCCTGATCGTGCCGTACGAGAGCGATTCCTTGGCCTACCAGGACTTGGCGCTGGGCGACGGCGCGCGGCTCGATGGCATCGTCAGCGACTATCTCGTCGCCGTGGAAGAGATCGGGCTGGGCGGCCCGTTCCGCATCGTGGGCGAACCCCTGTTCGAGGAGCCCGCCGTCGTCGCCATCGACAAGGGGGACGCCCCATTCGCAATGCTCGTCGAGGAGACCTTCGAAGCGATGCGCGCCGACGGCACGCTGAAGGCGCTGTCGGAGAAGTGGCTGGGCGCCGACGTGACCTCGTAGAGTTGAGTGTGGGCGCCCGGCGCACAGGATGGGACTGGCGCGCCGCGGCGGCGGTCTTCGCGGCGATCGCCATCGCCGCTTACGGCGCCGACCTGGCGCATAGCGGGCTCGGGCGCTGGCTCGCGCCGGCGCTGGGCTTGACGCTGGGTGACCAGCCCGCGGTCCTGTTCCGGGCCGTGGCGGCGCTGTTCGCGGCCGCCTTGCTGCTGGCCAATGTGTGGGCCATCCGGCTGCTGCCGTTCCCGGCGCAGATCGGCGCGGTGTGGGTCGAGCTGCTGGCGCTGTTTCTCGCCTTCTTCTACGGCTTCGACCTCAAGTTCTCGGTCATCTTCGCGAAGCTGCCCTACCTCACCGGCGTGAAGTTGGCACCCGACGGCTTCGTCCAGGGCGCCGTGCTGACGCTGTTCGTGTGCTTCCTCGGGATTTTCTTTTCCACCATTCTCGGCCTCGTCGCCGCGCTCGGCCGGCTGTCGCGGAACGGCCTCCTGTTCGGGATCGCCACCTTCTACATCTCGTTCTTCCGCGGCACGCCGCTGCTGGTGCAGGTGTTCCTCATCTATCTGGGCCTACCGCAAGTGGGCTTGGTGCTGGACGCCATCCCGTCGGGGGTCGTTGCGCTGTCGTTGTGCTACGGCGCCTACATCGCGGAGATCTTCCGCGCCGGCATCATCTCGATCGGCCGCGGCCAGTGGGAGGCGGCGACCGCGCTCGGCATGCGGCCCGGCCTCATCATGCGCAAGATCATCCTGCCCCAGGCCATGCGGGTGATCGTGCCGCCCACGGGCAGCCAGTTCATCTCCATGCTCAAGGATTCGTCGCTGGTGTCCATGATGGGCGTGTGGGAGCTGATGTTCCTCGCCCGCTCCTACGGGCGCTCGGAGTACCGCTTCATCGAGATGCTGCTGGCCGCGGCGGTCATCTACTGGCTGCTGTCCATCGGGTTCGAGTTGATCCAGACCCGGATCGAGCGCTATTACGGCAGAGGGTTCCATCGCTGAGGGGAACGATCGGACGTGCAGGTCGAGGCGACCCAGCTGGCCGGAGTCTGCGTCCTGGTTCCGGCGCGCCACCGGGATGCCCGCGGCTTCTTCTCCGAGACCTACAGCCGGCATGGGCTGGCAGAGGCCGGAATCGCGGCGGACTTCGTGCAGGACAACCATTCGTCGTCGCGCCGGCGGGGCACGGTGCGCGGCCTGCATTTCCAGGCGGCGCCCTTCGCCCAGGCGAAACTGGTGCGCGTGGTGCAGGGCGCCGTCCTCGACGTGGCCCTCGACATCAGGCGCGACAGCCCGACCTTCGGGCGCCACGTCGCCGTCGAGCTCAGCGCCGACAATTGGCGCCAGCTCTACGTCCCGGCCGGGTTCGCGCACGGGTTCTGCACCCTTGAGGACGATACCGAGGTTTTGTACAAGGTCTCGGCTCCCTATTCGGCCACCCACGAGCGGGGCGTGTTATGGTCGGACCCGGCGCTGGCGATCCCTTGGCCGGTCGGCGCCGAGGCGGCCGTCGTATCGGACAGGGATCGCCGCTATCCAACCCTGGCGGAGCTTGTCTAATGATGCGCCCGCGCGAGCGTGACCGTCCTCTGGCGGAGTGGTGAGCGGTGCGCGTCCTCGTCACCGGCGGTGCAGGCTTCATCGGCTCGACCGTCGTCCGCCATCTCGCGGGCGAGGCGGGCCACAGCGTGCTCAACGTCGATGCGCTGACCTACGCCGCCAATCCGGCCTCGCTCGACGCGCTCGCCGGCCACCCCAACTATCGCTTCGCCGAGGCGAACGTGTGCGACGCCGCCGCCATCGGCCGCCTGTTCGCGGAATTCGATCCCGACGCCGTGATGCACTTGGCGGCGGAATCGCATGTCGACCGCTCGATCGACCGCCCGGCGCCCTTCATCGAGACCAATATCATCGGCACCTACGTCATGCTGGAGGCGGCGCTGCGCCATTGGCAAGGCTTGCCAGCCGACCGGCGCGAGGCGTTCCGCTTCCACCACGTCTCGACCGACGAGGTATATGGCTCGCTCGGGCCGGTCGGGCGCTTCGTCGAGACGACGGCGTACCGGCCCAATTCGCCCTACGCGGCGAGCAAGGCGGGCGCCGATCACCTGGTGCGCGCCTGGCATCGCACCTACGCCCTGCCCGCGATCGTGAGCAACACCTGCAACAATTACGGCCCCTGCCAATTCCCGGAAAAGCTGATTCCGCTCGCCATCATCAACGGGCTGCGCGGCCGGCCGATCGGCCTCTACGGCAGCGGCGCCAACGTGCGTGACTGGCTCTACGTCGAGGACCACGCGCGGGCGCTGGCGCTCGTGCTCGGCCGCGGGCGGGTCGGCGAGACCTACAACATCGGCGCCGAGGCGGAGCGCACCAATTTGCAGGTCGTGGAGGCGATCTGCGATCTCTTGGACGAAATGGCGCCCGATCGCGCCGGCCCCCGCCGCCGGCTGGTGACATTCGTCGCCGACCGGCCCGGACACGACAGGCGCTACGCGATCGACGCCGGCAAGCTCCGCCGCGAGCTCGGGTGGCGGCCGGCGGAGAGCTTCGAGAGCGGCCTCAGGCTGACGGTGCGCTGGTACCTCGACAACAGCGCTTGGTGGCAGGCCATCCTCGACGGCGTCTACCGCGGCGAGCGGCTCGGGCTCGGGGGCGCGCGGCCATGAGCCCTGAGCCGCGGACCATCCTGCTGCTCGGCCGCGAGGGCCAAATCGGCGCCGAGCTGCTCGCGCTGGGCGAGCGCTTCGGGTTCGCCGTCGAAGGCCCGGCGCGCCGGCAGATCGACATCGCCGACGCGGCGGCGGTCGGCGCGGCGCTGGCCGCGAGCCGCGCCGGGCTGGTCGTCAACGCGGCGGCCTACACCGCCGTGGACCGCGCCGAGCGCGAGGTCGAGCGTGCCTTCGCCGTCAACGCGCTAGGCGCCGCCAACCTGGCCGCCGCCTGCGCGCGGCAGGGCGTGCCGCTGGTTCATCTTTCGACCGACTACGTGTTCGGCGCCGCCAAGCGCGCGCCCTGGCGCGAGGACGACCCGATCGACCCCTTGAGCGTCTACGGCGCCAGCAAGGCGGCCGGCGAATTGGCGGTGCGCGCCGCAGTGGAGCGCCACGTCATCCTGCGCACCTCCGGCGTGTTCAGCCGCCATCGCCGCAATTTCCTCAAGGCCGTGCTGGCGGCCGCCGCGGCGGGGCGCGCGCTCGAGGTGGTGGACGACCAGACGACCTGTCCCACGCCGGCCTGCCACGTCGCCGAGGCGATTCTCACGCTCGCGCAGCGATTGGGCGAGGGGGACGGCTGGGGAACCTACCATTATTGCGCCGAGGGGCCGGTCACCTGGTTCGCCTTTGCCGGCGCCATCCTCGAGGTCTATGCCGGCCTCGGGCGGAGCGCGCCGGCGCCGCGCCCGGTCGCCAGCGCCGCCTATGGCGCGCCGGCGCGCCGGCCGCCCTACGCCGTGCTCGACTGCGGCAAGATCGCGGCGCGCTGGGCGATCCGCCCGCGCCCATGGCGGGACGAGCTGCCGGCCACCGTCGCCGCGGTGCTCGGGGCCGCGGTTCATGAGGAGGCGGTATGAAGGGCATCGTGCTGGCCGGCGGCGCCGGGACGCGGCTGCATCCCATCACCCTCTCGGTGTCGAAGCAGCTGCTGCCGATCTACGACAAGCCGATGATCTACTACCCGCTCTCGACCCTGATGCTGGCCGGCGTGCGCGACATCCTGGTCATCAGCACGCCGCACGATCGGGCGGGCTTCGAGCGCCTGCTGGGCGATGGGCGCAGGTGGGGGATCGCGCTCAGCTACGCCGTGCAGCCGCGGCCCAACGGGTTGGCCGAGGCGTTCATCATCGGGCGCGACTTCGTCGGCGCCGAGCGCGTCGCCCTCGTGCTCGGCGACAACGTGATCTTCGGTCACGGGCTCGTCGAGCGCCTCACCGCCGCCGCCGGGCGACCGTCGGGCGCCACCATCTTCGGCTACCAGGTGCGTGACCCCCAGCGCTACGGCGTGGTCGAGCTCAGCCCCGACGGCCGGCCGATCGGCATCGAGGAGAAGCCGACGTCGCCGCGCTCGCGCTGGGCGGCGATCGGGCTCTACTTCTACGACAACGCCGTGCTCGACATCGCCCGCTCGCTCAAGCCGTCGGCGCGCGGCGAGCTGGAAATCAGCGACGTGAACCGGCGCTATCTCGAAACCGGCCGGCTCGGCGTCGAGCGGCTCGGGCGCGGCTACGCCTGGTTCGACGCCGGCACCTACGACTCGCTGCTCGAGGTGGCCGAGTTCGTGCGCACGGTGGAGTTGCGCCAGGGCATGAAGATCGGCTGCGTCGAGGAGGTGGCCTATCGCATGGGCTTCATCGACGCCGAGCAGCTCCTGCGCCTCGCCGCGGCGCTTCCCAACAGCGCCTACGGCGACTACCTGCGCGGCCTCGTCGAGGGCTAGTGGATCCGAACCCAATAGAAGTGTCATCGCCGGGCGTGCCCCCGGGTTTAACCCGGGGGCGGCGATCCATGGTGCAGCGGCACGATGGATGCCCGCGTCAAGCGCGGGCATGACAAGTGGGGGAGCCAAATGTCGGATTGCATCCACTAG
>CAYPKW010000089.1:0-9749 GCA_964411425.1 uncultured Rhodospirillaceae bacterium
ATCTGGGGCGACGAAACCTATCCGAAACTCGGCGACCCGGTGCTCTGAACGCCTACCGCTCGAACGTCGCCTTGAGGTCCAGACGGCCCTTGAAGGCGGTGTACCCGGAATCGACCACATGCACCCCGCCGGTCATGAACCGCGCCTTGTCGGAGGCGAGGAATACCGCGAACTCGGCGATGTCCTCGGGTTGCAGGATGTCCATCAGGTGCAGAGCGCGGATTTTCGCGCGCTCCGCCGGCACCGACAGGAACGGCGCCTGGTGCGGCGTCTCGACGAAGCCCGGGCAGATCGCGTTCACCCGCACGCCCTCCGGCGACAGCCCCGCGGCCAGCGACCGGGTCAGCGCGACGACGCCCCCCTTGGCCGCGGTGTAGCCGTCGAACCCGGCCTGGCCGATGAGCGCGTCCACCGTGGCCGTTAGGATGATGGAGCCCGATTTCTGGGCCAGCATCTGCCGGCCGACATACTTGGCGCAGAGGAACGTGCCGGTGAGAACGAGCCCGATCAGCTCATGCCAGGTTTCTTCCGGCAGCTCGGTGGCGCGCCGGTCCTTCCGGTTCACCAGCGTCACGTTGACCGCGTTGTGGAACAGCGCGTCGATGCGCCCGAACCGGGCGACCGCGGCGGCGACCATGGCCTCTACCGCCTCGCTGCGCCGCACGTCGACGGGGAGGTAGAGCGCGCTGCCGCCGGCGTTCTCGATCTCGGCCTCAACCTTGCGGCCGCCCGTCTCGTCGATGTCGGCGATGGCGACCGAAGCGCCTTCCCGCGCCATGGCGCGGGCGCCGGCGCGCCCGATGCCCGACGCGGCCCCGGTCACGACCGCGATCTTGCCGTCGAGCAGGCCCAACGACGTTCCCCCATGAACGGCGCGCCGCCCGCCCTCGGGCGGCGCGCCGCCTTTGCCGGCCTTACGCGCCCTTGAACTGCTGGTAAGCCTTCTGCCAGTCGTCCCAGGTGGCGAGGCTGTCGGATTCGAGCGGCGGGAAGGCGTAGAACTTCGCCTTCTCGGCGAACGAGGCCAGGTCGTCGTAGGGATAGAGCGGGCGCGAGGCGCCGAGCTTGGCGATCGCGTCCTCGTTGACGATGCCCTGCAGGAACTCGTCGCCGATCTTCAACTGCGCGTCGACGCTGATGATCTGGTTGGCCAGCATGTGGTCGACCTCGCGGTTCGGCGCGTCCTTGGCGATGCAATAGTTGTCGAGCCAGGCGAAGGTGCCTTCGCTCGGGTAGGTGTACTCGATCACCTTGCCCTTGTCGGCGGCGAACTTCTTGATCGTCTCCCAGCCGCTGAAGGTGACAGCCACGTCGCCGCGCGCCAACGCGTCGGCCAGGTCGCCCCAACTCACCGCCAGCAGGCGGACCTGCTCCTTCTTGAGCTTCAGCAGGTAGTCGAGCGCCTGCTGCAACTGCGCCTTGGTCAACTGCGTCGGAATCTCGGCGTCGGTGGCCAGCAGCGCCGCCAGCATCAAGTTGCCGACCGGGTCGTCCATCATGCCGACCTTGCCCTTGAACTCGGGCTTGAGCAGGTCGGCCCAGGCCGCCGGCGCCGCCGTCACCGCCGGGTCGTACATCATCGGCGCCGAGCCCCAGGTGAACGGCACCGAGTAGCGCACGCCCTCGACGATGATGTTGGGGTCGTCGCGGAACGGCTGCACCACCTTCGCCAGGTTGGGCACCAGCGATTCGTCGATCGGGTCAATGAGGCCCGCGGCCGCCAGCAGCGGAATGTAGCCCATGTAGGGGGTCACGATGTCGATCTGTCCGATGCCGCCGGCGGACAGCTTGGTGACGATCTCGTCGTTGTTACCGATGTAGGTGGTGTTGAGGGTAATCCCGTTCTTCTTGGTGAAGTCGTTGACCAGCAGGCCTTCGTCGTAGCCCTGCCAGCCGAGGAAGGTCACGGTGGCGTCCGCCCGGGCGGCGCGCCACGGCAAGCTTGCCGCCGCGCCCAGCGCCAAGGCGCCCTGCGTGAAGCGCCGCCGCGTCATCGGCGCGTAACTCCGCACGCGGAACAGTCCCGATCTTTTCATCGCCTCATCCTCCCTGCGTTTTTTGCTGCGGCCTGCAACCATTCCAACGCCATAACGCGGACCCTGTCAATCGAGGGATGACGGCGTTGCCGGGAAAGAACGTGGCGCTGCGGGCGGGGCCGAGTTCCAAGTGGATCCGATCCGACAGATGAGTCCCCACCCAATAGAAGTGTCATCGCCGGGCGTGACCCGGCGATCCATGGTGCAGCGGCGCCCTCGGGCCTGACCCGAGGGTGGATGCCCGCGTCAAGCGCTGGCATGACAAGAAGGGGAGGCAAATGTCGGATCGGATCCACTAGCCGAACTCGGGCAAGCGGGCGCGTCGCCATGAGCTTCAGGCGAAATCAGCGAAATCGGCCACGGCGCCGCGATCGTATCCGAGGCTGGCGCGATAGAGCTGCCGGCTATAGGGCTGGACCAAGTCCGCCTCGCGCAGTTGGGCGGCCGACAGCTGCTCCACCACCCGGCCACGGTTCATGACCGCCAGTCGGTCGCACAAATGGGCGACGACCGCCAGATTGTGGCTGACCAGCACGAAGGTCAGCTCGCGCTCGGCCCGCAGGCGGGCGAGCAAGTTCAGGATCTCCGCCTGCACCGAGACGTCGAGCGCGGAGGTCGGTTCGTCCAGCAGCAGCACCCTGGGTTCGAGGATGAGGGCCCGCGCGATGGCCACCCGCTGGCGCTGGCCGCCGGAGAGCTGATGCGGATAGCGGAAACGCAAGGAAGGGTCCAGACCCACGTCCCGCAGGACGGCCTCGATGCGGCGGTCGGCCCTGCCCAACCGGTGAATGGCCACGGCCTCGGCGAGCGCCCGGTCCGCGGTATGGCGTGGGTGCAGGGACGCGTAGGGGTCCTGGAACACCATCTGGACCAGCTTGTGGAAGGCGCGCTCGCGCCGCCGTCCCTGCGGCCGGCCGGCGACTGCAATGTCGCCCGACCAGCGGGTCAGGAGGCCGCTGATGACCCTCAGCACGGTCGACTTGCCGGCGCCCGATTCTCCGACCAGCCCGAAGGACCCGCCCGCGGCGACCGCGAAGGAAACCTCCGTCAAGGCGCGAACGGTCGTGCGCCCCTCGCCGAACGTCACCGACAGGTTGCGGACCTCGATCATGGCTCTCGCCGGACCGCGGCCTCGGCCCAGTCGGGATCGCGCCGGAGCACCGGCAGCTCGTCCCTCGGCCGGTCGATCCGCGGCAGCGAGTCGAGCAGGCCGCGCGTGTAGGGGTGGCGTGCCCGCGACAAATCGACGGCGCGGCAAGTCTCCAGGATGCGCCCGGCATACATGATGAGGACGCGGTCGCAGAACGACGCCACCAGGTTCAAGTCGTGGCTGATGAAGATCAGCCCCATGCCGCGCTCGCTTACCAGGTCGTCGATGATCGCCAGGACCTGCATCTGCACCGTCACGTCCAGCGCCGAAGTGGGTTCGTCGGCGATCAGCAGGTCGGGATCGGGGACCAGCATCATGGCGATCATGGCGCGCTGGCCCATGCCGCCGGACAGCTCGTGCGGATAGGCCCCATAGACGCGCTGGGGGTCCCGGATGCGGACCGCCGCCAACGCGTCGAGCGCCTTCTCCCGCGCCGCGGCCGCGCCGGCCCCGCTGTGCACTCGATAGGCCTCGGCGATCTGGCGGCCGACCGGCATGACGGGATTGAGCGAAAACTTCGGGTCCTGCATCACCATGGAGATCCTTCGCCCGCGCACCGCGCGCAGCGCCGGCTCCTCGATGGTCAGCAGGTCCGTGTCGCCGAAGCGCAGGACCTTGGCCGCGACCTCGCCCGGCGGGGGCACTAGGCGCAGGATCGACCGGCCGGTCATGGTCTTGCCGGACCCCGATTCCCCGACGATGCCCAGCCTCTCGCGCGCCACCGTGAAGCTGACGCCGCGCACCGCCTCGACGGTGCCCTTGCGGGAGGGGAAGCGGACCCACAGGTCCTCGACCGTCAGCAGCGCCGGCTCGCGCATCACCGGCCTTTCGGGTCGAGCACATCGCGCAGCCCGTCCCCCAGCAAGTTGAATCCGAGGCTGACGACGAAGATGGCGATGCCCGGAATGGTGGCGATCCACCATTGATCGAGCAGGAACTGCCGCCCCGAGGCGATCATGGCGCCCCATTCCGGCAAGGGCGGTTGCGCGCCCAGGCCGAGGAACCCGAGGCCGGCCGCCGTCAGGATGATGCCGGCCATGTCGAGCGTCACGCGGACGATCAGCGAGGACAGGCACAGCGGCGCCACGTGACCGAGGATGATGCGCGCGGGCCCGGCGCCCTGGAGCCGGACGGCGTCGATGAAGTCGCTGTTGCGGAGCGTGAGCGTCTCGGCGCGGGCGACCCGCGCGTAGGGCGGCCAGGCGGTGACGGCGATGGCGATGACCGCGTTCTCGATGCCCGGCCCCAGCGCGGCGACGAAGGCCAGCGCCAGAATGAGGCGTGGAAAGGCGAGGAAGATATCGGTGATGCGCATGAGGATCGCGTCGGCGGTGCCGCCCAGGTAGCCGGCCACGGTGCCGACCAGCAGCCCGACCGGGGCGACGATGATCGCCACCAGGCCGACGATGTAGAGCGTGATGCGCGCGCCGTGCACCACCCGGGTGTAGATGTCCCGCCCGAGATCGTCGGTCCCGAACCAGAATTCGGCCGACGGGGCCAGCAGGCGGCGGCCGAGGTCCTGACCGACGGGCGAGCCGGGCGCCAGCCATGGCGCCAGGACGGCGGCCGCCACCAAGGCGACGATTATGGCGAGGCCCACCACCGCCAGCGGATTGCCGAGGAAGGCGAGCCAGCCGAGGTAGGTGCGCCCGACCTTGGCCTGCCAGCGCGACTGCGGGACATCGGACAATAGCCAGCCGCGCAGCCCTTGCCGATCGGGCGCGGTCATCGGGCCCTCGGGTCGAGCAGGCGATAGAGCACGTCCGACAGCAGGTTCAGCCCGATGAACACCGTGCCGACCATCATCGTGCCGCCCAGGACCGCGTTCATGTCGGCGTTGAAGAGCGAGTCGGTGATGTAGCGCCCGAGGCCGGGCCAGGCGAAGACGGTTTCGGTCAGGACCGCGCCCTCGAGCAGCGAGCCGTAGCTCAGCGCGATCACGGTGACGAGCGGCACCATCGCGTTGCCCAGCGCGTGGCGCCAGACGACGCGCCGCTCCGACAGGCCCTTGACGCGCGCCGTGGTGATGTACTCCTGGGCGAGCTGCTCGAGCATGAAGCTGCGGGTCATGCGGCTGATGTAGGCAAGCGAGAAGTAGCCGAGGATGGCGGCCGGCAGGACCAGGTGAGAGAACGCGCTGGCGAACACCTCCCACTCGCCGGCGAGCGCGCTGTCCACCAGCAGCAGGCCGGTCAGCGGCTCGACCAGGCCGTCGTAGAACACGTCGAGACGCCCCGGCCCGGAGACCCAGCCGAGATTGGCGTAGAACAGGAGCAGGCCCACGAGTCCGAACCAGAACACCGGCACGGAATAGCCGACCAGCCCCAGCACGCGAATGACGTGGTCGGGAAGGCGGCCCCGGTTGGCTGCGGCCGCGACCCCCATCGGCACGCCCAGGGCGACGCCGAGGAGCGTGGCCGCCGTCGCCAGCTCGATGGTGGCCGGAAAGAAGCGCAGAAGGTCCTCGATCACCGGCCGCGAGGTGACGACCGAGGTGCCGAAGTCGCCCCGCATGACGTGCAGCAGGTAGTTCCAGTATTGGCTATAGAGCGGCAGGTCGAGGCCGAGCTCCTGGCGCACGCGCTCGTAGACCTCCGGAAGCGCCCGGTCGCCGACGATGGCGAGCACGGGGTCGATCGGCACCACCCGGCCGATGACGAAGGTTACGGCCGTGAGGCCGAGGAACGTCAGCGCGACGGAGAATACGAGCCGCAGCGCGTTGCCGAGGAGCCGTGACGGAGGCGGGCGTCCCGCCTCCGTTGCCTCGGCCGTACGGACCGTCAAGCGGGCGTTACTGTTTCGTGACGTTGCGATAGTAGACCGTATCGTAGGTCGGGCCGGAGACGAATCCCGCCACGTTCGCCCGCCGCGCCGCCTGCTCGGTGCTCTGGAACATGATGACGAAGGGGCCGTCCTCCTGCAGCTTGCGTTGCAGGTCGAGATACATCGCCTTGCGCTTCTCGGGGTCGCGTTCGCGCGCCGCCGCGTCGGTCTGCTTGGTGATCTCGGGGATGTCCCAGGCGTTGCGCCAGGCCAGCGGCTTCGCCTTCGCATCGTCTGAATTGTCGGGGTTGCGCGCGAACGAGTCGGCGTTCGAATGCGGGTCCATGTAGTCCGGCGACCAGTAAAGCAGGACCATGCCGTGGTTGCGGGCGCGGTACTTGGTGATGACCTGCTTCTGCTCGCCGGGGACGATGGAAACCTTGATGCCGGCGCGGCCCATCGTCTCCTGGATCGACTGGGCGACCTCCATGAAGGGCGACGAGTTGGCGGCGTCGAGCTCTACTTCGAAGCCGTCCGGGTAACCGGCCTCCGCCAGCAGGGCCTTCGCCTTCTCCACGTCCAGCTTGAACGGCAGGTCGGTCAGCGAGGCGAAGAAGCCCGACGGCCAGAACGCCTGATGCACCTTGAAATTGCCGCGCAGGAAGCTGTCCGCCATGCCCTGGTAATCCACCAGCCAGCGGATCGCCTGGCGCACCTTGGGGTTGGCCAGATGCTCGTCCTTCTGATTGAGGCCCAGGTAATAGACGTCGGCCTTGGGATAGGACTCGACGATGATATCGGCGTTGCCGGCGAGGCCCTGGATCTGGTCGGCCGAGAGATTGCGGGCCATGTCCGCGTCGCCCTTCTCCAGCAACAGCCGCTGCGCCGCGGGCTCGGGGATATGGCGCACGACGACCCGCTTCATCGCCGGCGGGTGCCGGTAGTCGGGGTTGGCGTCGAGCGTCACGGACTCGTTGGGTTTCCACGACTTGAGGACGAAGGCGCCGGACCCGGCCGAGTTCGCCTTCATCCATTCGTAGCCGAGATCGCCGTCCTTCTCGTGCGCGAGGACGGTCTCTTTGTCCACCACCGAGCCGACGCCGGCCGAGAGCGTGTTGAGGACGAAGGTGGGCGCGAAGTCCTCGGTGATCGTGAGCTGCGCGGTCTCAGCGTCCAACGCCTTCACCAGGTCCTTGACGTTGTCCTTGGTCCAGCCGAGCTGCGAGAAGATGAAGGCCGGGGTCTTGTCGAGGAGAATCACCCGCTGCATCGAGAACGCCACGTCCTCGGCCGTCACCGGGTTGCCGGAATGGAACTTGAGGCCAGGGCGGATCTTGAGCGTGATGGTCTTGCCGTCGTCGCTGATCGAATAGCTCTCGGCCACGCCGCCCACCAGCGTCGCGGTGTCCTCGGGCTCGTAGGCCATGATGCGGTCATAGACCTGGGCGATGATTTCGCCGCCCGAGAACTCGAACACCTCGGCGGGATCGAGCGTGATGATGTCGTCGATGTTCTTGGCGATGACGAAGCTGTCCTTCGGCGTCTCCGCCGCCGCCGGGCCAAGGGCCAACGCCAGCGCGGCCGCTCCGAGGAGCCATAGGTTCGTTCGTGTCATGACGTGCCTCCCTCTGTGGTCGAGATTTGTTGGCCGGTCGGCCCGGCCACGGCGGTTAGCGCCCGTTTCGCGCATCTTGGCGACCCGCGGGGACGCGAGTCAAGTTGAGTCCGGTCGCGACCGCGGCGTCGCCCTTGCCTGGCTCGCCGGCCGGGTCCAGCATTGGGCTGAACGCGTGCGAGGGGTGACGCCATGAGGGTCGAGTGCGTCCTCGAGTGCAAGAACTGGCTCGGCGAGGGGCCGACCTGGAGCCGGCGCGAAGGCGCGCTCTACTGGACCGACGTGCCGGCGAAGCGCCTGCATCGCTGGAACCCCACGACCGGCGAGCACCGGACGTGGGCAATGCCGGAAATGGTAACCGCGCTTAGCCTTCGCGCGCGCGGCGGGTTGATCGTCGCCAGCAGGTCGGCCGTCGAATTCTTCGATCCGGCGACGGGCCGCACGGAACGCTTCGTCGCTCCCGAAGCCGATCGGCCCAGGAACCGCTCCAACGACGGCAAGTGCGACCGGCAAGGCCGCTTCTGGTACGGCACCATGATGAACAACTTCGCCGAGGACATGAGCGAGTTGCCGATTACCGAGCGCAGCGGGGCCATGTACCGCATCGATCCGGGCGGCGGGGTGACCAGGTTTGAAAGCGGCCTCGGTATCGCCAACACGTTCGCCTGGAGCCCGGACGACCGGATCATGTATTTCGCCGATACCTTCGAGGGCATCTACGCCTACGACTTCGACGCGGGCGCCGGCACCGTGTCGAACCGCCGCCTGTTCGCCAAGACGGCGGAGCACGGCTACGCCGACGGCTCCACCATCGACGCCGAGGGGTTCCTGTGGAACGCGCGCTGGGACGGCGGCTGCCTCATCCGGTGGGCGCCGGACGGCGCCATCGACCGCGTCGTGAACCTGCCGTGCCGGCGCGTCACCAGCGCGATCTTCGGCGGACCCGATCTCGACGTGCTCTATGTGACGACGGTGCGCTACGGGCTGTCGGCGGCCGAGTTGTCCGAGCAGCCGCTCGCCGGCGGCATCTTTGCGGTGGACGCGGGCGTCAAGGGCGTGCCGGACGGCGAATTCGCCGGCTGACCGCCCGCCGCCGCGGATCCTTCACGCCAAGGGCAGGATCGCCGCCTGCATCTCCGGCAGCAGTTGGCCGCCGTCCACCACGATGCTTTGGCCGGTGATGTACCCTGCCTCGTCGGAGGCGAGGAACAGCACCGCGTTGGCCACGTCCTCGGGCGTGCCGAGGCGGCCCAGCGGCACGGCCGCGCGCTGGCCCTCGATGAACGTTCGGTCGCGATGCAACTCTACGCCCTCGGTAAGGATGTTGCCCGGCTCCACGGCGTTCACCGTTATCCCGTGCGGCGCGAACTCGAGCGCAGCGGTGCGCATGAACCCGATCAGCCCCGCCTTGGCGGCGGCGTAATGGGCGTGCCGCGGGGCGCTGACGCGCGGCCCCGTGATCGACGACGTGATGACGATGCGCCCGTAGCGCTGTCTCTTCATCTGTGCCAGGCATGCCTTGACGGCGAGGAACGGCCCCTTGAGGTTGACGGCGCACACCTCGTCCCACTCGCCTGGCGTCATGTCCTCGATCATCGTGGCGGGAAAGATCGCCGCATTGGGGCACAGGATGTCGATCCGCCCGTAGCGCTCGATGGCGGCGCGGGCCATCGCCTCGTTGTCCTCGGGGCGGCTCGCGTCGGCGCCGAGGAACGCGACCTCGAGGCCGCCCTGGAGCAACTCCGCCTCGACCGCGCGGCCGCGCTCGCCGCTCACGTCGGTAAAAAGAACTGCGGCGCCTTCGCCTGCCAGGCGCAGCACAATGGCCTTGCCGATGCCGCGCGCGCCGCCGGTGACGATGGCCGCCTTGCCTTGCAGACGTCGAGCCATCGCGCGCCCCTCGTCGTTCGCCCGGTCAGGTCATGCACGCGGCCTGCCGCCGCCGTCAAGTCGCGCTCGGGGTCCTGCCCCGGGGGCCGCGCCGCGGTACGGCGGCTTGACGGCGCAGATCATTTTCCTATGATGCGCCTCGCCGCCGGCGAAGGGCCGAGCCCCGCCCTTGGCCGGCGGCCCCCTTGCTGCGTCGCTGTTTGACATGGTGAATCCATTTCGGACTGGCCGCTCGCCGCGGCGGCGGCGGCTGCGCTGCGTCTAGCTCAGCCCCCTACATCCGGGTGTGGGGCGA
>CAYPKW010000090.1:0-9721 GCA_964411425.1 uncultured Rhodospirillaceae bacterium
TTGGCGTCGGGCAGCGCCGGCGGCTTGGGCTCGCGCTCGAGGTAGCTGAAGACCAGCTTGCCGTCGACCGCATCGACGCGCACCACGCCGCCCTTCTCCAGCTTGCCGAACAGCAATTCCTCGGCCAACGGCTTCTTGATGTGTTCCTGGATGACGCGGGCGAGCGGCCGCGCGCCATAGAGCGGATCGAAGCCCATCCGCGCCAGCCACTCGCGCGCGGCCTCGGTGAGCTCGATCATGACCTCGCGGTCGGTGAGCTGGCCTTCGAGCTGCAGGATGAACTTGTCGACGACGCGGGCCACGACCTCGGGCGTCAGGTGCACGAAGCCGATGGTGGCGTCGAGCCGGTTGCGGAACTCCGGCGAGAACATGCGGTTGATGGCCTCCAAATCCTCGCCGACCCGGGTCTCGCGGCCGAAGCCGATGGCGGGCTTCGCCAGGTCGGCGGCGCCGGCGTTGGTGGTCATGATCAGGATGACGTTGCGGAAGTCCACCGCCTTGCCGTTGTGGTCGGTAAGCTTGCCGTGGTCCATCACCTGCAGCAGCACGCTGAACAAATCCGGATGCGCCTTCTCGATCTCGTCCAACAGCAGCACGGCGTGCGGATGCTGGTCGACGGCGTCGGTCAAGAGGCCGCCCTGATCGAAACCGACGTAGCCCGGCGGCGCGCCCAAGAGGCGCGAGATCGAGTGGCGCTCCATGTATTCCGACATGTCGAAGCGGATCAGCTCGATGCCCATGCTGCGGGCGAGCTGGCGCGCCACTTCCGTCTTGCCGACGCCGGTCGGGCCCGAGAACAGGTAGCAGCCGATCGGCTTCTCCGGCTCGCGCAGGCCCGCGCGCGCGAGCTTGATGGCGCCGGCGAGGGCCTCGATCGCCTGATCCTGGCCGAACACCATGGACTTGAGGTCGCGATCCAGGTTGTGCAGCACGGTGCGATCGTCGCGCGACACGCTCTTGGGCGGTATGCGCGCGATCTTGGCGACCACCGCCTCCACGTCCTTTACCGCGATGATCTTCTTGCGCTTGTTCTCCGGCAGCAGCATCTGCGCCGCGCCCACTTCGTCGATCACGTCGATCGCCTTGTCCGGCAGCTTGCGATCGTTGATGTAGCGGGCCGCCAATTCGACCGCGCTGCGAATCGCTTCCGCCGTGTAGCGCACCTTGTGGTGTTTCTCGTAATAGGGCTTGAGACCGCGCAGGATCTTGACCGAGTCCTCGATCGTCGGCTCGTTGATGTCGATCTTCTGGAAGCGGCGCACCAGCGCGCGGTCCTTCTCGAAATAGTTGCGGTACTCCTTGTAGGTGGTGGACCCGATGCAGCGCAGCGTGCCGGAGGCCAGCGCCGGCTTCAGCAGGTTGGAGGCGTCCATGGCCCCGCCGCTGGTGGCGCCGGCCCCGATCACCGTGTGGATCTCGTCGACGAACAGGATGGCCCCTTCCATCGATTCGAGTTCCTGGAGGACCGCCTTCAACCGTTCCTCGAAGTCGCCCCGATAGCGCGTGCCGGCCAAGAGCGAGCCCATGTCGAGGCAGTAGATGGTGGCGCCGCGCAGCACCTCCGGCACCTCGCCGCGCACGATCTTGAGCGCCAGCCCTTCGGCGATCGCCGTCTTGCCGACGCCGGCCTCGCCGACGTAGAGCGGGTTGTTCTTCGACCGCCGGCACAGGATCTGCATGGTGCGCTCGACCTCCGCCTCGCGGCCGATCAACGGATCGATGCGCCCGGCGCGCGCCTTCTTGATGAGATTGACGCAATAGGCGTCGAGCGCCTCGGTGCCGGATTTCACCACTCGCTCCGCCGCGGCGTCGGCATCGGCGCCGTGCACGCGCCGGCTCTCCGACCGGGCCCGCGCCTTGGCGATGCCATGGCTGATGTAGTTGACGGCGTCCAGGCGCGACATCTCCTGCTCCTGCAGGAAAAAGACGGCATGGCTTTCGCGCTCGGAGAACAGGGCGACCAGGACGTTCGCTCCCGTCACCTCCTCGCGGCCCGAGGATTGCACATGGATGGCGGCGCGCTGCAGCACGCGCTGGAAGCCCGCCGTCGGCTTGGGGTCGCCGACGCCGTCGCCGACCAGATTAGCGAGCTGGTTGTCGACGTACTCGGCTACCTCGCGCCGCAGCCGGTCGATCTCGAGGTTGCAGGCGCGCATGACCGCGACGGCGTCCTGATCCTCGCTCAATGCCAGCAGCAGGTGCTCCAGCGTCGCGTAGGCATGACGCCGCTGTCCCGCCAGCGCGAGCGCCCGGTGCAGGGTCTTTTCCAGATTCGCCGACAGCATCGGGCCTTATTCCTTTTCCAGGGTGCACTGCAACGGATGTTCGTGGCGGCGCGCGAACTCGACGACCTGGTTCACCTTGGTCTCGGCAACCTCGTAGGTGTAGACGCCGCAGATTCCGACGCCGCGCCGATGCACGTGCAGCATGATGCGCGTCGCATCCTCATGGCTTTTGCCGAAGAACCGCTCGAGCACATGCACCACGAACTCCATCGGCGTGTAGTCGTCGTTGAGCAGAAGCACCTTGTACATCGAGGGCTTCTTGGTCTTGGGCTTGCTCTTCACCAGGGTGCCCGTACCCGGGTCGTCCCGGCGAGTGATATCGCGGTCGCTCATCCGCCCAACAAGCCGTCATCCCAACCTAGGTCATCCGGCCGCCCGTGCACATCATATTAAATCGCGGCCGTCGCGGCAAAGCCCCGTTCGCGGATGGCGCGACGGCGCGGCTGGCGCACCGCTTGCGGTCGAGGCCGCCCGCCGTCCTGGTCCACGCCATGCTGCGCCGCACAAGCCACATGACCGCCGACTCGTAAATGTCTCAACCGACGAGTATATACGATTCGATTCTTGTGTTGCACCGCAGAAATTTGCAACCATGACGGACGCCGCCTGGACAGCGGTCGTCGATCGGCGGGGGCTCGACCGGCTTTGCGCAAGATGACGCGTCGAGCGCCGTCGGCGGGGGCGGAGTTAAGGCAAAGTTAATCTCGCGCTGGTACGGGGACATGCATGGACAACGATTCCGAGTTTACCTAGTATCGAATGCGACCCGAGTCGTGGCATCGGGAGAGGGGGAAGCAGGATGGCGGATTCTGCGGACCGCGGGGTGGCGGTTCCGTCGCGTCGAGCGATCGGCTTCTTTGCGGCGCTCGTCGGCCTCGTGCTGGCGCAGGCGCCTACGGCCCAGGCCGGCACCAGCGCGGCCATCGTGATCGACGCGGCATCCGGCACGGTGCTGTACGAATCCAACGCCGACGCCCGCGCCTATCCGGCGTCGCTCACCAAGATGATGACCCTCTACATGCTCTTCGAGGCCCTCGAAAGCGGCCGCCAGCGGCTCGACAAGCGGCTCGAAGTGTCGCGCCACGCCGCCAGCATGGGGGAGACCAACATCGACCTGCGCCGTGGCGACGGGCTCACCGTCGAGCAGGCGATCCGCGCCATCGTCGTCCGTTCCGCGAACGACGCTTCGGCCGTGGTGGCCGAGGCGCTCGGCGGCGGCGAGGGCAAGTTCGCCGAGATGATGACCGGCAAGGCGCGGCGCCTCGGCATGACGCAGACCCGTTTTCGCAACGCTTCCGGCCTGCCGGACCCCGCGCAACGGACCACGGCCCGGGACATCGCCATCCTGGCGCGCGCGTTGCTGACCGATTTCCCACAGTATTACCGGTACTTCAACGAGCGGAAGTTCTCCTTCCGGGGGCGCACCTACATCAGCCACAATCGCCTGATGGGGGCCTACCCGGGCGCCGATGGCCTGAAGACCGGGTACATCCGCGCCTCGGGCTACAACCTCGCCGCCTCGGCCAAACGCGACGGACGGCGCGTCATCGTGGTCGTCCTGGGTGGCCGCTCGGCCGGCGCGCGCGACATCCAGACGGCACGCCTGCTCGACAAGGGGTTTGCCACGCTGCGCAAGCAGGCGGCCGTTCGCTCGGCAGGCGCGGACGGCGCAGCGGCGCAAGAGGGCAAGACCGTGAGCGCGTCAACGACGCAGTTGGCAACGCCGCCGCCCGCCAAACCCGTCCGGGCGAGCGTGGCCGCCGCGGATTTGCCGCTCCCAGGCAGCAAGCCCGTTCTGGTCGCAGCCGCCGATCCGGCGGTGGCACCGGCGCCGAATCCGGGCGATACAAGGGCGCCGGCCCTCGACCCCGGCCGCGAGCGGCTGGTTACCGGCGGGCGCTGGGCCATTCAAGTCGGCGCCTATAGCAAGTTCGCGCCGGCGCACGCCGCCGCGCAGAAGGCGATGAAGGTTCTCGCGAGGCTGCTGGCCGGCGGGCGCATCGTCATCGACGAGCGGCCGGGCGAGAACGGCATGCTCTATCGCGCGCGCATCGCCGGCTTGACGCAGAAGATGGCACAGGCGGCGTGCCGGGAACTCAAGTCGAAGAAGAACGGCTGCCTGGTGTTCTCCCCCGGTACCGCCATGGCGATGTCGAGCAATTGACGGAGCCGGGCCGCTGCCTGCCCTCCAGCGGCAGGCACAAAAAATCGACAATGAACCCCATGCGAAGCGGGATTTCTCGCTGGGCCCGGCGCGCGGCGGGGACCGGCAATCGCCCTGCCACCGGATCACAAACTTCGTAACGCCTTGCGTTATATGACGTGATACGTTATAGTGCCTCGTGATCAAGGGCTTTGCCGACCGTGAGACCGAGCAAATCTGGGGCGGTCGGCGGAGGCCCCGCCTGCCGGGCGATATCCAGGCGGTCGCGCTGCGGAAGCTGCGTATGTTGAACCGGGCGCGGGCGCTCGCGGACCTGCGGGTGCCGCCCGGCAACCGACTGGAGGCGCTCAAGGGCGACCGAACGGGGCTTTTCAGCATTCGTATCAACGACCGGTGGCGCATCTGCTTCACCTGGAGCGAAGGAGGGCCGAGCGATGTCGAGATCGTCGACTACCATGGCTAAGGGTGCCTTGCTGCCCAACCCGCATCCAGGCGAAATCCTGCTCGAGGAGTTCTTGAAGCCGATGGGGCTGAGCCAGAACGGGCTTGCCAGGGCGATCCGCGTGCCGCCCCGGCGCATCAACGAGATCGTGCTCGCCAAGCGTTCGGTCACGGCGGACACGGACCTCCGACTCGCCCGCTATTTCGGCGTGTCCGAGGGATTCTTCCTCGGGCTCCAGGTCGATCACGACCTCATGCAGCGGCGCCGGCAGATCGAGCGAGAGCTCGGGACGATCAAGACCCGGGCGGCTTGATTTCGCCTTTGTAGGCCGCTCCTGCCGAGCCGTGCGGCTGCCTGGAGTTCTCCCCCGGTACCGCCCATGGCGATGTCGAGCAATTGACGGAACCGGGCCGCCGCACGCCCTCCAGCGGCGAGTCCAAGAAAATCGACGATCGACCCCATGCCAAGCGGGAATTCTCGCTGGGCGCGGCGCCCAGCGGCGACCGCCGATCGCCCTACACCCGGATGTAGGGGTCGTCGCCCGGCGAGGCAGCCGCCACCGGACAGGCCGCCGCGCTAATCCGATATCGATTCACCATGTCAAACAACGGCGACGCAAGGATGCCGCCGGCCAAGGGCTCGGTTTCGGCCTTTCGCCGGCGGCGAGGCGCATAATAGGAATATTCTCTGACCCGTCAAGCCGCAAGATAGCGGTTCGCTAATCGGTCGGAAGAAAAGGGAAGCGTCCCCTTTTCACCATAGGCCTTCACCAAGGAATTATCTCAATCGGCACGCTGATCACGAACAGGACGCTGTAATCCGTCGTGCGGCCGGTGCTTCCCGTCTCCTCGAAGCCGAAGGCGGGCGAGACAAGGCTGATCGATTCGGACGGGAAGAAACGTGCGCGGCCTTCGACGCCGACCTTGAGCGGGTTGCCGGCGATGCAATCGGGGCACGCGAAGGTCGAGAGCCCGGCCATCACTGCCAGCCCCGCTTGCCAATTTGCCTCACTGATCGAGGGCACACCGCCGCCGAAGAAACTCTGGTCGCTGGTGAGCGTCAGGTCCAAGTCGCGGAAGCTGGGTCCAACCCCGGCGGACAGGAACCAGTTGTTCGAAGGGCCGACAGGGACCTCGCCCTTGAACAGAACATCGATGATGACGTTGGTCGAAGCATGGAGATCGACGTCGCCAGGCCCGTGGCGCGGAATCCTGAACAGCGTCCCGCTTGATCCGCTGCAAACGTTGACATCGAGGCCGACCCGTGCGGGGCCAACGACGAAGCCGGGATAGAAAGTCGCGCCGCCGCATAACTGCGCGTCGCCATTGGATGCATCGCTTCCGAAGGGTGGCTGTCCGCCGGTGCTGTCATACGTGGCCGTGCTCGATGAACTTCCGCCGCCGACGGAAATCTTCGGCTCGATGACCATGCCGACTTGCGGCGTTGCTGGCGCCGCCGGGCCGGTCGCTGTTCGGGTAGCTGGAACCTTTGGGCAAATCGATTCCAGCGTTTTCGTGTCGATCCAGGAATCCCCCTCACGGGCGAAATTCCGACCGCTATCGGGATCAAAAGCTGTCTTTCCATCAACCGTCGAGACACCGGGAAACTGCTTTTTCAAGCATTTGTATAGTGCCCGTCCCACCAAAGCAGGAGTCGCCGAACAAATGGGTGCCAACGTTTTTGTGTCGATCCAGGCATTCCCCTCATAGGCGAAATTCCGACCGCTATCGGGATCAAAAGCTGTCTTTCCATCAACCGTCGAGACACCGGGAAACTGCTTTTTCAAGCATTGATATTGTTCCTGCCTCACCAAAGCATCTCTCGTCTGCGCCACCGCATCATTCGACCATCCAAACGCGACGGCACCGAACGCGGCCAGAACCAACAATGCTGCCGCTATCGCGACCGTAAGATGCCGCCGGGAAACACTCATGACAACCCCCCACGCAGTCTGGCTGCATAGTCGCGCCGGGGGGGCGGGTCAAGCAGGAATTACGGATGGGAAAAGGGGACGCTTCCTTTATTGTCCCACTATTCACACCTTAATTGTTGCGAGAGAAAAGGGAAGCGTCCCCTTTTCCCGGGCGGGCTGATTTCTCCCTAAAGCCCCGGCGGCAGAGCGACGCCGGACAGCCGCAACTGTTCCGCCAGCGCGCGCCGCAGCCGGCCGAGCGCGGCCGCGTCCGTGGCCTCGCAGCGCGCCACCAGCGCCCCTTCGGTGTTGGACGCGCGCAACAGCCACCAGCCGTCCGCGCTCTCGACCCGCACGCCGTCGATGTCGGAGAAGGACGCGCCGAGGAGCTTGAGCCTCGCCTTCGCTTCCTCCACCACGGCGAACTTGCGGTCCTCGGCGCACGGGAAGCGCAGTTCCGGCGTGCTCGTCATGGCCGGCAGGGCCGCCCGCATCTCGGCCAACGTGGTCGTTGTGTGGCTTAGAATGCGCAGCAGCCGGACCGCCGCATAGAGCGCGTCATCGAAGCCGTAATAGCCGTCGGCGAAGAAGACGTGGCCCGAAAGCTCGCCGGCGAGCGGCGCCTCCACCTCCGCCATCTTGGACTTGATGAGCGAATGGCCGGAGCGCCACATCAGCGGTACGCCGCCGGCGCGCCGGATCTCGTCGAACAGCACGCGGCTCGATTTCACGTCGGCCACGATGGTGGCGCCCGGCCGGCGCGCCAGCACGTCGCGGGCGAAAAGCGCCAGCAACTGGTCGGCCCATACGATGGCGCCCGTGCCGTCGACCACGCCGAGGCGGTCGCCGTCGCCGTCGAGGCCGATGCCGAGGTCGCAGGCGCCTGCCCTGACGGTTTCCTGGAGTTGCACCAGGTTCTCCGCCACCGTCGGGTCCGGGTGATGGGCCGGAAAGCGCCCGTCGATCGTCTCGTTGAGCAGGATATGGCGGCCCGGCAATCGCGGCGTCAACCGCGTCAGGACCGTTCCGGTCGCCCCATTGCCCGCGTCCCAGGCGACGGTGAGCGCCCGCCCCTGCGCCCCATCGTCCGCGGCGAGGCGGCTCACGTAATCCTCCATCACCGGCCGATCGCGGACTTCGCCGGCGGCGCCGCCGGCATAGGCGCCCGCGGCCGCGATGCGGCCCAGGCGCTCGATCGCGGCGCCGTACAGGCCGGCCTTCCCCAGCATCAACTTGAAGCCGTTGTGGTCCGGCGGATTGTGCGAGCCCGTCACCATGACGCCGGCGTCGGCGCCGAGCGTCACGGTCGCGTAGTAGAGCATGGGGGTGGGGCCGAGGCCGATGCGCCACACCGCGACGCCGCAGTCGCGGAGACCCTCGACCAATGCCCGCTCCAGCGCCGGCGAACTCAGCCGGCCGTCGTAGCCGGTGGCAGCATTGCCGCCGCCCGCCTCGCGCACCATGGTGCCGAACGCGCGGCCGAGCGCGTAGGCGTCGGAATCGGACAAGGTCTCGCCGACCACGCCGCGCACGTCGTACTCGCGCAGGATCGTCGGGTCGAATCGATGCGCGCCGGTCACGAGCCGCGTCCGCCGCCGGCCGGCCGGCCGATGCTGGCGTAACGGAACCCGGCCGTCGCCATGTCCGCCGGATCGTAAATGTTGCGCAGGTCGACGATCACCGGCCGGCGCATCAGGCTCTTGACCCGCCCGAGGTCGAGCGCGCGGAACTGGTTCCATTCGGTGACAATCACCAGCGCGTCGGCGCCGGCGATGGCGTCGTAGGCGTCCTCGCAGTAGACGAGATCCGGCATCAGGCGCCTCGCCTCGTTCATGCCCGCGGGATCGAAGGCGCGAACGACGGCGCCGGCGCGCCTGAGCGCCGGCAGAATATCGAGGCTGGCGCTGTCGCGCATGTCGTCGGTGTTCGGCTTGAAGGTGAGGCCGAGGGCCGCCACCGTCAGTCCCTCGACCGATCCGCCGCAGGCCGCGATCACCCGCGCCGCCATGCCGGCCTTGCGGGCCTGGTTCGCGGCCGCCATCGCCTCGACCAGCCGCAGCGGCGCGCCGGCGCCCCGCGCCGTCTCTATCAGCGCCGCGGCGTCCTTAGGAAGGCAGGAGCCGCCGAAGCCGGGGCCGGGATGCAGAAACTTGCGACCGATCCGGCCGTCGAGGCCCATGGCCTTGGCCACGTCCTGCACGTCCGCCCCCAGCTTCTCGCACAGGTCGGCGATCTCGTCGATGTAGGCGACCTTCAGCGCCAGGAAGGCGTTGGCCGCGTACTTGATGAGCTCGGCCGTCTCGAGCCCCGTGAACACGATCGGCGTCTCGCTGAGATAGAGCGGCCGGTAGATCTCGCTCATCACCTGCCGGGCGCGCGGGCTGTCGGTGCCGATCACCACCCGGTCCGGCCGCATGAAGTCGTTGATGGCCGATCCTTCGCGCAAGAATTCCGGGTTGGACACCACGTCTACTTGCGCGTCGGGTTGGACCTGCCGGATGCGCCGGTCCACCTCCCGCCCCGTCCCGACCGGCACGGTCGACTTGTTGACGACGACCGTGTAGCCGCGCAAGGCGCGGGCGATCTCCTCCGCCGCGGCATAGACGTAAGTAAGGTCGGCATGCCCGTCGCCGCGCCGGCTGGGGGTGCCGACGGCGATGAACACGGCTTCGGCGCCAGCGACGGCGCTGGCCAGATCGGCGGTGAAGTCGAGGCGCCCGGCCCGGCAGTTGCTCTCCACCAATGCCGCCAGGCCCGGCTCGTAGATCGGCAGCTCGCCGCGGCCGAGCGCCTCGATCCTGGCGGCGTCATTGTCAACGCAGGTGACGCCGATGCCGAATTCGGAGAAGCACGCTCCCGACACCAGGCCGACATAGCCGCAGCCGACCACTGCGATGCGCATGAGGGCCCGACCCGCC
>CAYPKW010000091.1:0-9558 GCA_964411425.1 uncultured Rhodospirillaceae bacterium
CTGTGGTTGAGGTGCGTCAAGATGGCGTGCTTCGGCTTCACCCGCTCGATCCAGGCCAGCGCCTTGTCGAAATGCGCGTGGGTCGGGTGCGCCTCGAAGCGCAGGCAGTCGACGATCCAGAGTTCGAGACCCTGGAGAACCGCGAAGGCCGCCTCCGGCAATTCGACCACGTCGGTCGAATACGCCATTCCGCCGAGCCGGTAGCCGGTGGTGAGCGCGCCGCGGCCATGACCTTGTTCGAACGGGACTACGGGGATGCCGTTCAACTCGAACGGCCCCTCGACCTGCCGCGCCTCCAGGAAAGCCGGATAGGCCTTGTGGTTGCTCACCGGCTCGAAGACGTAGGCGAAGCGGCTCGTCAGGCTGGCCAGCGTCGCCGACGTGCCGTAGGCCGGCAGCGGCGGCGAGTCGAGATGCCGGCGCAGGTAACGCAGCTCGTCGATGCCGTGGCTGTGGTCGGCGTGATCGTGCGTGTAGAGCACCGCATCGAGCCGTTTGACCCCGGCGTCCAGGAGTTGCGCCCGCGCGTCGGGCGAGCTGTCGATGAGCAGGATCGTGCCGGCCTGCTCGACCAGGACCGACACGCGCCGCCGGCGGTTCCTGGGGTTGGCGGGATTGCAGCGCCCCCAGTGGCCGCCGAGCAGCGGCACGCCGCCGGAGCCGCCGCTGCCGAGTATGGTAACGCGCATCAGGGGGTCGCGACCTTGCGAAACAGGCGCAGGAAGTTCTCGGTCGTGCTGCGGGCCAGCTCGGCCGTGCTTACGCCCCGCAATTCGGCCAATGCCGCGGCGGTGTCGGCGACGAACGCCGGCTCGTTGCGCTTGCCGCGATGGGGCACCGGCGCCAGATAGGGCGCATCGGTCTCGATCAGCAGCCGGTCGGCCGGAAGATGTCGCGCGATGTCGCGCAACGGCTCGGCATTCTTGAAGGTCACAATCCCAGACATCGAAATGTAAAACCCAAGATTCAATGCGCCGTCCGATAGTTCCGCCGTCGAGCTGAAGCAGTGGATGAGGCCAGCAAGACCCCCTTCCGCACCCTCGCGCAGCAGCTCGACCGTCTCCCGATCGGCATTGCGGCTATGCACGATGAGCGGCAGCCGACACTGCCGCGCCGCCGCCATATGGGTCCGGAACGCGGCCCTCTGCCGGTCGCGCGGACTGTGATCGTAATGGAAGTCGAGCCCGGTCTCGCCGATGCCGACGACCTTGGGGTGCCGGGCGAGGTCGGCGAGCCGCTCGGCGTCGATCTCCTCGGCCGCCGCCTCATGCGGATGGACGCCGACCGTGCAATAGACGTCGTCGTGCCGCTCGGCGATGGCGCGGACCTGGTCGAATTGGCTCACTCGCGTGCAGATCGTCAACATCAGGCCGACGCCGCCCGCCCGCGCCCGCGTCACGGCCGCGTCCGCCTCGGCGCCGAAGTAATCGAGGTGGCAATGGCTGTCGATCAGCATCACGCACCCGCCGCAACCGCGTCCTCCGTGTAGCGCGGAAACACGCCGACCGGTTTCGGGAGCGCGCCACCCGGGCGCAAGGAATGCCGGTCGGTGGCATGGAGGCCGGGATTGAGGCATTCGAAGTTGCGATTGCCCTTCGCAACAGCGAGTTGGTCCAGTATCCGGCCGGCCGAGTCCGGCATGAAGGGTTGCAGCACCACCGCGAGGTGACGAATGACCTCGCAGAGAAGATAGAGGACCGCCGCCAGCCGCTCCGGATCGTTCTTGGTCAACGTCCAGGGCGCCAGCCGATCCACGTCGACATTTGCCTGCCTTATCGTCGCCCAGATCTCGTCGAGCGCCAGATGAAAGGCCTGATCCTCGATGAGCGGCCTCACCCTGCCGACCAGTTCATGGGCGCCCCGCAGCGACTGAACGGAACGGACAAAATCCAGGTCCGCCACGTGCCGCCCCGCCTGCTCCGGCACCTTGCCGCCGCAGTGCTTGGCAACCATCGACAAGATGCGCTGCACCAGGTTGCCGAGATCGTTGGCCAGCTCGCCGTTGATGCGCCGCACCGTCGCGCGATGCGAGAAATCGCCGTCATTGCCGAACGGCACCTCGCGCAACAGGAAGTAGCGCACCTGGTCGAGGCCGTAACGTTCGACCAGCCGCAGCGGATCGATCACGTTACCCAACGACTTCGATATCTTCTGGCCCTCGTTGGTCCACCAACCGTGGGCGAACACCCGCTTGGGTGGCTCCAGGCCCGCCGCCATCAGGAACGCGGGCCAATACACGGCGTGGAAGCGCAGAATGTCCTTGCCCACCATGTGCAGGTCGGCCGGCCAATACTTGCGATACGACTCCCCGTCCGTCTCAGGATATCCGGCCGCGGTGATGTAGTTGGCGAGCGCGTCCAGCCACACATACATGATGTGCTTGCCGTCGCCCGGCACCGGAATACCCCAGCGGAAGCTGGTGCGCGAGATCGAGAGATCGACGAGGCCGGCGCGCACGAAGCTCACGACCTCGTTGCGCCGGGTATCCGGCGCCACGAAGCGCGGATTATTGGCGTAGAATTCTAGCAGCGGCTCTTGCCAATGCGACAACCTAAAGAAATAGCTCGGTTCCTCCAGCCACTCCACTTCGGCTCCCGACGGCGCGCGCCGCTTGCCATCCGGCGCCGCCGTGATCTCGCTTTCCGCGTAGAACGCCTCGTCGCGTACCGCGTACCAACCGGCGTAAGTGCCGAGGTAGATGTGGCCCCGATCCGCCAGCGCTCGCCACAGGGCCTGGCACGATCTCGCGTGCCGCGGCTCGGTCGTGCGGATGAAGTCGTCATTGCTGAAGTTCAGCACCCGCGCCAGGTCGCGGAACTGTTGCGATACCTTGTCGGTAAATGCCTGCGGATCCATGCCGGCCGCCCTTGCCGACTTCTCGACCTTTTGGCCGTGCTCGTCGGTGCCGGTCAGGAACTTCACCTGGCGTCCGTCCAACCGCATGAACCGCGCCAGCACGTCGCAGGCGAGCGTGGTGTACGCATGCCCGATATGCGGCGCGTCGTTCACGTAGTAGATCGGCGTGGTGACGTAAAAGGGTCGAGGCTCACTCATTCCGGTCTCCTGCGGCCCGGCAATACAGCCCGGTTCACGGGCGCGCGTCGCATTCGAGATCGAGGAAGGCGGTCACCCAGACCTGTCTGCGGTCGAGCCTTGCCCCTTCCGTCCTGGCGAATAGCTGCACGGTCTTTTCCCACAGCCGCAGCCATTGATCAAGGTCGCGCGCCGCCAGCAACCGGCGCATGCAGGCCCCCTCGCCCGGCACCAAGTCGGCGGGGATGGCGTCGGTCGAGCCGGCCCGGATCATGCGGGCGAGCCACCAGGTCAGGAACTGGCTGGCGGTGCGAAACGGCCCTTCGCTGCGCTGCAAACGGTCGGCGAAATTGTGCAGCGCGCCGGCGTCCGGCCGCGGCAGCGCAAGGATGAGGTCCGCGACGCGGCGATAGAGCTCGAGCCCGCCCTCGCCCTCAAGTTCGAGCGCGCGCCCGATGCTGCCGTCGGACAGCCGGGCCAGCAGCCTCGCGTCGTCGTCTGCCAGCTCGGGCCGGTAGCGGCGCTGCAACGCTACGACCGTGTTTTCGGCGAGCGGCTCGAGGATCAGTTTCCGGCAGCGAGAGCGGACGGTCGCGATGAGGCGCGCCGGAACGTGGCTCACCAGCAGCAACAACGAGCGCGCCGGCGGCTCCTCCAGCAGCTTCAACAGCGCGTTGGCGGCATTTCGGTTCATCTGATCGGCGCTGTCCACCACCACGACGCGCCAGCCGCCCTCGGCCGGTGTCAAATGCAGAAAGTCGCCGGCCGCCCGCACGTCGTCGACGGCGATCTCGGTGCGCCGGAGTTTGCGCATTTCGTCGTACCCGGGTTCGAGGGTGAAGAGATCGGGATGCGCGCCCGAGGCCACGCGCCGAAACACCGGGTCGCTCTCCTCGACCCCGAGCCCCTTCTCCGCCGCCGCGAACAGCCCTCCGCCGCCGCCCGAAAGGATGAACCGCGCAAAGCGGAACGCCAACGTCGCCTTGCCCACGCCGCGCGGTCCCGCGATGAGCCAGGCGTGCGCCAGCCGCCCCGAGCGCCAGCAATCGGCCAACGTCCGCTCCGCCGCCTCGTGGCCGACGAGTTGAGAATTTTTTCGCGGAGTCGGCGGGTTCTCGCCGCTCGTCATTGCAGCCTGACTCCGAGCCGGTCGGCGACGGCGGCGCGTACTTTCGCCTGCACCGCCTGCATGGCGCCCGACGCGTCGATCGTCACGCAGCGGTCCGGATTGTCCCGCACGATGGCCGCGAAGCCCTCGCGCAGACGCCGGTGGAACTCGGCGTCCATGCGCTCGTAACGGTCCTCGCCGTCGGCGCGCCTGGCCGCCCGCGCCAACCCCTGCTCCACCGGTAGGTCGAGCACCAGCGTGAGGTCCGGTCGCGTATCGCCCACCACGTGATCGCAGAGCATACGCACGAAGGCGCGGTCGACCCCGCGCCCGTAACCCTGATACGCCATGGTCGAATCCGCGAAGCGGTCGGACACCACCCAGCGGCCGGCATCGAGCGCCGGCCGAATCGTCCCGCGAACATGATCGCGGCGCGCGGCATAATGCAGCAACGTCTCGCTCATGGCGTCCCAGCGGGCGGTCTCGCCCTCGACCAGCAGCTTGCGGATTTGCTCGGCGCCGGGCGCCCCGCCCGGCTCGCGGGTCAGCAACGCGTCAATGCCGGATGCCTGCAACGCCTGCGCCAGCAGGCGGGCCTGGGTGGACTTCCCGCCCCCCTCCCCGCCCTCGAAAGTAATGAAGCGCCCACGCGGCACCGGCACCGCCTAATCCGCACCGCGCTGCAGATAACGCAGCGCGGCAAAGATGCGCTGGATCGCACTCATCTCCGCCACCGACGCGCCGGCGACGAGCGGCGCCTCCACGGTCGGCATACCCTCCGCCGCCACCACCAGCTTGCCCAGCGGCCGGCCCTGTTCGACGGGAGCCGGCACGGGTCCGTCGAATACCGCCTTGGCTTGCAGCTTGTCGCGTGCGCCCAACGGCAGCGTCACGAGAAGGTCCTCCGCCAGCACCAGTGGCACCGTCTCGGCCGCGCCCAGCCAAACCGGCGCGTCTTCCAGCGGTTTGCCGGCCCTGGCCAGGAGCACGTTCTCGGTCTCGCGGAACGCCCAGTCCAGCACTCGGCGCGCCTCGTCGGCGCGCGCCTGCATGCCATCGAGCCCATGCAGTACCATGACGATACGCCGCCCTTGGCGCTGCGCCGACGCGGCAATGCCGTAACCGGATACTTGCAGGTGGCCGGTCTTGAGCCCGTCCGCGCCCGTGTCGCCGTACAAGAGCGGGTTGCGGTTGCCCTGGGAGATGCCGTTGAACACGAACGTTTTTTCGGCGAAGTAGCGGTAGTAGTCGGGGAAGTCGGCGATGATCCGCGTCGCCAGCGTCGCGATGTCGCGCGCCGTCATCCTGTGATCCGGGTGCTCGAGGCCATGTGAATTCATGAATCGGCTGCCACGGAGGCCGATCTCCTCGCCCCTCCGGTTCATCAACTCGACGAAGGCCTGTTCGCTGCCCGCCAACCCCTCGGCCACCACCAGGCAGGCATCGTTGCCCGACTGCACGACGATGCCGCGGATCAGGTCCTCGATGCGGATCTGCGTGCCGATGCCCACGAACATCGTCGATCCCTCATTGAGCGCCCAGGCGGCCTCCGACACCGGCAAGGTGTCGTCGAGCTTGACGCGCCCCTCCTTGAGCCGCTCGAACAGCAGGTAGAGCGTCATCAGCTTGCTCATCGAGGCCGGGTGAATCGATTCGTCGGCATTTTTCTCCAACACCACCGAGCCGGTCTGGTAGTCGATCACGATGGCCTGCTTGGCCGCGGTTTCGAAGGCGTCGGCCCGCGGCGCGAGGCCGAGTCCCGCGACAAGCGCGACGGCGCAAGCGCTCCGGCGGGCAATCCCTTGCAAGCGGTACCTCGGCATTCGGGTGCCTCTCATGGTGGCTCGAAGCGTCGTCCGGGTGATTGACGGTGTCAATCGACCACAAGCCGCGCCTGGCTCATGCCGGCGCGCAGCACTTGGGCGAGCAGCCGGTCGGCGACCGCCACGGTGGCGATAGGACCCAGCCGCACGCGATAGAACTGCTGGCCCTCGACGTGGACCGGCAACACCCTGGTGTTGCCGTAGGCGGCGAGCCGCGACTGCAGGCGCATGGCGTTTCGATGCTCGGCAAAGGCACCAGCCTGGATGTATAGTCTCGTCTGCCTCACCGGCACCAGACTGATCTTACCGTCCGGCTTGAAATCCACCGCCGCGACGGTGCGCGCGGGCGGCGCCGCAGCGGTCGCGGCGGGCGCCGATCCGTCGAGCGGCACGGCTACGACCGCCGTGCGCGGCGCGGCCTGGACCGTGCCAGCCGCGGCCACCTGAGTAGAGGTCGCCGCCATCGCCCGGCTCTCCTCCGCCATGATCTCCACGCGGACCCGTGCCGTGCCCTGCCCCTCGAACCCCAGAAGCTGGGCCGCCCGGCGCGACACGTCGATGATGCGGCCAAGCGCGAACGGCCCGCGGTCATTTACCCTGAGCGCCAGCGCCCGGCCATTCTCCAAGTTGGTCACCCGTACCATGCTCGGCAGCGGCAACGTCTTGTGCGCGGCCGATAGCTCGTTCATGCGGAAGACTTCGCCGTTGGCCGTGGGCTTGCCGTCGAAATCTTGGCCGTACCACGAGGCTATCCCGGTATCGTCGTACTCGTAATCGGTCGCCGGGTAGTACCAGACATCGTTGACCTCGTACGGTTTGCCAACCTTGTATTGGCCGGCGCCCGGACCCGGAACCACCGCTTTGGCGGCGTGCGCCACGATGCGGGTCTCGGCGCAGCCGGCAAGGAACCACAGGCCGAAAAGCGCCAGCCACAGGCCCACCCCCGACCTATTGCATAGACGAGACGTCAGTCGCACCATGGGCGGTAGGTTAACCGCCGCCAATCTGGTCCGCAAGCAGGCCCACCGCGGTCGCGAAGTAGGTGGAGCGATTCCATTTCAGAATCGTCTCGTAATTCGAGGTCACCAGGAACGCCGGCCCTCCGGGCCCGGCCGGAAGCACGATGGCGGCATTGCGGTCCCGGTCCGGCAGCGCGCCGCCCGTTGCCGTCCGCACGCCGAGCTTTTCCCACTGGGCGATGGGCTTGCGCAGGTTTTCCGCCGCCAGGGCCGGATCGAATTCGGACGGCAGCCGCACCGGCCAGCCCCAGGCCAGTTTCGAATTCCAGCCGCTCTTGGACAGGTAATTGGCGATCGACGCGAAGACGTCCGCCCGATCGGTCCAGATGTCGCGCCGCCCGTCGCCGTCGAAGTCGACCGCGAAGTCGCGAAAGCTGGACGGCATGAATTGGTTTTGGCCCATGGCGCCCGCCCAGGAACCGGTCATCAGCTCGTGCGCGACGTGCCGCTCGTCCAATATGTGCAGCGCGTGCATCAACTCGCGCCGGAAGAACTCGCTGCGCCGCCCATCGTAGGCGAGCGTGGCCAGCGCGCCGATCACCGGGAAGTCTCCCAGGCGGCGCCCGAAGTCGGACTCCACCGCCCACAACGCCACGATGATGTTGGCCGGCACGCCGTACTGGCGCGTCACGCGTTCGAGGAGCGCGCGGTTGAGCGCCAACTCCTCGCGCCCCTGGTCGATGCGCTTCTGCGGCACCACCCGCTCGATGTATTCCTGGAACGTCATGGTGAACTCGGGCTGCGAGCGGTCGAGCTCGATGACGCGCGGAATCGGTTGCAGGCCCTCGAACGCCCGGTCGAGCGTCGCTCTCTCGATTCCCTGCGCCAGCGCCTCCTGCCGCACCCCTTCGAGCCAGGCCCCGAAATCGGCGAAGGCGGGGCCGGCGACGAGGCAAAGCGGCAGGAATATCAATGGCAAACGCCGCATGGTCCGGATCTCCCGCATGGCATCCCCTTCTGCCACAGTGCCCTGGCGCCGCAAAGGGGCATAATGGTGGTCAGCCGGCGAGGCTCGCCGCGAATCTTGGATAGGTCTCGGCGATTTCGGCGCGAACCGGGCCCTGCAGCAGGTCGAGGGTGTCCTTGTCCGGCATGGGAGTGACCGGCACCGGGTCCGGACGATCGAACGCGAACCCCGTATTGTCGAGCACCTCTTCGAGCCCATGTCCCGGATGGATGCTGCGCAAGACGAATCTCCGGCGAGCCCCGTCGAAACCAAACAACGCGAGCTCGGTCAGCAGGGCGTAGGGACCCTGTCGCGGACCGGCGGCGCTAACGAAATCCACCCGCTCCACCAGACTGCGCCGGTTGTGCCCCTCGCGGAACAGAATCACCCGCGGCACGACGTAGTACAGGAACGTGGAGCCGAAGCAGCCCGGCCAGCGCGGCCGGCTCAGCGGGTAGGCGCCGGCGCCGACCAAGTTGATGTTGCCCTCACCGTCGATCTGGCCGCCGCCGAGGAAGAAGGCGTCGATGCGGCCCTCGGCCGCGCAATCGAACAGCTCCACCCCGCCGTTGGTGAAGAAATTGTGACGCCGCGAGCCGAGCAGGCTGACGCGCATTTCTGCTGACCGCGCGCGGGCGAGCAACGCTCCACTCGCCGGGATCGGGGACAGCGCGCCCACCGCAACGTGCTGGCAGCCCTGCAGCAGCCGCGCGATGGTCGCGATCAACAATTCGCGCCGGGCACTCATGGCGCGGCCGCGCGCAGCCGGTCTTGCCAGTACGCCACCACGTCGCGGAAACCCGCCGCCGTCCGCGCCGCCTCGGCGTAACGGGTAAGCGCCGCTTCGTCGGCGTCGTAGCAGCCCCACAGGGCAAGCGGCCATGCGCCGCGCCGCGCCTGGACGACGCCCGTTACGTAGAGCGCCGGGATCGTTCCCGCCGCCATGGCTTCGTCGTCGAACAGGTTGTCGCGAATCTCCTCCACGGTCGCGAAGGTCCGTACGGCGGCGTGGGCGAGAGTGACCAGCTCGCGCCGTCGCCCGATCCATAAGTTCCCTTGCCGGTCGGCGATGGGCGCATGGAACAGCGCGACGTCCGGGCGGATCGCGGGCACGGCGACGAGGCGCTCGTCCGCCAGCGGGTTGTCGATCGTGCGCCAGTCGGGCCGATGCGCCAACAGGTCGCTACCCAATAGGCCGCGCATCGGCACGAACGGAAGCCCCTTTTCTCCGGCCAGCAAACCGGCGTGGATGGCCGGACAGGTGGCGTCCAACACGCGAATAGCGCCGCGCTCGACCGCGTCGGTGAAGCGCGGTGCGGGCCCGTACTCGCCCAGAGTGATTGCCGAGGTCTCGATGGTCTCGACCGCGCCCGCGCCGATCAGCAGGTCGGCTTGCAACCCGCTGGTGGGCGCGCAGACGAGATGCAGCCGGCGCACCCCGCGCGCGATGAGCGCCAGCGTGGCGGCCACCGCGACGCCCGAGTAGTCCGGCGGCACGGCAAGCTTTGCGCCATCCGGGATCGCCGCGGCCAAGGCATCGAGGCCCTCCATCGCGCGAGGATAGCAGGAAACTTGTACCGACCTTCACGGATAGGCGGTACGCCTGACGGCCTGCCGCAATCGCCGGCC
>CAYPKW010000092.1:0-9263 GCA_964411425.1 uncultured Rhodospirillaceae bacterium
GATGGAAGGCCGACGCACCGAACGCAGGCTCGCGGCCATCCTGGCGGCCGACGTCGCCGGCTACAGCCGCCTCATGGGTCGCGACGAGGAAGGCACGCTCAGCCGCCTCAAGGCGCATCTGGGCGAGCTCGTCGAACCGCGCATCGCCGAGCACCGCGGACGCATCGTCAAGCGCACCGGCGATGGTCTGCTGGTGGATTTCGCCAGCGCGGTCGAGGCCGTGCGGTGCGCGATCGAGATCCAGTCCGGCATGGCCGAGCGCAACCGCGCCGCGCCCGAGGATCAGCGCATCGATTTCCGCATCGGCATCAACCTCGGCGACGTCATCATCGAAGCCGACGACATATACGGCGACGGCGTCAACGTCGCGGCGCGGCTGGAGGGGATTGCCGAGCCGGGCACGATTTACGTGTCGCGCGCCGTGCGCGATTCGGTTCGCGACAAGCTGGAAATCGCGCTGGAAGACCTGGGCCAGCGGGCGGTCAAGAACATCGCCAAGCCGCTGCGCGTCTTCCGCGTGGGCGCGCCGCAGCCCGCGGCAGGCGGCGTGCCGAGCGCCGCCCTTGCGGCCGCGCTGCCGCCCTTGCCGGACAAACCCTCGATCGCCGTGCTGCCGTTCGCCAACATGAGCGGCGACGCCGAGCAGGAATATTTCAGCGACGGCATGACCGAGGACCTGATCACCGACCTCTCGAGGCTCTCCGCCCTGTTCGTGATCGCCCGCAACTCGTCCTTCGCCTACAAGGGCAAGGCGGTCAAGGTCCAGGACGTCGGCCGCGAGCTGGGCGTGCGTTTCGTGTTGGAGGGCAGTGTGCGCAAGGCCGGCAATCGCGTGCGCATCACCGCGCAGCTCGCCGATGCCAAGAGCGGCGGCCATCTGTGGGCCGAACGATTCGACCGCGACCTGACCGACATCTTCGCCACGCAGGACGAGGTCGTGCAGAAAATCGTCGCCGCGCTGGCGGTGAAGCTAACGCAGGGCGAGCAGCAGCGCCTGCACCGGCGCGGCACCAGCATTGTGGAGGCCCACGAATTCTGGTGGCGCGCGCGCGAACTGCTCGGTCGCGGCACCCGCGAATCCGCTGCACAGGCTCGGGCGATGCACGGCCGGGCGATCGAGATCGACCCGATGTTCGCGGCGCCTTACGCGGGTCTCGCCTTTGCGGCGTTGCAGGACTACGCCAATTCCTGGTCGGCCGATTCGGCGCAGTCGCTGGAAGAGGGCGAAAGGCTGGCGCGGCGCGCGATCGAGCTGAACGATCAGGAACCGGTCGGCCATAGGGCGCTGGGCAGCATCCTGCTTTGGCGACGCAACCACGACGGCGCGCTTGCCGAGGCGAAACGCACGGTCGAGCTCGATCCCAACTATGCCCAGGGTCACATGTCGATGGGGGCGGCGCTGATGTACGCCGGACGCGCGGAAGAGGCGCTGGAGCCGTTCGCGACCTCGATGCGGCTGGACCCTCACTATGGCAACATGCTGCCGCATTTAGTGGCGCAGGCGGAGTTCAGCCTGGGGCGCTACGAGGCCGCCGCCCAGCACCTGCTCGAGCGCATCCAACGCAATCCCCATACCGACGCCAGCCGCATGCTGTTGGCGGCCTGCTACGGTCATCTGGGCCGGAGCGAAGACGCGCGGGCGGCCTGGGCCGAGCTCTTGAAGGTCAACCCCCAATTCTCGCTGGCGCAACGCGCGCGCGTCCTGCCCTACAAGAATCCCGCCGATTTCCAGCGCATCGCGGTTGGCCTGGCGAAGGCCGGGCTGGCGTAGGCGCCCGTCGGAGCCGAGACGATGGCCGCCATAGCCCTGCGCCTGGCCGAGGCGTCGCACGGCGGCTGATCCTCTCGCTTCCCGCATGGCGGCCCCGCGTCCGGCCGACCTGACAGCCGGATCGCCTTCTGCTAGTGTCCGGCGCGCCCGCATCGGACGGCCCCAATGCCCGCCAATCTGCTTTACGCCGCCACCGTCGCGATCTGGGGCACGTCCTGGCTCGCCATGACCTTTCAGCTAGGCCAGGTGGCGCCGGAGTTGTCGATCGTCTACCGCTTCGCGCTCGCCTCGGCGATCCTGTGGGGCTACTGCCGGGCGACCGGCCGCCGGCTCGGCTTCTCGCGCCGCGATCACCTGTTCATGGCCGGGCAGGGGTTCTTCCTGTTCTCGATCAACTACCTGCTGTTCTACTGGGCGGCCTCGAGGCTCGCGAGCGGGCTGCTCGCGGTCGCGTTCTCCACCATTCTCGTGATGAACATCGTGAACGGCGCCCTCTTCTTTCGGCTGCCGGTGGATCGCCGGGTGGCGGCGGCGGCGGCCCTGGGACTGGGCGGCCTCGGACTGCTGTTCTGGCCCGAGATCGTCGGCGTGGAGCTGTCGCGGGACGCGGCTGTCGGGCTCGCGCTGTCGATCCTGGCAACCTATTGCGCCTCGATCGGCAACATGGTGGCGCTGCGCCACAAGGCGGCCGGCATCCCGGTGATCGAGAGCAATACCTTAGGCATGACCTATGGCACGCTGATCACGCTGGCGTTCGCGCTGGCGAGCGGCGCGCCGGTCACCTTCGACCCGTCGTTGCCCTATGTCGCCTCGCTCGCCTATCTCGCGCTGTTCGCCTCGGTGCTGGGCTTCGGGTGCTACCTCACGCTGGTGCAGCGCATCGGCGCCGACCGGGCGGCCTACGCGACTGTGCTGTTTCCGGTGGTGGCGCTCGGGCTCTCCACCTTGTTCGAAGGCTATCGCTGGACGGCGCCGGCCGCGGCGGGCGTGGCGTTGGTGCTGGTCGGCAATCTGTTGATCCTGACCCAGAGCCGCGCGGCCCGCCCGCGCCGGCTCGTCGAACGGGAGTCGCCTCCAACATGAACCTGTCGCAACCCGCTCACGCCTTCCTGCCCGGCCTTAGGTATGGGGTGCGCCCGGAGGTGGCGAACCTCGCCGAATCCGCCATCGTCGAAGTCTGGCAGATGGGATTCTCGGTGCCCGACGTGATCGGGTTGTGGGTGGGCGAGGGCGACCTGCCGACGCCGGGCTTCATCTGCGAGGCCGCTATCGCGGGCCTGCGCGCCGGGGAAACCTTCTACACCCACAAGCGCGGCCTGCCCGAGCTGCGCCGGGCCCTGATCGACTATCACGCCGACCTCTACGGCCTCGAAATCGACGACGCGCGCATCGCCGTCACCAGCGCCGGCATGAACGCCGCCATGTTGGCGATGCAGGCGCTGGTCGGCGCCGGCGACAACGTGGTGGGGGTGACGCCGGTCTGGCCGAACGCGCTCGCGGCCGCCCGCGTGATGGGGGCCGAGGTGCGCGAGGTGCCGCTCACCGCCGCCGCCGCCGGCTGGAGCCTCGACCTCGACAGGCTGTTCGCCCGCTGCGACGGGCGCACCCGCGCCATCTACATCGCCTCGCCCGGCAACCCGACCGGCTGGGTGATGACGGCCGAACAGCAGCGGACGGCGATGGAGTTCTGCCGGCGGCGCGGCATCTGGCTGATCGCCGACGAGGTGTACGGCCGCATCGTCTACGACGGCCGCGCGGCGCCGTCGTTCCTGCAGACGGCGGGCGAGGGTGATCCGCTCATCGTCGTCAACAGCTTCTCGAAGGCCTGGGCGATGACCGGCTGGCGGCTGGGCTGGATGATCTACCCGGCGCCGTTGGGCGCCAAGATCGACAACCTGATCGAATACAACACCAGCGGCGCGCAGGCGTTCCTGCAACGGGGCGCCATCGCCGCGCTCCGCGAGGGCGAGCGGTTCGTCGGCGAGATAGTGGCCCGCTGCCGCCTGGCGCGCGACCTGACGCTGCAACGCCTGAGCGCCATGCGCCGCGTCAACATCAGCCGGCCCGAGGCCGCGTTTTACGTCATGTTCGAAGTGGCGGGCGAGAGCGATTCGATGGCGCTCGCCAAGCGCCTGGTGCACGAGGCGCGCGTAGGCCTTGCGCCCGGCACCGCCTTCGGCGCCGGCGGCGCCGCTCAACTGCGGCTGTGCTTCGCTTGCTCCGCCGAGCGGGTATCGCGCGCCATGGACCGCCTGCAGCCGTTCCTCGATTAGGGGGCTCGCGCCGTCGTCACCCCGATCATGCTGTCGCGGGTGACGAGCTCGGCCAGACTCGCCTCGCTCCAGCCCTCGGTGCCGGCGGGGCGCATGGGCAGCACCAGATAGCGCATGTCGGCCGTCGAATCGTGCACCCGCACCGCGACACCGTCGGCAAGCCCGGTGCCGAACTCGGCCAGCACCGCGCGCGGCTCGCGCGCCGCGCGGGCCCGGTACGCCCGGCTCTTGTACCAGTCGGGCGGCAGGCCCAGGAGCTCCCGCGGGTAGCAGGAGCACAGCGTGCAGACCACCAGGTTGTGCGCCTCGGGCGTGTTCTCGACCGCGACCAGCGGCGTTCCCGCCATGTCGTAGCCGAGCTCGTGCACGGCGGCGGCGCCGTCGGCCAACAGCCGGGCCTTGTACGCGGGATCGCACCAGGCGCGCGCCACCACGGCCGCTCCTTGAGTGGGGCTGCGCGCGTCCATCCGCTCGATGGCGGCGCGCACCTCGTCGGCGCCGACGATGCCCTTCTCGTGCAACAGCTCGCGGACCGCGATCTCCAGGAGCTGGTAGTAGCCGAGCTCTCTTTCCTCGCGCTCGCTCTCGTGCCGATGCTCGTGCATTTCAGGCGGGCTCCAGCCAGTGCTCGAAAATCTCGATATCGACCGTGTCCTCGGCCGACCCCGCGTAATCGGGCCACAACGCCATCTGCCGGAACCGGACGCGGTAAAGCGGTCGCGCCGGCAACCCGTCGCGGCCGTAGGCCAGCTCCTCGGGGTTGGGAAAGCTGCCGCAGACGCGCTCGATCGCGCCCGCCTTGCCGCGCGCGTAGTAGGGCGTGCGCAGGTGGCCGGGCGGCTCGGCCATGCGCACCCGCACGGCCTCGCCCGGCGCGAAGTGCCGGCTCACGGCGCCACGTCGCGGCGGCGCTCGACCTCGGCCATCTTGCGGCCGAGCTCGTCCACCGTGACGACGCCCTTCTCGATCAGCAGGGCGCCGATCGCCGCCATCCAGCGCTCGTAGTAGCTCATGCGCTCGTAGGCCGCGGCGCCCAGGCCCTCGATGGCGCGGCGCATTTCCGAGTCGTCGAACAGGCCATTCCTGAACAGCACCATCATCAGGGCGTCGACCCGCTTCTCCCATGGTTCGTGGTCGTGCTCGCGGCGGTCGACGACACCGGCTGGCAACCCCCCTAGATCGTGAAACCCGCGCATCGCTTTTCCCGTCCCCTCCGCCGCTCGCCACTATCGCGCGGCGCCCGCGATCTCGTCCATGAGCCATTTGCGGAAGGCCGCGATCTTCGGGCGCTCCTCCGTCGCCTTCGGCGCCACCAGGTAGACGCTGAAGTCCGTCGGCACCGCGAGATCGAAGGGGCGCACGAGGCGTCCCGCCCGCAGGTCGTCGGCGACGAGAACCTGGTGGGTGAGCGCGACGCCGAGGCCGTCGATGGCCGCCTGCAGCATCAGGTTCGAGTAGTTGAACCCCAGGCTCCGGCGCGGATTGGCGTCGGGCAGACCGGCACGCGCCAGCCATATGGCCCAGAAATCCACCGACCACTCGAGGTCGTTCAGCAGATTGTGACGGACCAGATCCGCCGGCTCCTTGAGCGGCACGGGGCCTTCGAGCAGCCTCGGACTGCACACCGGGAACAGCGCCTCGCTCAACAGGTGGTCGATCCTGAGCCCGGGCCAATTGCCGCGTCCGTAGCGGATCGCCACGTCCACGTCCTCGCGGTCGAAGTCGACCAGTTTGGGACTGGCGTGGATGTGCACGTGGATGTCGGGATGAGCCTCGCGGAAGCTACCCAGGTGCGGCACCAGCCACTTGGCGGCGAAGGACGGCATGGTGCTGACGGTGAGCGTGTCCTCCGTGGCGCGCACCTGTCGCGAGGCCTCGGCCAGCCGCTCGAAGGCCTCGCGCACCGGCCGGACGTACGCCTGCCCAGCATCGGTGAGCACCACTTTGCGGTTGAGCCGGCGGAACAGCCTGACGCCGAGCCAGTCCTCCAGCGCCTTCACCTGGTGGCTCACGGCGCTGTGCGTGACGCTGAGCTCCGCCGCCGCCTTGGTCAGGCTCATGTGCCGTGCGGTCGCCTCGAAATAATGGACCGCTTTGAGCGGGGGGAGTCTGGTCGCCATGACACGTGAGATTTTCTAACAGAACATATGAGAAATCATCGTTTGTCAAGCGGACGGTTGCGACCCAGATTACCCACGTGAACGGCGGATCAACGATACAACATCAATCCGCGACTTGGTGAAACAGAAACAGATCAATGTGAGGAGAATCGATATGTCGAGCTATTCCGATCGCGTTGCGCATGGCCCGGCCGCCGGCGTGCCGCTGACGGTCGCCCTGCGCGGGTTCGGGTCGTCCGCGAGCCGCGCCCTGGTGCGCGCCTTCGACGCCGTCGAGACCTGGCGGGAGCGCCGCCGGGACCGCGATGTGCTGTCGCGGTTGGACGACCGCATGCTTGCCGACATCGGGCTGTCGCGGGGCGATGTCATGCGCGAGATCGCCAAGCCCTTCTGGCGCGACTAGTCGCGGCGCCGGCGGTACACCCATACGCTCGCCGGCGGAAAATTGCGCCAGATCTGCACCACCGGCCCGCCGGTGACGCCGAAGGCGCGACGCGGCAGCGGCGAGAACAGGCTGTAGGTGAACTGGATGAACGGTCGGTCGGGGCCGAGCAGCGCGAAGCTCGGCTCCACCATCCGCCGCCTGAGGGGGCGCGGCAGAAAGGTCAAGGGCAGGCTCGACACCACCGCGCCCACTTCGGTGATGCCGCGCCGGGCGAGCAGTTGGACCACGTCGGACGCGTCCCCCTGGATCACGTCGAGCTCCGGGAACCGCGCCGCGAGCGCCTGACGGAGCGCCGCCTCGCGTTCGACCACGATGAGGCGATCGGGCGGCACGCCTACCTCGAGCAGCGCCTTGGTGATCGCGCCGGTGCCGCCGCCGAGTTCGAGGATGGGCCGGGTCGCCGGCAGAGGAACCTGGCGCGCCACGGCCCTGGCGAGCCAAGGGCTGCTGGGCGCCACCGTGCCCACGCGAAATGGGTTCGTGAGCCAGATCTTCAGGAACAGTTGCGTCTCGTTCGACATGCGATCCGTCTTGTCACCTTCGACCTGCCAGCGGTAGCGAGGATGCATCCGCCGCCGATGGCGAGGTCGCATGATTAGCCGAAACCCGGGCGTGAGTCATCATGCCGGCAGGCGCGGCCGGCGGACCCTCAGCCCATCTCGGGGATTAGGACCAGCTTGCCGGTGGCCCGCCGATCCGCCAGGCGCCGCAGCGCGGCACCGGCCTGGGCCAGCGGCAGGCGCTCGGACACGAGCGGCCGCAGCAGGCCGGCGCGGTACCAGGCGAACAGCTCGGCGAACGCGCCCGCCACCAAGTCCGGCCGCCGGCGCCGATAGGAGCCCCAGTAGAACCCGATGGCGCTTATGTTCTTGACCAACAGGACGTTGGCCGGGATTTGCGGCACCTTGCCGCTGGCGAAGCCGATGATGACGAGCCGAGCGCCCCAGTTGACGGCCCTGAGCGAGGCCTCGAACGCGGCGCCGCCCACCGGATCGAACACCACGTCGGCGCCGCCCGCGATTTCCTTGACGCGGGCGCGGATGTCCTCGGTGCGATGGTCTATGACGTGCTGCGCGCCGTGCCGGGCGGCGGCGTCCAGCCTTTCGGCCCCGCCGGCGGTGGCGATCACGGTGGCGCCGAGCGCCCGGCCGACCTCGACCGCGGCGAGCCCCACCCCGCCGCCTGCCCCGTGCACCAGCAGCGTCTCGCCGGGCCTGAGGTCGGCGCGCCAGCGCAAGGCGCCGTAGGCGGTGCCGTAGGCGATGGCGAAACCGGCGGCGGTGGCGAAGTCCATGTCGTCCGGAATCGCCGCCACCTCGCCGACCCTGGCCGTCGCCTGCTCGGCGTAGCCGCCGCGCTCCAGCGTGGCGAGCACGCGCTGGCCGGGGGCGACAGCGTCGGCGCCGGCGCCGCAGTCGATGACGATGCCCGCCACTTCCAGCCCCGGCGTGAAGGGCAGCGGAGGTTTTTCCTGATACTGGCCGGCCACCATGAGAAGGTCGGCGAAGTTGACGCCGGCGGCGGTGACCGTGAGGCGCACCTCGCCCGCGCCCGCCCGCGGCTCCGGCAGCTCGGCGATCGCGAGATCCTCCGGCCGGCCGAAGGCGGAACAGAGGACGGCGCGCAAAGCGGGGGGAGCGCCTAGAACGGGCAGTCGGCGGCCGGGTGCACGCGGCCCACCTCGGCCATGGCGCGGTTCACCACCGGCGGCGCCAAGAGGCCGGCGAGCCGCCGCTGCTGCTCGTCCGACAAGACGCCAAGACTGCTCAGCACCCGGCCCAGCGCCACCTGCGCGGCCCGCGTCGCGCCGTCGTCCACCTTGAGCGCGATGCCGATGCCGCGGTCCGCCAGCGCCGCCGTGAAAACGCCCTCGGCGCCGCCCTTGACGACGACGCCGGGGCCGAGCGCCGTCATGAGCGCGCTGGCGAACTCGTCGGTGCCGCCCACCAGGAACGGCTCGGCCGTCATGGCGGCGAGGATGCGGCTCGCCGCCTCGGCGCGCCGGCGCGTCAGGCGGGACGGGTCGGCCATGCGCGCCATCGCCAGCGCCATGTTGTAGAGCGGTATGCCGATCACCGGTATGCCGCAGCCGTCGATGCCGCGCGGCGCCGCGGCGAGATCGAGGTCGGTCATCTCCTCCAGGACGCGCCGGACGCGCAACTGCATCGGATGCCCGAAATCGACGTAGCCCTTGGTGGGTTCGCCCAGATGTCGGGCGGTGGCGAGGAATCCTGCGTGCTGGCCCGAGCAGTTGTTGTGGACGGCGCTGGGTTCGCCGCCGGCGCGCATCAGGGCCTCGGCCGTCGGCGGGTGGAGCGGCCAATGGGCGCCGCATTCGAGATCGCCCGCGCCGCAGCCGATGCGCGCCAGCAAGGCGCTCACCAGCTCGACATGGCGCGGCTCGCCGTTATGGGACGCCGCGGCGAGCGCCAGCTCCACGAGCCCGAGGCCGTAACGCTCGGCGGCGCCGGTCTCGATCAGCGGCAGCGCCTGCAAGGGCTTCATGGCGGAGCGGCCGTAAACCGGGCGCGCCACGTCGCCCCAGGCACCCACCGTCCGGCCCGCCGCGTCGACCACGGCGACGGCCGCCCGGTGACGGCTCTCCACTAAGTCGCCGCGGGTCACGTCCACCGCCAGCGGGTTGGCGGCGCCGG
>CAYPKW010000093.1:0-9223 GCA_964411425.1 uncultured Rhodospirillaceae bacterium
CTCTAGTGGATCGAATCCAACGTTTGGCTCCCCCAATTGTCATGCCCGCGCTTGACGCGGGCATCCATCGTGCCGGCGCACCATGGATCGCCGGATCACGCCCGGCGATGACACTTTCTTCGGGCAGGGACTCAATTGTCGGATTGCATCCACTAAAACCCGAGCGCCCGGCCGGCGATGAGCCGCGAGGGGTAACGCTTGCCGCTGCCGGGCGCCAGCCAGATGATCCGGTCACCGTCCCGCAGCACCGTGTAGCAGCTCTCCGCCGAGCGCCAGGTCGAGCAATATTGGGTGTCGGTCACGCGCCACTGCCCGGTGTCCGGCTCGCCGCCCTTCGGCAGGTAGGTCGTGCCGCCGTCGGGATCGAAGTAGCTGCGGTACTCGGTGGCACCCCAGAAGCTGTGCACCGTGTTGCCGGCAAGCGCCGCCGCGATTTCCGGGCCGCTCAACTGCCGCTCCTCGCCGGTCGCCGCCGCCGCCGCCAGCAGGCCGGCCGCGAGAGCGAATGGCAGTGCCAGTCTTCGCACCGGCCTCACTCCACGATGGCGATGGCGTAGTGTGCCGCCGCCTGTTCGATCCAGACCCAGACGTAATCGGCGAAGCTGTTCTGCACGTAGACCTCGTACGTGGGAGCGTCGTCCACTTGGTCGAGAATCATGACGGCCTTGGCGAAGCTGCTCTGGGCGCATTGGCCGGCCTTGAAGGCGCGCGGGTGGAGGTCGAGCGGCGTGGCCTTGGCCATCAGCTCGCGCACGCGCGGGCCGGCGAGCCGGATCACGGTGCGCGCCTCGGAGACGTCCACGACGGCGGCGTGTTGTTCCGCGAGCGCTTGGCGCAGCCGGGCGACGAGCTCGCTCTGGCGGCCGTCCGGCCCCACGATCAGCCATTCGTTCGGCCCGAGCCACAGCGCCTTGAGATCGCCTGCCGGCGTGGTTGTGTTGGGGGCGGTCGGCAGCGCCAAGCCCGTTGCCGCCCGCACCGCGTCGAGGAAGGCGGTCGCAGGTTCGCCACGCAGGTTCACCTGAGAGCGGTGCGCCCGCTCGGCCAAGAGCACGCCCGCCTCCGCCGTCGGTCCGACGCGGGCGGGCAGGCCCCGGTGGGCGAGGGGCGAGCGGCGCAGGTAGGGCTCAACCATCGACGCGCTTGCCCTCCGGATCGAAGAACCTGGGTTCGCTCACCGTCGCCGGGATCGCCCGGTCGGCGAGCGGCACATGGACCGTCTCGCCCATGCGGTTGCGCCCGTTCTTGACCAGCGCCAAGGCGATCGAGCGCCCCACGTTCGGGCTGTAGTAGCTCGAGGTCACGTGGCCAAGCATGGTCATGGGCGGCCGGTCCTTGAGCTCAGCCACGATCTGGCCGCCCTCGGGCAGCACCTCGCTGGGGTTGTCGGTCAGCAGCCCCACCAGGTGCTTGCGGTCGGAGCGCGCGGTATCGACGCGCGCGAGCGAGCGCTTGCCGAGGAAATCCTTCTTCGCCTTGCTCACGATCCAGTCCATGCCGAGATCATGGGGCGTGATCGTGCCGTCGGTCTCCTGGCCGACGATGACATAGCCCTTCTCGGCGCGCAGCACGTGCATGGTCTCGGTGCCGTAGGGCGTGATGGCGTATTTCTCGCCGGCCGCCAGCAGCGCCTGCCACAGGGCCACGGCATAGGACGGCGCCACGTTGACCTCGTACGACAACTCGCCGGTGAAGCTGATGCGGAAGACGCGCGCCGGTATGTCCGCCACGTGGCCCTCGCGCACCGACATGAACGGGAAGGCGGCCGGGTCGAGGTCGATGTCCCGGGTCAACTCCGCGAGCAGCTTGCGCCCGAGCGGCCCGTTCAACGCCACCGTCGTCCACTGCTCGGTGACGCTGGTGCACCAGACCCGCAGGTGCGGCCATTCGCATTGCAGCCAGCTCTCGAGCCAGTTGAACACGCGCGCCGCGTTGCCGGTGGTGGTGGTCATCAGGTAGTGATGCGGGCCGAGCCGCGTCGTCACGCCGTCGTCCATCACCATGCCGTCCTCGCCCAGCATCAGGCCGTAGCGGCTGCGGCCCACTTCCAGCTTGTTCCAGGCGTTGGTGTAGACCCAGTTGAGCAGTTCGACCGCGTCCGGCCCCTCTATGTCGATCTTTCCCAGCGTCGAGGCGTCGACGATGCCGACGCGATCGCGCACGGCTTTCGCCTCGCGGTTCACCGCCTCGTGCAGGCCCTCGCCGGGCTTCGGGTAGTACCAGGCGCGCCGCCACTGGCCGACGTTCTCGAACGGCGCGCCGACGCTCTCGTGCCAGGAATGCAGCGGCGTCCTGCGGACGGGGTCGAGCAGATCGCCCCGGTCGTCGCCGGCGAAGGCGCCGATGGTGACCGGCGTGTAGGGCGGCCGGAAGGTGGTCGTGCCGACTTCGGCCAGCTCGACGCCCAGGGTCCCGGCCAGGATCGCCAGCGCGTTCACGTTGCTGGTCTTGCCCTGGTCGGTGCCCATGCCCATGGTGGTGTAGCGCTTCAGGTGCTCGACCGAGCGGTAGCCTTCGCGCGCCGACAGCGCCACGTCGGCGGCGGTCACGTCGTTCTGGTAATCGACGAAGCGCTTGGCGTGCGGCCGGTCGGAGGGCACGGCCCAGACCGGTTCGATCGGCGATTCGGGCTGACTCGATGCGGCGCTCGGCGCCGCGCCGACGCCCTCAGTGAAACCCGCCCCGGCCGCCGCCCACTGGCCGGCGGCGAAGCCCTGCGCCAGGCACTCCTTGAGCGCGAACGCGCCGTTGGCGGCGCCGGCCGAGCGCTCCGCCTGGGTCGAGCGGTCGGGCACGAAGGCGGCGAGGCGTTGGTCGAAACGCAAGCGCCCGCGCGATTGCGAGAACAGATGCACGGCGGGATTCCAGCCGCCCGAGACGCACACCAGGTCGCAGGCGATGTCGCGCCTGGCGCCGGCGACGCCGGTACCGTCCCAGGCCATGACCGCGACCGAGGCGACGCGGCGCCCTCCGGCGTGCGCCGTGGCCGTGCCGACGATGGCGTGCCCGGCCAGCAGTTCCACGCCGCGCCGGCGCAGCGCTGCCGCGAGCGGGCCTTGCGGATCGCGCCTGAGATCGACGACGGCCGCCACGCCCACGCCCGCGTCGAGCAGGTCGAGCGCCGCGCGATAGGCGCCGTCGTTGTTGGTGAAGACGACCGCGCGCCGGCCGGGCGCCGCCGCGTATCGGTTCACGTAGGTCGCCGCCGCCGCGGCCAGCATGATGCCCGGCCGGTCGTTGTCGGCGAACACCAGGGGCCGCTCGATGGCGCCGGTCGCCAGCACGACGCGCTTGGCGCGCACCCGCCATAGCCGCTGGCGCGGCCCCGCCGCCTGCTGCGGCGGCAGGTGATCGCTCAACCGCTCGATCATGGCCAGGTAGTTGTGGTCGTAGTAGCCGAACACGGTGGTGCGCGCCAGCACCCTCACCTCCGGCAGCCCGGCGAGTTCTTCGAGCGCGCGCGCGACCCAATCGGGGCCGGCGATCCCGTCCACCTCGTCGCGGGCGCCCAACAGCGCGCCGCCCGGCTCGGCCTGCTCGTCGGCGAGGATCACCCGCGCCCCGCCGCGCCCCGCGGCGAGCGCCGCGGCGAGGCCGGCCGGCCCCGCGCCCGCCACCAGCACGTCGCAGTGCGCGTTGATCTTCTCGTAGCGGTCGGGGTCGGGCTCCCGCGGCGACTTGCCGAGGCCGGCCGCCCGGCGGATGAAATACTCGTACGCCATCCAAAAGCGCCCCGGCCACATGAAGGTCTTGTAATAGAAGCCGGCGGGGACCAGGCGCGCGAGCAAGCCGTTGACAGCGCCGAGGTCGAACTCGACCGACGGCCAGCAGTTGACGCTGGCGGCGGTGAGCCCCTCGTACAGCTCTACCTGGGTGGCGCGCAGATTGGGTTCGGTGCGGTCGCCGACGCCGAGCTGGACCAGGGCATTCGGCTCCTCCGCGCCCGCGCCAAGGATGCCGCGCGGCCGGTGGTACTTGAAGCTGCGCCCAACCAGCGCCACGCCGTTGGCGATGAGGGCCGAGGCCAGGGTGTCGCCCAGGTAACCCTGGTAGCTGCGCTCGTTGAAGGCGAAGGCGAGGGGCCGCGCGCGGTCGATGCGCCCGCCTTGCGGCAGCCGGTGACTCTGGCCGCTCATCCGTTCAGGACCCGACCGCCGGCGGCGGCTCGCCCATCCTGTAGACCGCGACGATCTCGTGCGTCACGGTGTGGCGCGCGACGTTGAACCAGCGCCGGCAGCCGCGCGCGTGGTTCCAGCGCTCGTAATGGACGCCCTTCGGGTTCTTGCGCATGAAAAGGTAATCCGCCCACTCGGTGTCCGAGAGCTTCTCCGGCTCGGGGGGCCGGGCGATGTGGCCCTCGCCACCGCAAGTGAACTCGCTCTCCTCGCGCGGCCCGCAGAAGGGGCAGGGGATGAGGAACATCTTCCAGTGCCGTCCCTAATGCGCGACGCCGGCGGCGCCGTGCTCGTCGACCAGGTAGCCGTGGCTGAAGCGCGCCAGCGCGAACGCCTCGTTGAGCCGGTGCGGGCGTCCTTGCGCGATCGTATGGGCGAAGACGTGGCCCGAGCCGGGCGTCGCCTTGAATCCGCCGGTGCCCCAGCCGCAGTTGAAATATAGGCCGTCCACCGGCGTCAGGCCCAGGATCGGGCTCGCGTCCGGGCAGATGTCGACGATGCCGGCCCAGGTCCGCAGCACCTTGAGCCGGCTGAAGCAAGGGAACAGTTCGACCAGCGCGTTGAGCAGGTTCTCCACCACCGGCGGGCTGCCGCGCTGGGCGTAGGAATTGTAGCCGTCGATGCCGGCGCCCATGACCAGCTCGCCCTTGTCGGACTGGCTCACATAGACGTGCACGGCGCTCGACATGACGACGGTGTGCAGCACCGGTTTCACCGGCTCGGAGACCAGCGCCTGCAAGGGATGGCTCTCGATCGGGAAACGAAGCCCCGCCATGGCGGCCAGAACGGAGGCGTGGCCGGCCACGACGACGCCCACCTTGTCGGCGCCGATGAAGCCCTTCGCGGTCTCGACCCCCTGGATGCGCCCGTTGCTCACCCTGAGGCCCGTCACCTCGCAGTCCTGGATGATGTCCACCCCGCGGTCGTCGGCGGCGCGCGCGAAGCCCCAGGCGACCGCGTCGTGGCGCGCCACGCCGCCGCGCCGCTGCAACGAGGCTCCCAGCACCGGATGGCGGGCGTTCGGCCGGCAGTCGAGAATCGGGCAGAAGGCCTTGATCTGCTCCACCGTGAGAATCTCGGAATCGATCCCGTTGAGCCGGATCGCGTTCACCCGCCGATGCAGCTCGCGCATCTCGTGCTGGTTGTGCGCCAAGCTCAGCAACCCGCGCTGGCTGAACATCACGTTGAAATTGAGGTCCCGGCTCAAGCCCTCCCACAGCTTCAGCGAATGCTCGTACAGCGCGGCACTCTCGTCCCACAGGTAGTTGGAGCGCACCACGGTGGTGTTGCGCCCGGTGTTGCCGCCGCCGAGCCAGCCCTTCTCCACCACGGCGACGTTCGTCAACCCGTGCTCCTTGGCGAGATAATAGGCGGTGGCGAGCCCGTGCCCGCCGCCGCCCACGATCACCACGTCATAGGAGGGCTTGGGCTCGGGGCTGCGCCAGGCGGCCCGCCATTCCTCATGGTGGCTGAGCGCGTTGCGCGCCAGCGAGAAGATGGAATAGCGGGATTTCTTCGGCGTGCCCATCGTGCGGCCTTTATTGCAGCAGCGCGCCACGCCTTCAAGCCCGGCCGTTCGCAGCGCCGCGTCGGATCGCCGCCAAACGGCGCAATGTATTCCATCCGCGACATGGAGTAGAGTGGCCGCGTACTACTTACGAGCCGGTCCCATGTTCGGCGCCGCCGCCACGGAACTGCCCCAGCGCATCGCCTTCCTGCTGGTGCCCAACTTCTCGATGATCGCGTTCACCGCGGCCGTCGAGCCGTTGCGCCTCGCCAACCGGGCGAGCGGACGCGGGCTCTATTCCTGGCACCTGTTCTCGGCCGACGGCGGCCCGGTCGTCGCGAGCAACGGCATCGTGCTGCACCCGGCACAGGCGATCGATCGCGCCGAGGGCATCGGCACCATCATTTTATGCAGCGGCATCGACGGGCATCTGTACCGCGACCGCGCGGTGTTCGCGGCGCTGCGCCGCTTCGACCGCCAGGGCACGGACATCGGGGCCTTGTGCACCGGCAGCCACGCGCTGGCCCGCGCCGGCCTGCTGGACGGGTTCCGATGCACGATCCACTGGGAGAACCTAGCGGGCTTCGCCGAGGAGTTTCCGGACATCGCGGTCACCTCGGAGCTGTTCGAGGTCGACCGCGGCCGGTTCACCTGCTCCGGCGGCACCGCGGCGCTCGACATGATGCTCAACATGATCCAGCTCCAACACGGCCACGAGCTGGCGGCGGCCGTCGCCGAACAGTTCATCCACGAGCGCATCCGCGACGCGCACGACCGCCAGCGCATGGCGCTCTGGGCGCGCCTCGGCGTGCGCCACCCGAAGCTGATCCGGGTGATCGAGACAATGGAGACCAATCTCGAGGAGCCGCTCGGCCGCGCCGAGCTGGCAGGCACCGCCGGCCTCTCTAGCCGCCAGCTCGAGCGGCTGTTCCGCAAGTATCTCGACCGCTCGCCGGCGCGCTATTACGTCGAGCTGCGCCTCGACCGGGCGCGGCAGTTGCTGTTGCAGACCGACATGTCGGTGATCGACGTGGCGCTCGCCTGCGGCTTCGTGTCGCCGTCGCACTTCTCGAAGTGCTACCGCGACTTCTTCGGCAAAACCCCGCGCAAGGAGCGCGAGCGCCCGGCCCGCGTTCCCGTCATGGAGCGCCGGGGGGCGGGCGCATGAAATCGCACGCCCGCGTCGCCGTGATCGGCGGCGGCATCGCGGGCTGCAGTCTCCTCTATCATCTGACCAAGCTCGGCTGGCGCGACGTCGTGCTGGTCGAGCGCGACGAACTCACCTCCGGCTCGACCTGGCACGCCGCCGGCAACACGCCGCATTTCGACGCCAGCATGAACCTCGCCCGCATCCTGCGCGACAGCACGGAGCTCTACGCGCGCCTCGGGCGGGAGACCGGCCAGCCGACCGGCTTCCATCGCTGCGGCTCGATCCGTATCGCGCTCGACCGCGACCGCGTCGACCAGTTCCGCCAGGTGGCGGCGCAGGCCCGGAACATCGGCCTCTCGCTCGACATACTGGGGCCGAACGAGATCAAGAGGCACTTCCCGTTCATCGACCTCGAAGGCGTCGTCTGCGCCGCCTACACGCCCGAGGACGGCTACACCGATCCCGCCGGCACGACCCAGGCGCTGGCCAAGGGCGCGCGCGACGGCGGGGCGGAGGTCTACCGCAAGACCAAGGTCGTCGGCCTCACCCGGCGCCCCGACGGAAGCTGGCTCGTCGCGACCGACCGGGGCGACATCGTGGCCGAGATCGCGGTCAACGCCGCCGGCACCTGGGCGCGCGAGGTGGGCCGGCTCGCCGGCCTCGACCTCCCGATCGTCGCCATGGAGCATCAGTACCTGGTGACCGACACGATCCCCGAGGTAGCGGCCTTGGGGCGCGAGTTTCCGCTCCTGCGCGACCCCTACGCCTCGTTCTACCTGCGCCAGGAAGGGCACGGCATGCTGTTCGGCCCCTACGAGCACGGCGGCAGGCCGTGGGCCGTGGACGGCGTGCCGCCGGGTTTCGGGGCCGAGCTATTGCCGCCCGACCTCGACCGCCTCGAACCCTACATCGAGAAGGCGATGGCGCGGGTGCCGGTGCTGAAGACCGTCGGCATCAAGCGCGTCGTCAACGGCCCCATCCCGCACACGCCCGACGACGGGCCGCTGATCGGGCCGGCGCCGGGATTACGGAACCTTTGGCTGATGTGCGGGTTCTCGGTCGGCATCGGCCAGGGCGGGGGCGCGGGCAAGGCACTCGCCGAGTGGATCGTCGAGGGCGAGCCGCCGATGGAGATGTTCGAGTTCGACCCGCGCCGGTTCGGGGCTTACGCCACCCTCGACTACACCGTGGCGCGGGCGGTCGAGTGCTACGCCAAGATGTATCACATCTTCTACCCGCGCGAGGAACGCCCGGCCGGCCGGCCGGCGAAGACGACGCCGATCTACCAGCGCCTGAAATCGGCGGGCGCCGTCTTCGAATCGCGCTTCGGCTGGGAACGCGCCGCCTGGTTCGCGCCCAAGGGCGTCGAGGCGAAGGACGTCTTGAGCTTCCGTCGCGCCAACTGGTTCCAGCCGGTGGGCGCCGAGGCCCGCGCCGTGCGCCAGCGCGTCGGCGTCCTCGACCTCTCCGGCTTCGCCAAGTTCGAGGTCTCGGGCGCGGGCGCCGCCGCTTATCTCGACCGCCTGTGCGCCAACCGCCCGCCGCGCAAGGTGGGCGGGATCGCGCTCTCGCAAATGCTGACGCCCAAGGGTCGCGTCGAGTGCGAGGCCACGATCCTGCGGCTGGCCGAGGACCGGTTCTACCTGGTTTCCGCCGCGGTGGCCGAGCTGCACGACCGCGACTGGCTGCGGGGCCACCTGCCGCCGGACGGCGGCGTGGCGCTCGCCGACGTGACCATGCAGTACGGCGTCCTCGTGCTCGCCGGCCCGCGCGCCCGCGAGGTGTTGGCGAGACTCACCCGCGCCCAACTCTCCAACGCCGCGTTCCCGTGGCTGAGCGGGCGCGAGATCGAGGCGGCGGGCGTGCCGGTGCGGGCGCTGCGCGTCAACTACGTCGGCGAGCTCGGCTGGGAGCTGCACCACCGGTTCGAGGATCAAGTCGCGCTCTACGAAGCGCTCATGGCCGCCGGGGCCGAGTTCGGCATCGCCAACTTCGGCACGCGCGCCATGGACTCGCTGCGATTGGAGAAGGGCTACCGCGCCTGGGGGTCCGAGCTTACGGTGGAAGTGAGCCCGCTCGAGGCGGGGCTGGAGCGGCTGGTGAAGTTCGATGGCCGCGACTTCGTCGGCCGCGGCGCGCTGGAAGCCGAGCGGCGCGCCGGCCTCAAATGGCGCTGCCGTCTCCTGACCGTGGAGGCGGGCGACGCCGACGCCTTGCCGAACTCGCCCGTTTACGCCGGCGACGGCCGCGTCGGCATCGTCTCGTCCGGCGGCTACGGCCATGCGGTGCAGAAGAGCCTGGCGCTCGCCTACTTGACGCCGCCTCACGACGCCGTCGGATCGCCGGTCGAGGTCGAGATCCTAGGCGAGCGGCGCAAGGCCGCGGTGGTGC
>CAYPKW010000094.1:0-9099 GCA_964411425.1 uncultured Rhodospirillaceae bacterium
GCTAGTCTCGGTCGGTTGACTGCGTCGCCGCGCGGGTGCAGAAAGCGGCGGCTGGCCTTGCCCGATGGATCTCGATGGACGACCGACGCGTCTATCTGTTCGACAGCACGCTGCGCGACGGCGCCCAGACCCAGGGCGTCGATTTCAGCGTCGCCGACAAGTTGGCGGTCTCGCGGGCGCTCGACCGGCTCGGCATCGACTACATCGAGGGCGGCTGGCCCGGCGCCAACCCCACCGACGACGCCTTCTTCGCTGATCCACCGCGCTTCAAGGGCGCCAAACTCACCGCCTTCGGCATGACCCGCCGGCCGGGCCGCAGCGCGGCGAACGATCCCGGCCTGGCGGCGCTCATCGGCAGCCGGGCGCCGGCGGTGTGCGTGGTCGGCAAGAGCTGGGATTTCCAGGTGGACGTGGCGCTCGGCATCGAGCGCAAGGAGAACCTCGACATGATCGCCGACAGCGTCGCGCTCGCCGCCGGGCGCGTCGGCGAGGTGCTGTTCGACGCCGAACACTTCTTCGACGGCTACAAGGCGAACCCGGGCTACGCCCTCGACTGCGTGCGGCTCGCGGCCGAGGCGGGGGCGCGCTGGGTGGTGCTGTGCGACACCAACGGCGGCACGCTGCCGCACGACGTCGAACGCATCGTGGCCGCGGTGGTTGAGCGCGTTCCGGGCCACCGCGTCGCCATCCACTGCCACAACGACACCGACAACGCGGTGGCCAACAGCCTCGCGGCGCTGCGCGCCGGCGCCCGCCAGGTGCAGGGCACGCTGAACGGATTGGGCGAGCGCTGCGGCAACGCGAACCTGGTGTCGCTCATCCCGACGCTCATGCTGAAGACCGATTTCAAGATCGGCGTGACGACCGAGAACCTGGCGCGCCTGACGCAGATCTCGCGCCTGCTCGACGAGCGGCTCAACCGGGCACCGGTGCGCAACGCGCCCTACGTCGGCGACGCGGCCTTCGCGCACAAGGGCGGGCTGCACGTCTCCGGGGTGGAGAAGGACCCGCGCACCTACGAGCATGTCGATCCGGCGGCGGTCGGCAACCGGCGGCACGTCGTCGTCTCCGATCAATCGGGTCGCGCCAACATCTTCGCCCGCTTCCGCGACATCGGCCTCGAGGTCGATCCGGACGATCCGCGCATCGTCGATCTGGTGGAAACGGTGAAGGCGCGCGAGTACGACGGCTACGCCTACGATGGCGCCGAAGCCAGCTTCGAACTGCTCGCCCGGCGGGCCCTGGGGCGGGTGCCCGAGTATTTTCGCCTCAACCGCTTCCGGGTCATGGACGACCGGCGCTGGAACGCGCGCGGCGAGCTGGTGACCGAATCCGAGGCCACCATCACGGTCGACATCGGCGGCGCGGCGGCGATGACAGTGGCCACCGGCAACGGTCCGGTGAACGCGCTGGATCAGGCGCTGCGCAAGGCGTTGCTGCCGGTCTACCCGCAGCTCGCCGACATGCGGCTCGTGGACTACAAGGTCCGCATCCTGACGCCGGGCGCCGGCACCGGAGCGGTCACCCGCGTGATGATCGAGAGCGCCGACGCCAAGGGCGAGCGCTGGAGCACGGTCGGCGTCTCCGCCAACGTCATCGACGCCTCCTACAACGCGCTCAACGACAGCATCGTCTGGAAGCTGTTCCGGGACGGGGCCGCCGCGTCGCCCCGGGGTTAGACCCTATGACGGTCTAATGGCCGGCACCGACCGAAGGCGCGCGCCGCTGCTGCTCGGCGGGCCGGCAATCGTGCTCGTCGAGCCGCAGCTTGGCGAGAACATCGGCGCCGCGGCGCGGGCAATGCTGAACTGCGGCCTCGGCGACTTGCGGCTGGTGCGCCCGCGCGACGGCTGGCCAAACGCGAAGGCGGCGGCGGCGGCCTCCGGCGCCGATGAAGTGATCGAGGCGGCGCGCGTGTTCGACGGCACGGCCGGTGCCATCGCCGACCTCGCCTACGTCTATGCCGCCACCGGGCGCGACCGCCAGATGATCAAGCCGGTGGTGACGGCGCGACAGGCGGCGGCCGAGATGCGCCAGCGCATCGCCGACGGGGCCGGCGTCGGCGTGCTGTTCGGCCCCGAGCGCGCCGGCCTTACCAACGACGACTTAGCGCTCGCCGACACGACGCTCTCAGTGCCGCTCAATCCCTCCTTCGCCTCGCTCAATCTCGCGCACGCGGTGCTGCTGGTGGCCTACGAGTGGTTCACCGCGGGTGACGAGACGCCGGCGCGCCGTCTCGTCACTAATCGAACGCCGCCCGCCGGCAAGGCGGAACTCCTCAACTTCTTCGATCACCTGGAGCGCGAGCTCGACGCCTGCGGCTTCCTGCGCAATCGCGACAAGCGGCCGAGCATGGTGCGCAACGTCCGCAACATCTTCCAGCGCGCCGATCTGACGGCGCAGGAGATCCAGACCCTGCACGGCATCGTCAAGGAACTGGCGAACCTGAGAGAGCGGCGGGCGAAGCGGGGCTGACGGCGCCGGCCCGCCGCCGCGCGCCAGGCTGGGGGATCGGTCCCTCCACGCCCGTCTACTGCGCCGCCGACTGGCGGCGGTCGCGATCGGCGGGTGGGGCGGACCGCCAATGCGGCGGATAGGTCCGCTCGTAGCCTGGAAGAGCCCTGACGCGTTCCCGCCAGGCGGCGATCGCCGGATAGGTCGTGGCGAAGGGGAGGAGCCGGAGGTCGAGCGGTTCGGCGGCCTCCTTTCCGGCGGCGCGCAACAGCAGTTCGACGAACGGGTAGACGGCGATGTCCGCTGCGCTCAAGTCATCGCCCGCGAGCCAGCTTCGCCGGGCGAGCGCAACCTCCATGGTGCGCAGTTCGGCTTGCACCTCTCCGACCGCGCCACGAATCGCACTCGCGTCCTCGGTCGCGTCGCCGAAGAAGATGCGCGTGGCGATCCGGCGCCCCGCCGGCTCCAAGTAGTAGACCGACTCCGAAACGGCCTGCCAGATACGCCCCGCCTCCTCGGCCGTTCGACCGAACAGGGGCGGTTCGGGGATCTTGCGGTCGAGATAGGCGAGGATGGCGAGCGATTCCGTCTGCACGACGTCGCCGTCCTTGAGCGCCGGCACCTTGCCGCGCGGGCTGAGCGCGAGAAATTCGGGCGTCTTGGTTTCGCCCTTGGAGAAGTCGAGCAGCCGCGAAACGTACGGCGCGCGCTTCGACTCGAGGGCGAGCAGAGCCCGCCAGGAGTACGGGCTGCCGCTGATCCAGTAGACCTCTATCATGATCCGGGTCCTCTCTAGCGCTGCATCGGCGGCATGCCGGGGAAGCGTGGCAGCGCCGGGTCCACGTGGTCCCAGGCGTGGCCGCGCGAGGCGTAGACGACCATCTGCGGCTTGAACCTGCCGGGATCGTCGAGACTGCCGGCGGCGACAGTCACCATGCCGGGCATGCCCGAGGTCTTGCCGAGGACGGGCGAGCCGCAGGCCGGGCAGGAGCCCAAGCTCTTGACGTTACCGCTGTCGGCTTTCGCGTCGCGGTACTTCGGCGCGCCGGTCAGCTTCATCGCGGGGGCGGGGAACCCCATCATGCTGGAGTGGCCGGCGCCGGTCGCCCGCTGGCAGTCGCGGCACTGACAATGGCCCGCGAACATTGGCTCGGCCGCGATGTCGTATCGAATGGCGCCGCAAGCGCAGCCGCCGGTATATGAGGTTGTCATGTTGGTCGATCCCTTTTGAAGTTGGGTCTAAAGCGTCTGGGCGAGGCAGCGGAACGCGCTGCCCCAGCCCCAGCGGTGCGCCTCGCGCGCGCCCTTCGATTCGAATGGCTGCTGGGTGAGTGCCAACTGAGTGCCGCCGTTCCTGGCGCGCAACACTATGGTGACCAGCGTTTCGTGGCCGCGCTTGCCGTCGGCTTCCCACGCCCAGGTGAAGGCGAGCCGTTCCGGCGGCACGATTTCGCGATAGACGCCGCTGACGCAATGGTCGGTTCCCTCGGGCGAGCGCATGCAGGTGCGCCAAGCCCCGCCGGGGCGCACGGTCATGCGGCATTCCGGCACCGTGTATTTCTCAGGACCCCACCACTGGACCAGCCGCTTCCTGTCGATGAAGGCGCGGAACACCGTCTCCGGCGGCGCCCTGAACCATCGGCGCATCCGCAGCACGCGGTCCGGCCTAACGGCCCTGCCGCGGCCTGCCGCTCGTCTTCTTGCCACCATGTTTGCCTGCCTCCTTCGTCAGGGTTTCGAGATAGTCGGCGAGCGAGTCGAATCGCTCGTCCCAGAAGCGCCGGTACTGCTCGATCCAATCGGCGACCTCCTTCAAGGCACCCGGCTCGAGGCGGCACAGCCGCCGCTGTGCCTCTTTCCTGCGGGCGATCAGGCGCGCCCGCTCCAGCACCCCGAGATGCCGGGAGACGGCGGGCAGTGACATGCGGAAAGGCGCCGCCAGTTCGCCGACCGAGCTTTCGCCCCGCGCCAGACGCCGGACGATCGCCCGCCGCGTCGGGTCGGCCAGGGCGGCGAATGCCGCGTCGAGTCGGTTGGTTAGCATAATTTAACCAGACTGTTAATTAACATATACGTTAAACACATTGTCGGGCGGCTGTCAACGGGAAATTGAGCAGGCCGCCCCCCTTGAAACGATTTGACAGCGCCCGACGGGGGACGCTAGAAACCGCGGCCTCATTCCCGAGAATGCGGGTCCGCCGCCCTTCGGCGGGACCCCGTGCGGCCAAGGTCCGGTGCGCAACTATCGGGACAACATGTTGACGACAAACAGGAAAACTCCATGTCCAAGCGACAGGAATCGAAGTACAAGATCGACCGCCGGCTCGGCGTCAACCTGTGGGGGCGGTCGAAGAGCCCGATCAACAAGCGCGATTACCCTCCCGGTCAGCACGGCCAGCGCCGCCGCAAGCCGTCGAATTACGGCACGCAGCTCAGGGCCAAGCAGCGCCTGAAGGGCTACTACGGCAACATCGGCGAGCGGCAGTTCCGCCGCATATACCAAGAGGCCGCGCGCCGGCGCGGCGACACCGGCGAGAACCTGGTGGGCCTATTGGAACGCCGCCTCGACATCGTGGTATACCGCGCCAAGTTCGTGCCGACCGTCTTCGCCGCCCGCCAGTTCGTCAACCACGGCCATGCGCGGGTCAACGGCAAGCGGGTCAATATCCCGTCCTACCTACTCAAGGATGGCGACGTGATCGAGGTGAAGAAGAAGGCGAGCGAGCTCGCCGTCGTGCTCGAGGCGACCGCCGCGACCGATCGCGACGTGCCGGACTACATCGAGGTGGACTACAAGACCATGAAGGCGACCTTTGTGCGCCAGCCGGCCATGGCCGACGTTCCCTATCCGGTGCAGATGGAGCCGCATCTCGTCGTCGAGTACTACTCGCTCTGAGCCGCCGCGCAACCAAGGCATGACCGGGTCGCCGATCCCGTCGGTTTTCGTTTCGCATGGGGCGCCGACCCTGCCCTTGGAGGACATCCCGGCGCGCCAATTCATGGCGGGTCTGGGCAAGGCGCTCGCGCGGCCCAAGGCCATCCTGTGTGTCTCGGCCCATTGGCAATCGAAGCCGCCTGCCGTGAGCGCGGCGGCGCAACCGGAGACCATCCACGATTTCTACGGGTTTCCGGACGAGCTCTACCGTCTCGTCTATCCGGCGCCGGGAGCGCCCGAGCTTGCGCGCCGCGTAGCGGCGCTGCTCAAGGACGCGGGGCTGGATTGCGCGGTCGATCCGGAGCGCGGCCTCGACCACGGCGCGTGGAACCCGCTGATGCTGATCTATCCCGGCGCCGACGTGCCGGTGACGCAGCTTTCGATCGTGGCGGGGAAGGGTGCGGCCGCGCACCTGGCGCTGGGCCACGCGCTGGCGCCGCTGCGTGGCGAGCAAGTGCTAATACTGGCGAGCGGCGGCGCGGTGCATAATCTGGGTCAATTCAGAGTCGATCGGCGCCGGCCGGCCGCTTGGGCGTCGTCGTTCGACGACTGGCTCGCCGAGCGGATCGCGGCGGGCGATGAAGCGGCGCTGGTCTCGTATCGCGAAACCCGCGAGGACGGCGTACTCGCGCACCCCAGCGACGAGCACTTCATGCCGCTGTTCGTAGCATTGGGGGCGGGCGGCGGGCGGCCCGGCCGCGCGCTTCATCGCAGCTTCGCCCATGGCAGCCTCAGCATGGCGGCCTACGCCTGGGATTAGATCGCGGCCGGCCGCGCCTCACGCCGCGCCGATGGCGACGCCGCGCTTGGCGAACATCTCCTTGAGCTCGCCCGAGGCGTGCATCTCGCGCACGATATCGCACCCCCCCACGAACTCGCCCTTCACGTAGAGCTGCGGCACGGTCGGCCATTGGCTGAAGTCCTTGACGCCCTGGCGCAAGGATGGGTCGGTCAGCACGTCGATGCCCTTGAACTTGACGCCGAGCTCGGTCAGCGCCTGGACCACGGCGGCCGAGAAGCCGCATTGCGGGAACACCGGCGTACCCTTCATGTAGAGCACGACGTCGTTGCCGCCGATGTCCTGCTGAATGCGCTCGAATACGGGATTGCTACCCATTGGAAGTGGTCCTCCGGAAGATTGCCGCGGTCGGGGTTACTGAACGTCTTTCGGCAACGCGGTTTGCAAGGCGAGCGCGTGCAACTGGTCGCCCATCTTGCCGCGCAGCGCCTGGTAGACCATCTGGTGCTGCTGGATGCGGCTCTTGCCGGCGAAGGCGGCGGATGTCACGTAGGCGGCGTAGTGGTCGCCGTCGCCGCGCAGGTCCTCGATGGTGACGCTGGCGCCGGGAATCGCCTCCTTGATCATCCGCTCGATGTCCGCCGCGTCCATGGCCATGGGGCCGGTCCTCTGCTCACGCGCCAGACGCCGCCATGTATCGGGGCAGCCAGGCTTCGTGCGCGCGCTTCAACTCGTCCACCGATATGGTCCCACCGCGCGCCAGAGTCAATGAAGGACCGCCGGTGACGCCGATCCGGGCGATCGGCACGCCGGCCAGCGCCGCCTCGTCCAGGATGGGGCCGGCGTCCCCTTCGACCGCGACGACGTAGCGCGCCTGGTCCTCGCCGAACAGCCAGGCATGGGGGAGCGCGCCGTCGGGAAGCTCGAGGCTGGCGCCCATGTTGCCGGCCATCGCCATCTCGGCCACCGCCACCAGGAGGCCGCCGTCCGAAACGTCATGGCAGGCGCTCGCGCGCCCGGCCTCGATCAGCCCGCGCACGAAGTCGCCGTTCAACCGCTCGGCGGCGAGGTCGACCGGCGGCGGCGGGCCGTCCTCGCGGCCGCCGATCTCGCGTAGGTAAAGCGAGCAGCCGAGATGGCCCTCGGTGCGGCCGACGACGAGGATCGCGTGGCCCGCCGCCCTGAACGCGACGCTGGCGGTGCGGCGGAAGTCGGCGATGAGCCCGACGCCGCCGATCGCCGGGGTCGGCAGGACCGCCTTGCCGTCGGTCTCGTTGTAGAACGAGACGTTGCCCGAGACGACCGGGTAGTCGAGCGCGAGACAGGCGTCCCGGATGCCCTCGATGCAGCCGGCGAACTGGCCCATGATCTCCGGGCGCTCCGGGTTGCCGAAATTCATGTTGTCGGTGAGGGCGAGCGGCCTGGCGCCAACGGCGGTGAGGTTGCGCCAGTTCTCGGCCACCGCCTGGGCGCCGCCGGACCTGGGGTCGGCCAGGCAGTAGCGCGGCGTGCAGTCGGTGGCGAGCGCGAGCGCCTTGTCGGTGCCGGGCACGCGCACGACCGCCGCGTCGCCGCCCGGGCGCTCGATCGTGCGGCCCATGATCAGGTAGTCGTACTGCTCCCAGATCCAGCGCCGGCTGGCGAGGTCGGGAGAGCCGACGAGGCGCAGCAAAGCGTCGATCGGATCGGCCGCCGGGATCGAGGCGGGCTCGGGCCGCGGCGGGGTCGCCACGTAGGGGCGCTCGTACACGGGCGCTTCGTCGACCAGCGGCCGGACCGGAATGTCGGCGGCGACGGCGCCGTCCTTGCGCAAGACGAGTCGGCCGCTGTCGGTGAGCCGGCCGATCTCGGCGAAGTCGAGCTCCCATTTCTCGAAGATGGCGCGCGCGCGGGCCCTCGCCTCGGGTTTCAAGACCAGCAGCATGCGCTCCTGGCTCTCCGACAGCATGATCTCGTAGGGCGTCATGCCGGTCTCGCGCACCGGCACGCGGTCGAGGTCGAGCTCCAGCCCCAGCCCGCCCTTGGCGCTCATCTCGACCGAGGAGGAGGTGAGGCCGGCGGCACCCATGTCCTGGATGGCGACGATGGCATCCTCGGCCATCAATTCGAGACAGGCTTCGAGCAGCAGCTTCTCGGTGAACGGGTCGCCCACTTGCACGGTGGGGCGCTTCTCCTCCGTGGTGGCGCCGAACTCGGCCGAGGCCATGGTGGCGCCGTGGATGCCATCGCGCCCGGTCTTGGCGCCGACGTAGACGACCGGGTTGCCGGCGCCGGCCGCCTTGGAGCGGAAGATGCGGTCGGCGCGCGCCAGGCCCACGGTCATGGCGTTAACCAGGATGTTGCCGTTGTACGAGGGGTGGAAGTTGACCTCGCCGCCCACCGTCGGAATCCCGACGCAGTTGCCGTAGTCGCCGATGCCGGCGACGACGCCGGCGACGAGGTGCCGCGTCTTCGGGTGGTCCGGGCTGCCGAAGCGGAGCGCGTTCAGGTTGGCGATCGGGCGCGCGCCCATGGTGAACACGTCGCGCATGATGCCGCCGACGCCGGTGGCGGCGCCCTGGTAAGGCTCGATGAAGGACGGGTGGTTGTGGCTTTCCATCTTGAACACGACCGCCTGGCCGTCGCCGATGTCGACGACGCCCGCGTTCTCGCCCGGGCCCTGGATCACGCGCGGGCCGGCGGTGGGCAGGCGCCTAAGCCAGCGTTTGGACGACTTGTAGGAGCAATGCTCGCTCCACATGACCGAGAAGATGCCGAGCTCGGTGAGGTTCGGCTCACGGCCGAGGATGGCGAGGATGCGGGCGTACTCCTCGGGCGAAAGGCCGTGCTCGGCGATGCTGTCGGCGGAAAGGGTCTCGGCGGCGCGCATGGGGTATTGCCGGTGCCAGTTGAACCGGCTTTCTGCCCTGGGCGCGGCCGAGCGTCAACCGATGGCCTCGCTTGGCGATGCGTCCAGCGAGAGGGGTAGAAA
>CAYPKW010000095.1:0-8725 GCA_964411425.1 uncultured Rhodospirillaceae bacterium
GAAGCCGGCGTCTCGAAGCACGAGGCAAGGGGTCGCCGTCATCGGCCCTTCGTATTATGCCTGCTACCAAACCTCGTGCCCGACCGGTCGCCCCCAATCCACGGCCGCGTGGCGATTCTTCGGCGTAATGCGGGCGACAAGGGCGGCCAGATCGTAGTCGCGCCGGCGCGGCGAGACAACCGACGCATTGGCAGCGGCCATGCGGTCGATGCCGCGGCCGGCCGCCGTCGCCGCCTGCGCCGGCTTGATCGTCCGGGACTGGAGCGAGCGTCTCACGGCTTCGCCATCAAACCGCCGTCGACGATGAGCTCGGTTCCGGTGATGAAGGACGCCTGGTCCGAGAGCAGGAACAGGCAGGCGCCCGCCATGTCCCGCGGCGTGCCGACGCGCCCCAGCGGCACGTGTTGCGCGGTCGCGCGCTTCAACGCCGGATCGCCCGCCCAGCGCGCCTGCATGGGCGATTCGGTCGGCCCGGGCAGGATCACGTTCGAGCGGATGCCGGCGCCCGCGAATTGGATGGCGATCGACTTGGAGAGCGCCACCATCGCCGCCTTCGAGGCCTGGTAGGCGTCCTGCGGGTGGTCGTCGCCGCGCAAGCACTGGATCGACGAGAAATGCACCATGGCGCCGCCGGCGCGCTTCATGTGCGGCACCGCGTGGCGCGCCGTGAGCATCATCGACTTGAGATTGATATCGAGGACGCGGTGCCAGACATCGAGGTCGATCTCGGCCAGCGACTTGTCGCGCCCGAACCAGAGGACGCCGGCGGCGTTCACCAGATAATCTACGCGCCCGGTCCGCTCGACCGCCGTGCGCGTCGCGCCGGCGACGAATGCGTCGTCGGCCACGTCGCCCCGCAGGAACATCGCCCCCGGCGGCAGCTCCGCCGGCGACGCCTTGACATCGACCATGACGACAATGGCGCCCTCGGCGGCGAGCGCCTGGGCGATGGCAAGTCCCATGCCGCCGGCGGCGCCGGTGACGATGGCGGTCTTGCCGGCGAAGCCGGTGAGTTGCATCCGCGTCAGCCGCGCTCGAAGCCGCGCTGGCGCTCCCAGTCGGTCACCCGGCGATCGTACTCGAACTGCTCCCAGCGCCCGGCATGGACGTAATGGTCGATCACCTCGTCGCCCAAGGCGGCGCGTAGGACCTTCGAATTGTCGACCAACTCGATCGCCTCGCGCAGGGTCTTGGGCACCTCGCGGATGCGTTTGGCGGCGTAGGCGTTGCCGACGAACTTGGGCTCCAGCTCGAGCTTCGCCTCGATGCCGTGCAGGCCGGCGGCGATGGTGGCGGCGAAGGCGAGGTAGGGGTTGGCGTCGGCGCCCGGAATCCGGCACTCGACGCGCAAGCCCGGCCCCTCGCCCACGAGGCGGAACCCGGCGGTGCGGTTGTCCACCGCCCACACCGCCTTGGTGGGCGCGAACGTGCCGGCCTGGTAGCGCTTATAGGAGTTGACGTTGGGGGCGTAGAAATACGCCACCTCGCGGGCGAGCGCGAGTTGGCCCGCGAGGTAATGGCGCATCAGCTTCGACATGCCGTCCGGCCCCTTGGCGTCGGGGAACAGCGGCTTGTCGGTCTTGGCGTCCCACAGCGAGGAGTGCAGATGGAAGCTGCTGCCGGCCAGCGCGTAATCGTATTTGGCCATGAAAGTCACGGCCTTGCCCTGCAGATAAGCGATTTCCTTGGCGCCGTTCTTGTAGATGGCGGTGCGGTCCGCCATCTCGAGCGCCTCGGCGTATTTCAAGTTGATCTCTTCCTGGCCCGGGCCCCATTCGCCCTTGGACACCTCGACCGGAACCGCGGCCGCGTCCATGCCGTTCCGGATGGCGCGGATCAGCGCCTCCTCCTTGGTCGTCTGCAGGATGTGGTAGTCCTGGATGTACCAGCCGGCGTGCTTCAAACCCTTGTAGTCCTTGGCGCGGGCCGATTCGTAGGTCTCGTCGAAGGCAAAGAATTCGAGCTCGGCGCCCATCTTCGCCACGAAGCCCTTCGCCTTGGCCCGCGCGATCTGGCGCCTCAAGATGGCGCGGGGGCTGTGCGGCACGTCGTGGCCGTGGTGGTCGACCACGTCGCACAACACCAACGCAGTCGCCTCCAGCCACGGAATTCGCCGCAACGTGCCGAGATCGGCCTTCATGACGAAGTCGCCGTAGCCGAGATCCCAGGAGGCGGCCTTGTAGCCCGGCACCGGCTCCATGTCCGTGTCGACGGCCAGCAGGTAGTTGCAGCCGTGCGACTCCCTCATGGCGCTTTCCAGGAAGAAGTGGCCGGTGACGCGTTTGCCGATGAGGCGCCCCTGCATGTCGACCATAACGACGAGCACGGTGTCGATCTCGCCGCCCGCGATCAGGCGCTTCAACTCGTCGATGCCAAGCCGTCCGCGCATGCTGGGTGGGCTCCTTGCCGGCGGTCTTAGGGCGGTGCTACCCCGCCAAATGCGAACCGGCCCTCGGGCAGCGCCCGAGGGCCGTCGCAACGAACCGTGGCTCGCCGCCGGCGCCCTCAGGCCTTGCGGCGATGCTTCATCGCGAAGTCTTCTTCCGGCGACAAGACTAGTTTGTGCCGGCCGATGAGGGCGAAGTAGATCACGCCTAGCGCGTACCAGACGAGCGCCCCATAAAGTCCCGGACGGTACGCCTCGTTGAGGAACATGGCGATCAGGGTCAGGACGGCGATAATCGTGCAGGCCCAAGCGCCCAAATTGCCGAGCGGGCTCCGGTACGGCCGGTCGATGTTCGGGAAGTCGCGGCGCAGGATAACGAACGACAGTCCCTGCATGGCATAGGAAATCACCGCTCCGAACACCGCGAGGTTGAGCAGCGCCGCGCCCGCGGTGGACGTGAGGCCGAAGTAGTAGTTCATGAACAACGCCAGGACGAGCCCGACCACCCCGCCCACGATGAGGGCCACGTGGGGCGTCTTGCGCACGCCGTGCGTGAGCGACAGCCAGCGCGGGAAGTAGCCCGCCCGGCTCAGCGAGAAGATATTGCGGCCATAAGCGTAGATGATGGTGTGGAAACTGGCGATCAGGCCCGCCACCGCCAGCAGGGCCAGAATCTTCGTCCCGATCCCGTCCCCGAAGATGCCGATGAGGCCGTCGAGCAGCGGTTGGGCCGAACTGCCCAAATCCCGCGCCCCCGGCGGCACGCTGGTGTTGAACAGCAGGGTCAGGAAGCCGAGGATGATGAGGGTGAGCAGGCCCCACAGGATACCCTTGGGCATGTCCTTCTGCGGCTCGTGGCTTTCCTCGGCCGCGAGCGGCAACTGCTCGATCGCCAGCAGGAACCAGATGGCGAATGGCAGAGAGGCGAGTATGCCCGTCACGCCGAACGGGTTGAACGGTCCGCCGCCGGCGGCCAATTTGACCAAGGCGCCTTCCGGCAACTGGACCTCGCCGCCGCCTACCAGCGTGAAGGCGGCGCCCGCCGCGATCTCCACGGTCCCGCCGGCGGGCACCTCGAGCGTGCCGCCCGCCGCCAGTACGGCCGATGCCTCGGGCGGCAGCATCACTTGTCCGCCGGCCGTCAGCGTCACGATGCCGCCGTTGGCGAGCGTGACGGTGTCGCCGGCGCTCAGCGCGGCCGCGCCGCCCGCCGACATGTCGAGGATGTTGAGCGCGTAGGTGCTGTAGTCGAACGCCGACAGCGCCGCCAGGAAGAAGAACACCAGGATGGCCATCGCCAGGAACGTGATGACCACGGTGAACCTGAACGACAACTCGACGCCCCAGATGTTGAGGCCGACGAACATCACATAGACGATGACCCACCACACCCAGGTGAATTCCGGCGGCGTACCGAAGACGGTTTGCAGGTAGGCGCCCACCGAGACGATGATCACGCCCGGCGTGATGACGTATTCCATGTTCTCGCCGAGCCCGGTGAGGAAGCCGCCCCACGGTCCCATCGCCGTGCGGGCGAAGGAATAGGCGCCGCCGGTGTGCGGCAGGGCCGGCGACATCTCGGCCAGGCAATAGCACAGGCCGATATACATCACCGTGATGATGAGGGTGGCGATGAACAGGCCGCCGAACCCGCCGGTGGCGAGCCCGTAATTCCAGCCGAAGAAATCGCCGGAGATGACGGCGCCGACGCCCAGTGCCCAGAGCGACCACGCCCGCGCGTGCTTTTTCAGCGCACGCCGTTGGAAATACTCGGCGCCAACCTGTTCGTACTTGATGCCGCTTTCCGGTGTTTGCTGCGCCATGACGTCACTCTCCCCTCATTGTCGCATTGCGGCTCAAGCGTCGGCCATTCCACGTATCGGCGCCTTGGAGGCGCCCGCGGGCCACAAGGCCCGGGCGGCTCCGCTCGTCCGCGTTGCCGGACAGCACCCTGTTCGCTCGAATGGCGCGATTGATCCCCCCGAGCCGTTCCCCAATGGGATATTGGGGCAGGTCGGGCGGCGTTGTAAAGGGTTAAACCGGCGCGGCGGCGACTACGCGTTCAGGTCGCGCCTCGGCCGCGTATTGGGCCAAGTGCTCGCATAGCGTGCGCAGCGTCGTGCGGTTCTGTTGCAACATGTCCTCGGCGAGCAGCTTGAGCATCCGGATATTGGTATCGCTCGCGTCGTCCATGTCGTCGTTGCCGGCGTCGAGCGGCGCCTGGAAGCGGTAGTAGCGCCGCACTCCGTGCGGCCCCGGCGGCAAGAGCTGGTTCAACTGGTAGTGCACGACGTCGCTAACGCCGTCGGACATGAGCGAGAAGATCGGCTGCGCCCAGCGCGCCGCCCCCCAGTCTTTCACCTCGTCGTACGGGAACCGGCGGGTGAGGTCGCCGGTGCCGAGCGACACCATGAGAAATTCTTCGGCCTCGGGGAAACGCTGCAAGGCCTCCACGTAGGCGCACATGGCGGGGTTGTACGCGAACACCGCGCCGTCGACCAGCGCGTAGTAGTCGCTGGGGCCGTCGTTCTCGATCTTGGCCGGCTCGAAATAGGTCGGCGCCGCGGTCGAGGCGCGCACCACCTGCTTCATCGAGAAATCGTAATGCGGCTTCTGCTGCGCGTTCGAGCTCTTGAAGAAGAACGGCAAACGACGCTCGATTTCATAGGCGGGGACGATCACGTCGGTGAGCGCGTCCTTGAGCCGTGCCTCGCCGAAATAGTCCTCGAGCACGCCCTCGATGCCGGCCGACGGATATTTGCCGTCGGCCAAATTGCCGACCGCGCGGATCTTGTGCCAGACGGTGCGCGAGAACACGCGCTTGCCCTCGACCTCGTAGAGCCGCACCAGGTCGCGGGCGGTGTGCCTTGGCCTGCCGTCGGCCCCCGGCGCCGACAGCGCGAGCGCAACCAGCCCGCCGGTCGAGGTGCCGGCAATGAGATCGAACAGATCGGCGATCGGTTTGCCCGAACGCCGCTCGATATCGGCCAGCACCATGGCCGCCAGGATGCCGCGAATGCCGCCGCCGTCGATCGACAGAATGCGCAACGGGCGCCGCGGGCGCTGAGCGGCGCTCTGCGGCGCCGATGCGCTGTCGCGCTCGGCGCCGGCGATGCCCCTGCCGAACAGCACGCGCCGCGCCTTCAACGCCGCGTTCACCGGTGCTGGTCCTTCCTCGTGGTCTCGCCGACGGCCGACCCCGCGCCCCGCCTCGACCGGCGTGCGGCATCGGGGCGCCCTCACCGCAGCCTGGAGTGAAGCGCAGATTGTTTAACATTGAGTAAGCGGAGTAAGCGGGACATAAGCCGTTGTCCGGCGCGGGAAATGCCGATAGGTAGGTCTGGTGCAGCCCGCGGTACGGGGAGGTGGATGAGCGCCGAAACCGAATCCAGTCGCCTGGCGGCGCGCATCCTCTTGGAGATCGCGGCGGTGCACCTGCGGCCCGAGGCTCCGTTCGTGTTGACCTCGGGCCGGGCGAGCCCGGTCTACGTGGACTGCCGCAAGATCATTTCCTACCCGCGCGCGCGGCGGAAAATGATCGATCTCGCGGTGGCGCTGATCGAGCGCGACATCGGCGTCGAGAGCCTCGACGCCGTCGCCGGCGGCGAGACGGCGGGCATCCCGTTCGCCGCCTGGATCGCCGAGCGCCTGGACCTACCCATGCTGTACGTGCGCAAGAAACCCAAGGGCTTCGGGCGCGGCGCGCAGATCGAAGGCGACCCGCGCGAAGGTTGGCGCGTTCTCCTGGTCGAGGACCTGGCGACCGACGGCGCGAGCAAGGTCGCATTCATCGAGGCCCTGCGCGCGGCGGGAACGAGCGTGGCGCACGCGCTTGTCATCTTCCACTACGGCATCTTCCCCGAGAGCACGGCGAGGCTCGCCGCCATGGGTGTCGCGCTGCACGGGCTGGCAACCTGGTGGGACGTGCTGGCGGAGGCGGAAGCGAGCGGCGCGTTCGAGCCCGCCGCGCTCGCCAGCGTGCGCCGCTTCCTCGAGGACCCGGAGCGGTGGTCCGCCGCATGACCAGGCGCCCGCGCGCCGGCGTCGTCGCCGCCGCGCTCGCCCTCCTGTGGCTCGCGCCCACCCCGGCGGCCGCGGCGCGCGAGCAACTCGTCATCGGCATGACGCAGTTTCCTTCGACCCTCAACCCCAACATCGACTCGATGGCGGCCAAGTCCTACGTGCTCGCCATGACCGGGCGGCCGTTCACCGTCTACGACGCGGAGTGGCGTCTCGTCTGCCTCCTGTGCACCGAGCTGCCGACGCTGGAAAACGGCCTCGCCAGGCTCGAAAACCTGGACGACGGCCGGCGCGGCGTCGCGGTCACCTACAGCATCCAGCCGGGCGCCACCTGGGGCGACGGCGTGCCCGTCAGCACCGCGGACGTGCTGTTCACCTACGAGGTGGGCAGGCACCCCAAGAGCGGCGTCGGCAATGCCGAGCTGTACCGCCGGATCGTGAAGATCGACGTAGCCGACGCCAAGACCTTCACCATGCATTTCGACCGCGTCGAGTTCACCTACAACGCGATCAACGATTTCGAGCTGCTGCCCGTCCATCTCGAGCGGGCGGCGTTTGCCGAGCCGGCGGAGTATCGCCATCGCACCCTCTACGACGCCGATCCGACCAACCCGGGCCTCTATTTCGGCCCGTACCGCATCGCCGCCGTCGAGCCGGGCGCCGATATCGTGCTGGAGCGCAACCCGACCTGGTGGGGGGCGCCGGCGCGGATCCCGCGCATCGTCGTGCGCGTCATCGAGAACACCGCGGCGCTGCAAGCGAACCTGCTGTCCGGCGCCATCGACTACATCGCGGGCGAGATCGGGCTCGGCATCGACCAGGCGCTGGCATTCGAGGAGCGCCACGGCGGCGAGTTCGAGGTGAGCTACAAGCCCGGACTCTTTTACGAGCACATCGATTTGAATCTCGACAACCCGATTCTCGCCGACCGGCGGGTGCGCCAGGCTTTGCTTTACGCCCTCGATCGCGCGCAACTGACCGAGCAGCTGTTCGGCGGGCGCCAGCCGGTGGCCGATACGACGGTCAGTCCGCTCGACTGGGCGCACGCGGACGGGGTGAGGACGTACGCCTTCGATCCGGCGCGGGCCGCGGCGCTGCTGGAGGCGGCCGGCTGGAGCCCGGGGCCCGACGGCATCAGGCGGAACGCCGCCGGCGAGCGCCTGGCGCTCGATCTCATGACGACGGCCGGCGACCGCCTGCGCGAGCTCGTCGAACAGGTGCTGCAAAGCCAGTGGCGCCAGGCCGGCGTCGAGGTCCGCATCGAGAACGAACCCGCCCGCGTCATGTTCGGCGACAGCCTGACGCGCCGCGAGTTCACCGGCATGGCGCTGTTCGCCTGGTTCAGCTCGCCCGAGAACGTGCCGCGCAGCTCGCTGCACTCCTCGGAGATCCCGAGCGAGGCGAACGGCTACGCCGGGCAGAACTACACCGGCTATCGCAACCCCGAAATGGACGCCCTCATCGACCGGCTCGAAGTGGAGCTCGACCGCGCCGAGCGGGCCGTCATGTGGCGCCGTTTGCAGGAGATCTACGCCGAGGACCTGCCGGCGCTGCCGCTCTATTTCCGCGCCCAGGCGTTCATTCTGCCGAAATGGCTCGACGGCGTGACGCCCACCGGCCACCAGTATTTCTCGACCCTGTGGGTCGAGACTTGGCGCATCGCGGACTGAGCGAAGGGCCGATGACAGCGACCTCTTGCCTCGTGCTTCGAGACGCCGGCTTCGCCGGCTCCTCAGCATGAGGCAAGGGGTTGTTTTTGTGAACAAAACCTCGTCCTGAGGAGCGCCCGAAGGGCGCGTCTCGAAGGACGGGCTACGAGTCGATCTCAGAGGCTCATGGTATGAGCGGGCCGAAGACAATGGCGCCGAGCAAGCTCCTGCGCTTCGACCTCCGGCCGGCGCGGGCCGCATGAGCGGCTTTCTCGTCCGTCGGCTCGGCGAGATCGCGCTCGTGCTGCTGGTCATGTCCTTCGTCATTTACGGGCTGATCGGCCTGATGCCGGGCGATCCCATCGACCTGATGATCGCCGCCGACCCCAACCTGACGCCGGCCGACGCGGCGCGCCTGAAGTCGATCCACGGCCTCGACAGGCCGCTCCTCGAGCGCTACCTCGCCTGGTTCGCCGACGCGGCGCGGGGCAATCTCGGCTACTCGCGCCTCACCGGCCGGCCGGTGCTGGAGACGCTAGGCCCCCGCCTCGCCAACACCGTCGTGCTGATGAGCCTCGGTTTCCTGTTGTCGCTGCTGCTGGCGCTGCCCGCCGGCATCGCGGCGGCCGTGCGGCCGGGATCGGCGGCCGACAACGCGATCGGTCTCGCC
>CAYPKW010000096.1:0-8467 GCA_964411425.1 uncultured Rhodospirillaceae bacterium
AGCGACTGGATAACCGGACGCAGACCTCGTGTGCGACCGCTTGATTAGCGTATCCGCAGGCGGTTCGTACTGCCGAACATTGGTGTGCGAACGTACCGATGAGGGACTTCGCTTCGCAGCCCCGGTCATCGCTTCTCGGCGCCCTACCGGCTGCGGCGCTGGGTATCCAAGAATGCGGTCACCCGCGTAAGATACGCCTCGGGATCCTCGTACATCGCCATGTGCGAGCAGTTGGGAAAGACGGTGATTTTGGAGTTCGGCAGCACGTTGCGCATGCGCATGGAGCAGGCCGGCGTCAGCTCGTCGTGATGGCCGCACATGATCAGCGTTGGCACGGCGATCTTGTGCATGTCGGGAATGCGGTTCCAGTTCTTGAGGTTGCCGACATAGAGGAACTCGTTCGGACCCTGCATGGTGCCGTAGATATCCATGTTGAGCTTCTTGAACGCGTCGGCCACCGTCTTCGGCCAAACGTCATTTCGAAACACGTGACGGTAGTTGAGGATCGTGATGGCGGCCTGATAGGCGGGATGATTCAGATTACCCGTTGCCTCGAAGCGCTGCATCATCGCGACGGTTTCCGGCCCGAGCGCGGCGCGATGGCGGTCCAGTTGCTCGACCAGATGCGGCATGTCCCCGCAGGTGTTGGAGAGGATCAGCGACTTCAGGCCCTTCTGATACTTCAGCGAGTACTCGATGCTGAGCCAGCCGCCCCAGCTATGGCCGAGCAGATGGACCCTGCCGAGATTGAGGGTCTTGCGAACCGTCTCGACCTCCTCGACATAGCGGCCGATGGTCCACAGCGACTTGTCCTTGGGCCGGTCGGACGCGCCGGTGCCGAGTTGATCGTAGGTGACGACGCGATAGCCGGCGTCGACCAGCGGCAGCAGCGGATCGCGCAGGTAGTTGCAGGGAATTCCGGGGCCACCATTCAATAGGAACAGCGTCTCGTCGCTGTCGCCATAGCTGTAGGTGACGACCTTGTAGCGGCCGATGTTGACTTTCCTCGTCTCCGGCTTGTGGGTCTTCGCCATGCTTACGGCACCCAGGGCATGGACGCGGCGCGGTCGAAACGGTCCCACAGGCCGGCGGAGCCCGCGTGCTGGAACGTGAAATTGCGGCGATCGAGATCGGCGATCCAGCGGTTGGTCGCTTCCGCGGCCTGGCGCCAGCACTCCGCCATGAATTCGATCTTCTGCTTCGCCGGCGCGGCGATCAGATGACGTCTCTCGACGAAGAAGCCGTCCTCCAATGCCTCGAAGCTTGCGCGGATGTCGGCGCCGAGCGTGTGGAAGGCGGCCATGGCGCGACGATGCAGATGCTCGTGCTTCCACCACAACGAGCCGTCGGTGTAGATCTCGCGCGGCAGCGGTCCGGTATCCGGCATCGGCACGCCGAAGAAGACCGGCTTGAGCACGGAGACGCAGGTGCCCGACGTGGCCGTCACCCATGCCATGGCGCCCTCCGGCGCCGCCTCCATGATCATGGCGCCGCAGGCCTGCCAGACGCGGTTGGGATGCGGGCCGGCATGCATGCAGATGTTCGTGCAGAGATCGCCCTCTGCGGGGTCATAGCCCTCCGGATGCTGGCGCAAGAGGTCGGCCATGGTACGCAAGGAAATCTTGCCTTCGCGCTGCTTCAGCCACTCGTAGGCAACCTTCTGGCGGGCGACGCCGCTCGCCGCCTTGCTGTTGTCGGCATAAGTAGCGCCAAAGTCCGTTCGGCCGTTGCCGTTCTGCGGCAGCGCGCAGCGCTCCCAGTCCTTACCGATGGTGAGTGCGTTGGAGATCGCGCCGACGCTTTCGACCTTGCGCGCGGCCCACTGGCGGCCTGCGGATTCGATGATGTAGGCGGACTTCTTATCCGATACCAGATAGCTGGAATCGAAATGCGAGTTGCCGCGCAGCTCGCAATTGCCGCCCTGGCCGTGCGCCGCCAGCACCTCGCCGAACACCTGCAGCGCCTCCTCGCAGGTCTTCGCGCGCTCCAGCATCAGGCGCAGCAGGTCGCCGGTGATGAGGCCGTCGCCCTTCTCCTCGACGTTGCTGAAGATCGCCTCATTGCCGACGGCGACGCCATGCTCGTTGACGCCGATCTCGCCGCCCCAGGTCCAGTGGGATTTGTCGATGATGATCTCATGCGTCTCGCCCGCCTGCGGGATGACGATGTGGCTGGTGCGCACCATCGCGCCCTCCGGATAGGCGCGGCGCGGCAGCCGCAGCACGGCCTGCGCCTCGTTGATCTCGCAGTCGGCGTTCTTGGCCGCGAGCGTAGTCTTCGTGAGCGTCGCACTCGGCAGGGCTACGAAACTGTCGCACATAATGCACCTCCTGATTGCCTCGGCATTTCAGCCGGGAAAGTGACAGGCCGCAAGATGGCCCGGGGCGATGGTCGCCACCGGCGGATCGACGCGGCGGCAGATGTCCTGCGCCTTCGGGCAGCGCGGATGGAAGCGGCAGCCGCTGGGGATGTCCAGCGGGCTGGGGATGTCGCCCTTGAGCACGGCGGCACGGTGGCGGCGCTCGGGGATCAGGCGCGGTACGGCCTTCAGCAGGCTTTGGGTGTAGGGATGGTGCGGGCGTCCGAAGATCGCCGCTGTGGCGCCGATCTCGACGATGCGGCCGAGATACATGACGGCGACGCGGTCGGACATGTTGCGCACGACCGACAGGTCGTGCGCCACCAGCAGCATGCCGACACCCGCATGGTCCTTCAGGTCCTTCAGCAGATTGAGGATCTGGGCCTGAATGGAGACGTCGAGCGCGGCGACCGGCTCATCCAGCACAATGAAGGACGGCTTCACGGCCAGCGCGCGGGAGAGACCGACGCGCTGGCGTTGGCCGCCGCTGAGCGTGCGCGGCAGCCGTCCGGCCACGCTCTCGGGCAGTCCGACCTCGCGCAGCAGCCGCGCCACCTCGGCCGGCGCGCCGGCGCCATCGCAGAGCCGATGGAACAGCAACACCTCCGTGAGTGCCGCGCCGACGGTCTTGCGCGGATTGAGCGACGAGTACGGATCCTGGAACACCATCTGGATCTGCCGGCAGAGCCCGTCGTCGCCGAGCCGCGGATAGCTGGCGAGCGCGCGTCCTTTGAGCCGGATGTTGCCGGCGGTCGGCTCGTAGACGCGCACGAGCGCACGGGCGAGCGTCGTCTTGCCGCCGCCGCTCTCGCCGACCAGGCCCAGGGTCTCGCGCTCGCCGATCGCCAAGTCGACTCCGTCGACCGCCCGCACGACCTGCCGCGGCGCACGGCCGACGACATCGATCCAGGAGCGGTGCACGGGAAAGTGGACGGCCACGCCGGCCATGTCGATCAGGGCAGCATTGTTGCCGTTGATCATGCCGCGGCCCTTGCGATGCGCTCGGGATGGAGACAGGCGCTGTGATGATCGGATTCGACCGGAGCAAGACGGACCGGCGTCGTCGTGCAGTCGGCCGAGGCAAAGCGGCAGCGCGGCGCGAACGGACAGCCCGGCCCCAGCTGCGCCAGGTCGGGCGGCTGGCCGGGGATTGGCGTCAGGCGGTTAGTGCTGGCGGCGACATTCGGGATCGAGCCCAGCAGGCCCAGCGTGTAGGGATGGCGCGGCGCCCTGAAGATCGATCTCGTCGGCGCCGTCTCGACGATTCGGCCGGCATACATGACGGCGATGCGGTCGCAGGTCTCCGCCACGACAGCCAAATCGTGCGAGACCAGAACCAGCGTCATGCCCGTGTGCTCCTGCAGTTCGATCAGCAGCGCCAGGATCTGGTCCTGGATGGTGACGTCGAGGGCCGTCGTCGGCTCGTCGGCGAACAGCAGCTTGGGCGAGCCGGCCATGGCCATGGCAATGACGGCGCGCTGGAGCATGCCGCCCGACCACTGGAACGGATACTCGTCGAAACGTCGCTTCGGGCTGGGGATTCCGACTTGGACGAGGAGTTCGATGCCCTTGGCGCGCGCGTCCGCCGCCGACAGGCCGCCATGGATCCGCAGGCCCTCGGTGATCTGGTCGCCGATCGGCCAGACCGGGTTGAGGCTGGTCATCGGATTCTGGAAGACCATGCGCAACTCGGTGCCGCGCAGCCGGCGCATCTCCGCCTTGCTCATCCGCAGCAGGTCGCGGCCCTCATACTCGACCGCGCCGGTGACATGGGGATCGGCCGAGGCCGGGAGCAGCCGCAGGATGCTGCGGCAAAGCACCGACTTGCCGCTGCCGGACTCGCCGACGATACCGAGGATGGCACCGCGCCGAATCGCCAGATGGATGTCGTCGTTGGCGCGGATGCGCGTGTGCCGGCCGCGGAATTCGGTCGTCAGGCCGCGGATGACCAGGATGTCGTCGGCGGACGCGGCTTGCATCGGAGTGGTGACCGCAGCGGCGTCCATCGCTCTACATCAAGCCTCGCCGGCTCTGGCCGAAGCGCTGCGCCAAACCGTCGCCAATCAGGCTGAGCGCCATGCCGGTGACGACGATGGCGAGCGCCGGCATGGTCGTCACCCACCAGGCCTGGCGCATGTAGTCCTTGCTTTCGGCGATCATAGCGCCCCATTCCGGCTCCGGCGGCGCGATACCGAGGCCGAGGAACGACAGTCCGGAGACGAGCAGGATGTTGAGCACGAAATCGGACATGGAGAACACGATCGACGAGGTGATGATGTTGGGCAGCGCATGGCCGAAGACAATGCGCCACGGCCCGAACCCCAGCACGCGCGCCGCCAGGATGTAGTCCTTGTTGCGCTCGACCAGCATCTCCGCTCGGGCGAGCCGCGCATACAGCGTCCAGCCGACGAGGAACACGGCGATGTAGATGCTGTGCGCGCCGGGGCCCAGAATGGCGATGATGACGATGATCAGAACCAGGAACGGAAAGGCGATGGCGACATCGAGGATACGCATCAGCAACATGTCGAACTTGCCGCCGACATAGCCGGAGACGGCGCCGAGGATGACGCCGTAGAACATCGGCACGACGGTCGTGATGAAGCCGATCTGAAGATCGATGCGGATGCCGAAGAGAACGCGCGTCAGGATGTCGCGGCCATTCATGTCGGTTCCGAACGGATGCGACCACGACGGCGGCAGGAGCAGCTTGTTATAGTCCTGATAGTAGGGATCGTAGGGCGTCAGCCACGGCGCGAACAGGCCGGCCAGCACGATCGCCAGCATCAGCCCACCGCCGATCTTGAGGCTTGCCGACCATCCTTGGATCTCGCGCCGCAGGCGTTTCGGCAGCGGCAGCGATCCCAGGATTTCGGCCGTTGCCATGGGCTAGGTCCGCGCCACGCGCCGATCGATCGCTATGTAGGCGAGATCGGCGAGGAGATTGACGCCCATGACAATGACCGCGAAGACGAGCGACAGGCTCTGCACGGTCGGATAGTCGCGGAAGCTGACCGAGCGCACCAGTTGCGACCCGAGACCATGAATCGTGAAAACCGATTCGACGATGACCGCGCCCGACAGCAAGAAGCCGACATTGACCGCCAACACCGTGATGACGGGGATCGCCGCGTTGCGCAGCACATGCTTGCACAGGATGCGGGCGGGACTCAGTCCCTTGGCCCGCGCGACTTCGATGTAGTCGGCCTCCAGCACCTCCAGGATCGAGGAGCGCAGCGATTGGATCAGGACCGGCGCCAGGAACAGGGCCAACGTCAGCGCCGGCAAGAACAGATGATAGAGGTGCCCGAGCTGGCCCTCGCCGAAGCCGCGGATCGGAAACCAGCCCAGCCGCAGGCCGAAGAACACCATCAGCAGCAGGCCGATCCAGAATGGCGGCATGGCGAATCCGACCATCCCGATCAATCGGACTCCGTGGTCGGGCAGATGGTCGCGGTGCACCGCCGCCCACATGGCCAGCGGTACGGCCATCAGCACCGAAAGAACGGCGCTATAAGCCAGTAGATAAAGCGAAACGACGAGGCCGTCGGCAACCAGCGTCGAAATCGGCGCCTTCTGCACCAACGAGCGCCCGAAATTGCCCTGCAGGGCGTTGCCAACAAAGGACAGGTACTGCTCCCACAGAGGCCGATCGAGACCGAGCTCCGTGTGCAGTTTGGCGAGGGTTTCCGGCGTCGCCCGACCCATGAGCATGATCTGGATGGGATCGCCGGGAACGAGATGAATGCCGAGAAAGCTCACCAGCGACACGCCGATGAGTACGGGAATCATTTGAACGAGGCGACTGATGATGAAGCGAAGCACGGTGCCCCCGCGCTACCTGGTGATGCTGATGACCACGTCCCGATCGAGCAGGGGCGGGTGATCGACCCGCCCCTGCATCGCCGGCGCAACGGCGATCTACTTCTCGACCGACACGTCCTTCAGCCACCACCAGCCGGTCGCCAGGGTCTGCCAACCCTTGACGTAATCGTGGTAGGCGTTGACGGACGGCGTGTAGTTGAGCGGCACGCTGTAGCCGTCGTTGTAGACGATCTCCTGGATCTGCTTGAAGAACTTGGCCCGTTCCGCCCGATCGGTGGTCGCGCGGGATTGTGTCAGCAGCTTCGTCACCTCCTCGTTCTTGTAGCGCGAGAAGAAGCCTTGGGTGCCCCCCTCCAGCGGGTCCGTCTGCAGCGCGACCAGCTCGTCGTCGTCGTTGATATCGCTGGTGATGTAGCTGACATAGGCCTGGTAGTTGCCCTCGACGACCATGGTCCAGGCGCTGCTGCCGTCGATCTCGCCGATCTCGACATTCAGGCCCGCCTCCTTCCAGCCCTGCTGCAGGATGGTGGCGATCTGCTTCGAGGGCGCGTTGCCGGTGTCGATCATCAGTTTGATCGGCGTACCGTCATAGTTGGCCTCGGTGACCAGCTTCTTGGCGGCTGCGACGTCGAAGGGGATGCGCTTCACGTCGCCGGACCAGAGGTTCATCTTCGGGTTGAAGCCGTTCGGCAGCTCGCCGTAGTCGAAGAACACCGCCTTCCTGATGGCGTCCAGATTGGCCGCGTAGTTCAGGGCCAGGCGGATGCGCTTGTCGTCGATCGGCTTCTGCTTGTGGTTCAGATAGACGTAGTCGAGCCGGAAGATCTCGGCAGCTTCCAGCTTCAGGCCGGGCGTCTCGGCGATGGCCTTGGCCTGGTTGAACGGAACGATTGCCGCCACGTCGTAGTCGCCGTTCTGCAGGCCGAGCACGCGGGCGTTGGTGTCGGGCACATAGAGCAACTCGACCTTGTCGAGATAGGGCAGCGGCTGGCCGTCGGCGCCCTTGTCCCAATAATTGGGATTCTTCACCAGGACCGTCTTCGTACCGCGCTCATAGCTCTCGACCATGAATGGGCCGGAGCAGACCGGCTTGTTGGCGAACTCGTCGGGATTGGCCTCGAATGCGGCCTTCTTGACGATGGCCGAGGCGAAGACCGACGCCACCGACAGGAACGGCGCGTAGGGCTCCTTCATGACCATGCGCACATGGGTGTCGTCGACCTTCTCGATCGATTTGACCGGCTTCAGCAGGAACTGGTAGGCGGCGCTCGGATCGTTAAGCTTACCCCAGGAAAACACCACGTCCTCGATGGTGACAGGCGAACCGTCGCTGAACTTGGCGTCGCGCAGCTTGAACGTGTAGATCATGCCGTCGTCCGACACTTCCCACGATTCCGCCAGGCCGGGGCGTAAACCGCGACCCGTGGCATCCGCCTCGATAAGAGAATCGCAGACCTGCTCGATGGCATAGATCGAGCCGTTGTCGCCTTGGGTATAGGGGTTCCATGACAGCGGCTCCTCCGGCCGCGCCAGCACCAGTGTGCCGCCGCGCTTCACCGTCTGCGCTGCCGCCGACGCTAGGTCGATCGTCGCGACCGCGGACACGGACAGCAGCACGGCGAGAGTGGTCCACCCCACCCTCCTTTCTTCACAATCCCGATTTCTCATGGCGTTCTCCCTGAACTGATGTGTCAGCGGTGACGGGCGCAAAAATGCGCCGGCCCCGATGTTGCGGTGCAAAGTATGCAGGTTTCCGGCCGCCGCGCCAGCGCGTCGTTGACTGGCATCGACCAGATTGGGATCGTGCGCACTCCTGTGCCCGATGCATCGCGGCTGCCCGACGAGGAAGGCCTAGTCGCTGTGTCAAGGCGTTGCGCCATCACCTCGATGATGCCTTGACGGGGTCACCGTGCTGCAAACAGCATGGCGAGATGTTCAGATAGGCCGCCGCCTCGACAAAATTGGAACAAAGCAGGAATGTTCTACGATCCTAGCGCGGACTCGCACACGCTGGCGATGAACGCGTCGACCTGCGCTGGCTCGGTATTGACCGCCGTGACTAGTCGAACCGTCCCGGGGCCGCCCGCGCGATAGAACTTGAAGCCGTCCGCCTCGAGTCTCGAGAGCCCAGGCTCGGGCATGCGGACGAAGAACAGGTTGGCCTCGACGGGATTGAGGATCTCCGCGCCGGGAATCCGTGGCACGCTGTCGGCGAGGCAACCTGCGAGCTGATTCGAATGGGTCGCGTGCTTGAGCCATAGTGCGTTCCTGAACAGGGCCTCG
>CAYPKW010000097.1:0-8316 GCA_964411425.1 uncultured Rhodospirillaceae bacterium
GCCGGCGGCGTCGCGGTCGTGGCGTTGTCGTTCGCGGCAATCGCGCTGGCGCCGGCGGGGGCCTTGCGCGCGCTCGCGCGGGCCCGCTGGCGGATCGGACGTTTGCCCCGCTGGGGAACCTGGCCCAGTCTCGCCGTCCTCTTCGTCGCCATCGGCCTGACGGCCGCCGGTTACCTCGGCAGCCGCGACCCACTGGCCAACCCGCTGCCGCCTTCGGTCTGGGCCCTGTGGTGGGTGGGTTTCACCTTCCTCAGCGCCGTCCTCGGAAATCTTTGGACGTGGCTCAACCCGTGGCGCGGCATCTATCGTCTGCTCACGCTGTTGCCCGGCTTGCGCGACTGGCGGCGGAGGCCGCCGCTCAGGTATCGGCGGTGGCTGGCCTACTGGCCGGCCACGATCGCGTTCTTCGCCTTCGCATGGTTCGAGTTGGTCTACCCGGCGCCGCAGGACCCGGCCCGCCTGGCTGGCGCGGTCACGCTCTATCTGGGCGCCACGCTCGCCTTGATGCTGCTGTTCGGGGACCGAGCCTGGCTTCGCTACGGCGAGGCGTTCTCGGTGTTCTTTCGAATCGTGGCCCGGCTTTCGCCCCTCGACGCGAGGCCGGCCGGCGGCGCGTGCGCGCTTTCGGCGAGGCCGCCAGGCATCGGGTTGCTGCGGATGGGAACGCTCCCGCCGAGCGGCGTCGCGTTCGTGCTGCTGGCGCTCGCCGCGGTCTCGTTCGACGGCTTGTCGCGGACCTTCTGGTGGCTCGACTTGGTAGGGGCCAATCCGCTCGAGCCGCCGGGCCGGACGGCGCTGATGTGGGCGAATTCGGCCGGGTTGCTCGGCTTGTACGGCGCCCTCGCCGCCCTCTACCTGGCCGCCGTCCTGCTCGGCCGCGCGCTCGCCGGACACGGGCGCGGCGCCGGCAATCTCGGCCGCTTCGTCGCCTCGATCGTGCCGATCGCCTTCGGCTACCACTTCGCGCATTACATGCCCGCCTTCCTCATCGACGCGCAATACGCCGTCCGAGCGCTGTCCGACCCGTGGGCGCTGGGATGGAACCTGCTCGGCACCCGAGAGATGCACGTCACCTCGTCGTTCCTCGCCAACCACGATTCGGTCCGGGTCATTTGGAACATCCAGGCGGCCGGCATCGTCGCCGCGCACGTCATGGCCGTCGCGGTCGCCCATCTCATCGCGCTCAGCGACGCGGGCAGCCATCGGCAGGCGGTGCTGAGCCAGGCGCCGATGACGGCGCTCATGATCGGCTACACCTGGTTCGGCCTGTGGCTGCTGGCGACCCCGGCGGCAGGATAGGGGCAGTGTCTCAGTTTGAGGAATGTCCGCGTTGTGCCAGAAGCAGAACTTCGGATCAGCGCTTGGGAATCGCTGGTTCAAATCCCGCCCCGCAACTAACTTCTTCTTGATTGGCCGGCCTTCGGAAACAACAGCGATTTCTTCGTTGGCGGCCGCCAGCACCAGGGCTCAAGCAACGGCAGGTCTCCGCCGACTCGCCCGAAGGCGGAATGTTTCGAGCGCGGCGAGTGGGGCGACAGCCGCCCCGACTCGGCACTAACGCCGGAACTGACTCACTGTTCCTTGATGTAGTGTTTGAACAGGATGCTGTTCGGATCGAGCATCGAGCTCTTGGCTAACTCGGACTGCATGAATACCGCCGCGGCGTTCTCAGCATCCTTCAGCGATGCCCAATGCACGATCACGAACCACTCACCGTCTTTGCCGGCGGCGGTCTCGCGGGAAATGAATCCGGGTTGTTCGGAGATCAGCGCCTCGACGGCCTTGTCATGCTTGCGCAGAGCTTCCATGTCGCCGCCTTCCTTGAGCTTTCCGGCGACGACTTCGAAGGCAACACGCTGTTCTTCGGCCTGGACCTGCAAGGCACCGAGCGAAAGTAAGAGTGATGTGGCCAAAGCATAACTCATCGAGCGCCCGAGTGGCTTCAGTAGTGTATTCATCGTTTGGCTCTCCTATCTGCTTGATAATTGGGTTGGTGGCAGGTGACGTTGCCCCCTGAGGCTTATCCGCGGTGAACTACATAGTTCGCTACTCCTCCATTGTGGTTGCATAACGGGTCTGTCATCCAGAACGACACGGAACACAAGTTGCGGCTCTCCTGCCTTCCTCAATCCGATGTGCGATCAATCGCGGCTGGGGGTGCGTGCGGGGGATTTGACGTGTCGTGACGTGGTCTGGAGTGCCGAATGAAACACTTGTGCCGCTGCCGCCACATGCTTTTCGATCTCCTTCCCGCTCATGGGAGGCAGCATGCCGAGCGCGGCGCGCTGGTGGATCTCAAGGACCACAAGACCAATGAACCGGCGTGCAAGAGCGACGGGATCGCCCTGCGGGATCAGTCCCTGCCGCATATAGCTCGCCAGCAGTTCGGCGACGCTGGCCGTAACGCGCCCCGGGCCTTGCTCGTAGAACATTTGCGCCAGCATCGGTTGGCGCCCTGCCTCACCTGCCACCAAGCGATAGATGGCCAAGCTCCTTGGCTGAAGCACAAGGTCGAGCACGGTGCATCCAACTGAGTAGAGGTCGCCGCCGAGTTCGCCACTCGTCTGATTGATTGCCGGGAATCGACTGATAAGCTGCGTGGCAGATCGCTCGATTGCAGCTGCGAACAACCCTTCTTTGCCACCGAATTGCTCGTAGATGGTGCGCTTGGCGACATGCGCCGCGCGTGCGATGTCGTCGAGGCTCGTGCCCGAGAACCCTTGGCTCAGAAACACGTCGAGCGCGGCCGAAAGGAGTTGGTGCCGCCTTTCGACTTCCTCGCCGCGAGACGGCCGCCCTCTTCGTCTCGCCGATGTCTTTGTTGCTATTGCCATAATCGCATCCTAGCAGTGTTGTAAACGAAATGCAACGAAAAGGTTTCGTTTCTTAAAACTATTTTGTTCATCAGTTGTTCTCACGGGTGAAACTGGGGTGGTCGGTAGCTCAGGAGGTTGACGCAGCGGACAACCGACAGGCTGATCTGCGTTGCGCGAGCCTTGGCAGCCGCCGGCCTTCCGAATGCGCTTCCCCCAGTAGCCCATGGATCGGCACGTACGGATGAGGCAAACGCCGCTTCGAACTAAGAGCACTGGCGGAAGGGGTCTGCGACGCGTCAACAAGCGCTGTCAGGCGATCGGACAGCGGGAGGCCAGACAAGCGGCGTGGGTTAGGACCGATAACTCGGGGCGAGCCTAAGGTCGCGATCAGGTTGATAACGTGGAACACTCACACCTACCCCTTGCTGGGAACGGCAAACTAGGTTTGCTTCCAAGCCCCGCAACCATTTTAACTTGTGATACCAGATGGCGAACATTGGCGGCCCCAGCGGGCCGCCTTTGTTTTGGCGTAAGTTCAGACGGCCACGTCTCCCCGAGTTGAACCTCCTGTCAAGCGACACCTCCGACCGAAGCATCGACGGTCGGAAGGTCTGGTTAGGGCCAAACTGAGACACTACCGGGATAGGCGCGGCCTTGACCGCCTATGTCGACGGGTGCAAAGTTGCGGCAACTCGATCAGGGGAGGATGGACCATGGCTCGGAACGACAATGGCGCCGCGCGGATCTCCAGGCGCAACATCATCAAGGGCGCCGGTGCCTTCGCCGGCGCGGCCGTCGCGGGAGTGGCCGCGCCCGGCACGCTCATCCGGCGCGCGCAAGCCGCCGAGACGCCGATCAAGATCGGGTTCCAGGTGCATCGGACCGGCATCGGGGCGGGCTATGGCCGCTGGTTCGAGCGCACGACCGCGGCGGCGGTGAAGCTGATCAACGAGACCGGCGGCATCGCCGGCCGGCCGATCGAGCTGGTGACCGAGGACGACGGCACCGACCCCAAGCGCGGCGCCGAAGTGGTGGAGAAGCTCGCCTCGCAGCACAAGGTCGATGTCATCTTCGGCACGTTGTTCTCGCATGTGGTGATCGGCTCCGCGCCGCGCGCGGGCGAGCTCAAGGTTCCCTATTTCGTGGTGAGCGAGGGCTATCACGTGGCCTCTGGAGCGCTCAACCGCTACGTATTCCAGCCGGGCATCACCGACGTGCGCGCGCAGTTGACGGCGATCTCGTCCTGGATTCTCGACAACCTGGGCAAGAACGTGACGATGATCTTTCCCGACTACGCGTTTGGGTACGATCACCGCGACTTCTTCAGCGCGGCGGTCAAGGCGCGGGGCGGCGCCATCAAGGCGCTGCTGCCGATTCCGCCCACCGAGACGTCGTACACGAAGTATTTCGCGAGCGTCCCCGCCGACACAGACGTGCTGTACCACGTCATGGTCGGGCCGGGCGTGCTCACCTTCGTCAAGGAGATGGGCGAGCACTTCGGCGCCAAGCGGCCGCAGATCTTCGGCTTCATGGACTCGCTGGAGGCGGTGGACATCGCCAGCCCCGGCCTCGAATTCCTGGACGGCACGCATATCTGGGAGGCCTTCCCGCGCTACGCGGACGGGCTTTCGACCCGCGGCGCGCAGTTCTATCGCGAGCGCGTCGGCGTCGACGCGGCGGGCGCCAGCGTCGAGGACGCGAAAGACGTGGCCACCTCCTCGCACATGTTCGGCTGCTGGGAGACCCTGTTCGTCATCAAGATGGCGATCGAGCAGAGCGGCTACCGGGAGCGCAGCCCGAAAGACCTCGAAGCGTTGATCCAGACCCTGGAAAACTTCCAGTGGTTCAACGAAGGGATCGAGCATCCGCAGGGCCACAAGAAATTCGTCGGCAAGATCCACCAGAGCTTCGGCCAGCAGTTCATCTCCAAGGTCGAGAACCAAAGGCTCAAGGTCGTGCACCGGACGTCGATCGAGGATTCGCTTTACGAGCCGGAGGCGGACTACACCACCCAGGCTCTGTGAGCGGGCGGGCCGCCTGCCGGCCGGGCGCTTGCATCTTGGCCGGTCCGCGGCCGGCGCCGGCCGGCAGCACGTAGCGGCGCCGGCCCGCTCGCCATGGACCTCGGGCCGCATCTCTTCCTCGCCTTGCTCGAAGGCACGGTCGCGGCCTTCGTGCTGGCGCTGACGGCGCTCGGCCTTTCGCTCGTGTTCGGCGTCATGCGCATCGTCAACGTCGCGCATGGCGAGTTCTTCATGCTGGGCGCGGTGCTCGCCTGGTGGTGCGGATCGCTCGTGGGCGGCGCGCCGCTCGCGGGTTTCCTCGTCGCGCTCGTCGCGGCGCCGCTGATGGTGGGCGCCATCGCGGCCGCCGCCGACTGGCTGATCCTGCGCCGCATCGACTACCGCCCCGAGGCCACTATCGTGGCGACGATCGGGCTGCTTTACATCATCGATCAGGTCGTCCTCGGCCTGTTCGGCCCCAATGCGAGGCCGGTCGAGCCGCCGGTCTATTTCCGCATCGACTTTCCGTGGTTCGGGTACTCGGGCTACAAGATCGTCGTCGCCGGCCTCGCCGCCGCCCTGCTGCTGGCAAGCTGGCTCGCGCTGTCGCGCACGAAGCTCGGGCTCTACATGCGAGCCACCCAGCTCGACCCGGAGATCGCCCAGGCCTTCGGCGTTCCGGTCCGGCGCGTCTACGCCGCGGCGTTCACCCTGGGCGCCATGCTCGCGGCGATCGCCGGAGTCCTGGTGGTGCCGATCCAGCAGGCGCACTACCTGATGGGGCTCGACCCCCTGCTGCTGTCCTTCATCGTCGTGATCGTCGGCGGCCTCGGCAATCTCAAGGGCACGCTGGTGGCCGCGTTCGTGATCGGGATCGGCGACGGCGTCATTTCCGTGCTGTTCTCGCCGACGCTGGCGAAGATTTTCGCGACCCTGCTCGTGGCATTGGTGCTGGTGGTCCGGCCGGGCGGCCTGTTCGGAGAGGACGAGCCTTGAGACGCGCCGGCACGGCCCGGGTCCTCATCCTGCATGTCGCCGTCGTCGGGCTGCTGCTGGCGCTGCAATTCGTGCTGCCGCCCTACCACCACACCAACGCCGCCCGCATCATGGTGCTGGCCGCCTACGCCGTTGGCTACAACGTGCTGCTGGGCTACACCGGCCTGATGAGCCTCGGCCACGCGATGTTCTTCGCGGCCGGGCTCTACGGCGCCGGCCTCTCGGTCTTCTACCTCGGATGCGGGGCGGTCCAGGCCTTCGGCCTCGGCGTCGCCGCGAGCCTGGCGCTGGCGGCTACGTTCGGCGCGGTCGCGCTGCGCACAAGCGGCGTGTCGTTCCTGATCGTGACGCTGATGTTCGCCCAGGCGGGGTTTCTCGCCGCCCTCTACTTCAACGAGGTGACGCAGGGCGACCAGGGGTTCATCCTGTCCTCGAAGCTCCGCCCGCTCGATCTCTTCGGCACCGAGTTCGGCTTCGCCGAGCCGGCGGTGAAGTACAACGCGGCGCTGCTGGTGTTCGCGGGGAGCTTCCTTGCCAACCTGGCGCTCGTCCGCTCGCCATTCGGGCGCGTCCTGATCGCGATCCGCGAGAACGAGGCGCGCACGCGCATGGTCGGCTACAACACCTTCGTCTACAAGTTCCTGGCGCTCGTCGTCTCGGGCATGATCGCCGGCGCGGCCGGCGCCAGCTATGCGCTACTGTTCTCGTACGTGGGCGCCACCTTCGCCTCGATCCAGTATTCGATCTATCCGCTGCTGTGGACGCTGCTTGGCGGCGTCGGAACGACGATCGGCCCCCTCCTCGGCACCGGCCTGATGTTCTATCTGGTCGATTTTTCGAGCGGGTTCACCTCCAGTTATCTGCTCGTGGTCGGCGCCGCGCTGGTGCTGCTGGTCCTGTGGTTCCCGCTGGGGATCATGGGCACGATCCGCGCCAAGTGGATGCCATGGCTGCCGTGACGCTGCTGGAGACGGCGGCGCTATCCAAGAACTTCGGCGGGCTGCAGGCGGTGAGGCACGTCGAACTCCGGCTGGCGGCGGGCGAGATCAGGGCCGTCATCGGGCCGAACGGGGCGGGCAAGACGACGCTCGTCGGCATGATCAGCGGCCGGCTGCGCCCGACCTCCGGGACGATTGCCTTCAAGGGGGAGGACATCACCCGGTCGCGCGCCTGGCAGCGCGCGATGCGCGGCATCGTGTACACGTTCCAGATCACCAGCATCTACAAGAATTTGACCTGTTACGAGAACGTGGCGCTTGCGGCGCAGCGGCGATTGATGATCGGTGTCGCCGGCCGTCTGGCGCCGGGCGAGCGGCGCATCGCCGGCCGCGTCGAGGCGGCGCTCGGCCAGGTCGGGATCGCCGGCATGGACCGGCAGGCGGGCACGCTCGCCTACGGCCATCAACGGCTGCTGGAAATGGCGATGGCACTGGCGCTCGAGCCGGAGCTGCTGATTCTGGACGAGCCGACGCAGGGCCTCGCGCCGGACGAGATCGCGGCGTTTTGCGAGCTGATCCGGACGATCTCCCGGACAATGACCGTGCTGCTGATCGAGCACAATATGAGGGTGGTGCTGGAGCTGGCGCAGCGCATCACCGTCATGGACAAGGGCGCCGTCATCGCCGAAGGCGCGCCGCAGGAGATCGAGCGGCACGCGGAGGTTCGAAAGGCGTATCTGGGCCGGTGATGTTGCAACTCAAAGGAATCGACTGCTACTACGGCGCCGTCCGGGTCCTGAAGGGCGTCTCGCTCCGTGTCGCGCCGGGCGAGATACTGGGGCTCCTGGGGCGCAACGGCGCCGGCAAGACCACCGCGCTCAAGACGATCATGGGGCTCGTCAAACCGCGATCCGGCAGCATCGAGTTCCGCGGGCGGGAGCTGACGGAGCTCGACCCGCATGATATCCCGCGGCTCGGCATCGCCTACGTGCCGCAGGGACGCCGGCTGTTCGCGGGCCTCAGCGTGGAAGAGAACCTGCGCATGGGCCTGCTGGCGGGAGCGGCCGGCCCTGCCACCCGCGAGCGGGTGCTCGACCTCTTTCCGGCGCTGCGCCAGCGGCTCGGCCAGCGCGCCGGGACGTTGAGCGGCGGCGAGCAGCAGATGCTGGCCACGGCGCGGGCGCTGTGCCTGGAGCCGAAATTGCTGCTGTTGGACGAGCCGAGCGAAGGCCTCATGCCCCGCCTGGTAGACAAGCTGATGGAGACGATCAGCCGACTGAAGGCCGAGGGTGTCTCGGTGCTGCTGGTCGAGCAGAAGGTCGAGGCCGCGCTAATAATCTGCGACCGGATCTGCTTGCTCGAGCACGGCGCGGTGTGCCACGAGGCGACGCCGCGCGAGCTCGAGGCCGAGCCCGCGCCGCTGCACCGTTACGTCGGGATTGGCGCGGAATTGCGCTGACTGAAATTGGTTCCCGGCTTCGGCCGATGCAGGCCGTCCTCTCCGATCGTCATACCGGCGAAATCCGGTATCCATTTCGACGGTTCGCGACAGCGGGCTGCTAG
>CAYPKW010000098.1:0-8268 GCA_964411425.1 uncultured Rhodospirillaceae bacterium
TTGCGGGCAGGCCTGGATTGATTGATTTCCATATTGTCTCAACCGAAACGGCTAGCGTCGACAAGCCGACAGCGACCACCACAATGCCGAGTGATTGCGGGGCTATTTGGGGGAAGGTCATCACAAGCCCCCCCAAAACAAGTTCAATGGCGGCGAGAACGCCGAGTATCCCGTGTAGCATGCTCCCGACTCCGCGCCTAGGTTCCGGCATACATCAAGAGGATGATAGCATAGAGTTTTACGCATCTCCCTCGGCGGGGCCGAACTTGGCGGCCCCGCGGCCGGACACTTGACAGGGGTCAGAAAAAGTTCCTATAATCGGCGCCGCTCGCGGTTGCGAGTCGCCATCGCGGCACGCCGCCGACCCGCTTTGCTCGCGGGGCGCTGTTTGACATGGTGCATAAACCCAGGTCGGCGCGGCCCGGAAAGGCGCGGCACCCCTAGCCTCGTGGGGTCGTTCCTCGAAAAATCGATGCTTAGACACCTTCTTTACGCATCGGCCGCGCCGCCCCCGCCCACGCGCGCCGCCAGCGCCGCGCTCAGGAAGCGGTCGATGTCGCCGTCCAAGACCGCCTGCGTCGCCGAGGTCTCGACCCCCGTCCGCAGGTCCTTCACCATCTGGTAGGGCTGCAGCACGTACGACCTGATCTGGTGGCCCCAGCCGATGTCCGTCTTGGCCGCCTCCGCCTTCGCCGCCTCGGCCTCGCGGCGCTCCAGCTCGCGCTCGTAGAGCCGCGCCCGCAGCATCGCCATGGCGGTGGCGCGGTTGCGGTGCTGCGAGCGGTCGTTCTGGCACTGCACGACGATGCCGGTGGGCAGGTGCGTGATCCTGACCGCGCTGTCGGTCTTGTTGACGTGCTGGCCGCCGGCGCCCGAGGAGCGGTAGGTGTCCACCCGCAAGTCCTTGTCCTGCACCGCCACGTCGATCGTCTCGTCCACCACCGGATAGACCCACACCGAGGCGAAGCTGGTGTGCCGGCGCGACTGGGAATCGAACGGCGAGATGCGCACCAGGCGGTGCACCCCGCTCTCGGTCTTGAGCCAGCCATAGGCGTTGTCGCTCGTGATCCGGACGGTGGCGGACTTGACGCCCGCCTCCTCGCCCGCGCTCTCCTCGATCCACTCCACCTTGCGGCCGTGCGCCTCGGCCCAGCGCAGGTACATGCGCAGCAGCATCTCAGCCCAGTCCTGCGCCTCGGTGCCGCCCGCGCCGGCGTGCACCTCGAGGTAGCAGTCGTTGCCGTCGGCCTCGCCGGACAGCAAGCTTTCGAGCTCGCGCTCATGGGCGCGCGCGTGCACGGCCCTGAGCTGCGCCTCGCCCTCGGCCAGCGCGCCCGCGTCCCCCTCGGCCTCGCCCAACTCGATCAGCGTCAGCGCGTCGTCGAGCGCGCGCTCGAGTTCGCGGCAGCCCTCCACCGCCCCCTTCAGCCGGGTGCGCTCGCGCATCACCCGCTGCGCCGCCGCCGAATCGCTCCACAGCTTCGGGTCCTCGGCGCGGGCGTCGAGTTCGGTCAGGCGGGCAAGCGCGCCGTCCCAGTCAAAGATGCCTCCTCAGCAGCGCCAGCGAGGCCCTGGTCTCGCCGGCAATAGCCGCTATCTCCGCGCGCATGAAGATCTCCGACCGGCAAGGCTCTCGCCCGGCGTCAATAGAGGTCGCCGCTCTTGGTGCCGGACTGCGCCGGCCCCACGGGCGCCACGATCGCGCCGCTGTCGAACAGCGCCGCCTCGTTGCCGCCGATGACCGGCCCGCGCCGGTCGGGATCGGTGCCGGGCTTGAAGGCCTCGAGGATGACCTTGCCGGCCCCCGCCGTGGCGCGCAGGCCGGTGGCCGCGTCCACGCGCACCATCCGGATGCCGGGCGGGATGCGGAACGGGATCGCCGGCCTGTCCTCGAGCGCCGCCGCCATGAAATCGCGGAAGATGGGCGCCGCAACCCCCGCCCCCGCCTCCTTGTCGCCCAGCGAGCGCGGCGTGTCGAAGCCGACGTAGACGCCCACCGCCAGGTCGGGCGAGAAGCCCACGAACCAGGCGTCGTTGAAGTCGTTGGTGGTCCCCGTCTTGCCGGCGAGCGGCTTGCCGACCGAGGCGACGACCGTCCCGGTGCCGCGCTGCACCACCCCTTCCAGGAGATGCACGGTCTGATAGGCCGAGGCCGGATCGGCGATCTGCTCGCGGCCATCCGGGATGACCGGCACCGGCTGGCCGTGCCAGTCCTCGCCCTGGCAGCCCTCGCAAGCGCGCTCGTCGTGGCGGTACACGGTCCGCCCGCGCCGGTCCTGGATGCGGTCGATGAAAGTGGGCGTGATCCGCTTGCCGCCGTTCACCAGCATGGCATAGGCGGCGGTGAGCCTGAGCACCGTCGTCTCCGCCGCGCCCAGCGCCATGGCGAGCGTGGGCATCATGTCGTCCACGATGCCGAACCGACGCGCGGTCTCCACCACCTTCTCCATGCCGATCGCCTGCGCCAGGCGCACGGTCATCAGGTTGCGCGACTTCTCGACGCCGAGCCTGAGCGTGCTCGGTCCGTAGAACTGCTGGCTGTAGTTCTCCGGCTTCCACAGCGGCAGGCCGATCCCCTGCTCGATGACGATGGGGGCGTCGAGCACCAGCGTCGAGGGCGTGAAGCCGTTGTCGAACGCCGTTAGGTAGACGAACGGCTTGAAGGCGGAGCCGGGCTGGCGCAGCGCCTGGGTGGCGCGGTTGAACTCGCTGCCCTGGTAGCTCCAGCCCCCGGTCATCGCCAACACGCGGCCGGTGTGCGGGTCGAGCGCCACGATGGCGCCGCCGATGTCGGGGAGCTGGCGCAAGGCGTAGGTGTTCTCCGGGTAGGCCCTGCCGTCGGCGCTCTGGGCGACCTTTTCCACCGCCACCACGTCGCCGGCCTTCAGCACGTCGCGCGGCTTTTTTACCGGCGGGCCCAGCTCCTGTCCCTGGCGCCACGGCCGCGCCCACAGGAGCTCGTCCTGCGGAACGATGCCGAAGCCGTCGTCCGAGAAACCGATCTTGGCGCGGTCGGCCGCCACCTCGAGCACCGCCGCGAGCCGCCAGTCCTGCAGTCCGGCGGGCGCCGGCACGGCGGCGAGCGCCACCGCCCAGTCGCCGCGCGGATCGATGCGCGCGACGGGGCCGCGCCAGCCATGCCGGCGGTCGTAGGCGATGAGGCCATCGCGCAGCGCCCGGTCGGCGATCGACTGCAGCGCCGGATCGACGCTGGCCCGCACCGTGAGCCCGCTCTTGTACAACCCGTCCTCGCCGAAGCGGGCCAACAGCTCGCGGCGCACCTCCTCGGCGAAGTAGTCGGCGACGATCGTCTCCGTGGCCCCGCGTCCGCGCACCTCGATCGGCTCCGCCTTGGCCAGCTCGGCCTCGGTCTCCGCGATGTGGCCGTCCTCCAGCATGCGCCCGATCGCCCAGTCGCGCCGCGCCTTGGCCGCGTCCGGGTGGCGCAGCGGGCTGTAGTTGTTGGGCGCCTTGGGCAGGGCCGCCAGCATGGCGGCCTCGGCGACGGTAAGTTCGTCGAGCGACTTGTTGAAGTAGTTGAGGGCTGCGGCCGCGACGCCGTAGGAGCCCTCGCCCAGATAGATCTCGTTCAGGTACAGCTCCAGGATGCGCGGCTTGTCGAACGCCTGCTCGATGCGATAGGCGAGGATGATCTCCTTCACCTTGCGGGCGATCGACAGCTCGTTCGACAGCAGGAAGTTCTTGGCCACCTGCTGCGTGATGGTGGAGGCGCCGACCGGCCGGCGGTCGTTCGTCAGATTGACGAGATTGGTGAACGCCGCCGCCAGGATGCCCGGCAGGTCGATGCCCGGGTGTTCGAAGAAGGTCTTGTCCTCGGCCGACAGGAACGCGTTGGCCACCCGCTTCGGAATCGCCTCGATCGGCACGAACACGCGGTTCTCCACCGCGTACTCGGCCACCAACCGCCCGTCGCCCGCCAGCACGCGCGTCACCAACGGCGGGTCGTACTGGGCGAGCTGGCCGTAGTCCGGCAGATCCTGGCCGTACTGGCGGATCAGCACGTAGGCCACGGTGGCGCCAGCGACGCCGACCAGCAGCACCAACGCGATCAGGAACTTGATGAAGCGCAAGGGAACCGTTTTCCGTACCGGGGCGGAGGCGAATACTGCGCCAGCTTCAAGAGCGCTTCAAGCCCTCGCGCCAGTCGAAATAGTCCTCGACGGCGCGCCGAATGGAGCGCACCAGCTTGGCGCGCTGCTTGGCCGAACGCAGGGCCGCTTCGTCCTGCTTGCTGGACAGATACCCGAGCTCGACCAGCACCGAGGGCACGTCGGGCGACTTCAGCACCGCGAAGCCGGCGAAGCGATGGCTGTTGCGTAGCAGCAGCGTATCCTTCTTCATCTCCTTCACCAGCATGGCGGCGACGCGGGCGGACAGGTTCTTGGTTTCGCGCTGCGCCAGGTCGATCAGGATGTTGGTCACCATGCCGCTTTCGTTCGACAGGTCGACACCGGCGATGAGATCCGACTTGTTCTCCTTTGCCGCAAGCGCCTCGGCCTCGGTGTCCGAGGCCTGCTCGGACAGCGTGTAGACCGAGGCGCCGCGCAGTCCCGGCGTGTCGTGCGCATCGGCATGCAGCGAAACGAAAAGGTCGGCGCCGGCATCGCGAGCGAACGCGATGCGCTCGCGCAGCCGCACGAACACGTCCGTCCTGCGGGTGAGCAGCACCTTGAAGCGCCCGGTTGCCGCGAGCTGGTGCTCGAGTTCCTTGGCGTAGGCAAGCGTCATGTCCTTTTCCGCCGTGCCGCGCGCCCCGATCGCTCCCGGATCGACGCCGCCGTGGCCCGCATCGATCACGACCACCGGCTTCGAATCCTTCGACTTGGGCTTGATCGGCGGCACCACCGCCTGCGCCGGGGGACGCGGCGCCATGGCCGGCGACGACAGCATGGGACCGGCCTTGAGCACCGCTTCGAACTCGCCCGCCTCGATGAGGGCGAGGTCGAGCAGCAGGCGTACGGGCTCGGCCCCCGTCGCGGCGATCGTCGCGATGCGATCGACCCGAGCCGGTCCCTTGAGGTCGAGCACGACGCGCGACGTGCCGGCGGTGAACAGCCCGTAGCGCAGCGCCTGGACTATGCCCCTCGCGGCCGGCGTCCGTCCGGCGGGCAGGCGCCAATCGACCTCCGCCAAGTCGATGACCAGCCGATACGGGTTGGCGAGGGCGAAGACCCGATACTCCGGAGCCGCGGACATATCGAGAACGACCCGAGTCTTGCCGGGGTGTTCGCCGATCCGGACATCGAGCACTGCGGGTCCGTTCTCGGCCGGCGCCACGCCAGGCAGTAGAAGCAGGGCGAGACAAGCAATAAGCCGCCGCATTGCGCACATCTGGTGTGAATCCGACCCGTAAACTACAACATCTTCGAGGATTATGCACCTGCGAACAGATCGGGAATTGCCGGCAGACGGCGCGGATTTTGCCGTTGTCGAAGGCGGCGGCGGCCGTTAAGCTAACGCCCGCGCCTTGCCCCGCCGTGAGCGCGCCGAACCCCGGATCGCTTCGCGGCGTGGCGGCCCCGACAGGCCCTGGGCCGCCGGCCCATCCGTGGGCTGGTCGGCGGGGGCGCGTTGTTTTCACCGGCGGTCGCGTTCGGCGACCGTCTTGGGTCCGGGGCCGGGACGATCCACGGCCGGAGCAGAGTGCGGCAGGTTGATATGACCGACGCCCGGATTTCGCCTAACAGTTGCGCGCCGCTGGCCGCCTTCCGGGCGAGCCGCGCCGATCGCGCATCGGAGCCATATTGGAATGACCAAACGAATGCTAATCGACGCCACTCACCCGGAAGAAACTCGGGTGGTGGTGCTGGACGGCAAGCGCCTGGAAGAGTTCGACTTCGAAACCGCTAGCAGGAAAGCGCTTAAAGGCAATATCTACCTCGCCAAGGTTATCCGCGTAGAGCCGTCGCTACAGGCCGCCTTCGTCGAGTACGGCGGCAACCGGCACGGGTTCCTGGCGTTCAGCGAAATCCATCCCGACTACTACCGGATCCCCATCGCCGACCGCGAGGCGCTGCTCGCCGAGCACGCAGGGGATGAGGGCGGCGCGTCCGCCGCGCGAGTCCCGATTCCCACCGACAACGCCGAACCGCCGCCGGCCGAGAGCGGCGAGACGACGGCCCTCGAACCGCCAATCGACGAGAACCATGCCGTCGAGGCCGGCGAGAGCGAGGCCGAATCGCCTTCGCCGGAACCTGCCGAACCGTCCGAGGAACCGGTCGGCGAAATGCCGCGGCAGCAACCTTCGGCGGCGGGTGCTGCGCTGGAGGCAGGCGAAAGCGCCGCCGAGACCGGCTTCGAGGTGGTGGGCGGCGACGACGCGGAAGAGGAGCAGCGCCGCCGTGTTTCGATCGCTCGGCGCTACAAGATCCAAGAAGTCGTCAAGCGCCGGCAGATCATGCTGGTGCAGGTGACCAAGGAGGAGCGCGGCAGCAAGGGCGCGGCGCTGACCACCTACCTATCGCTCGCCGGACGCTACTGCGTGCTGATGCCGAACAGCGGGCGCGGCGGCGGCGTGTCGCGCAAGATCACCCAAGCCGACGACCGCAAGCGCCTGAAGTCGATCGTGGAGGACCTGGCGATACCGGACGGCATGGCGGTGATCGTGCGCACCGCCGGCAGCGAGCGCAACAAAACGGAGATCAAGCGCGACTACGAATACTTGCTGCGCTTGTGGAACGACATCCGCGATCTCACGCTCCAGTCGACGGCGCCGGCCGTCATCTACGAGGAAGCGAATCTCATCAAGCGCTCGATCCGCGACCTCTACAGCCGCGACACCGACGAGATCGTGGTCGAGGGCGAGGAAGGCTACAAGACGGCGAAGGCGTTCATGCGCATGCTGACGCCGAGCCACGCCAAGCGGGTGCAACTGTACAACGATCCGTCGGCCCCGCTGTTTCAGCACCACCAGATCGAAAGCCAGCTCGACGCCATTCACAATCCCGTCGTGCAGTTGAAGTCCGGCGGCTACATCGTCATGAACTCGACCGAGGCGCTGGTTGCCATCGACGTCAATTCGGGCCGCGCCACGCGCGAACGCCACATCGAGGCAACCGCCCTAAAGACCAATCTCGAGGCCGCCGACGAGGTCGCCCGGCAGTTGCGGCTGCGCGATCTCGCCGGGCTCATCGTGATCGACTTCATCGACATGGAGGAAGGGCGCCACAACGCCGCCGTCGAGCGGTGCCTCAAGGAAGCGATGCGGCACGATCGCGCGCGCATCCAGCTCGGCCGCATCAGCCATTTCGGCTTGCTCGAGCTGTCGCGCCAGCGCTTGCGGCCGAGCCTGGTCGAGAGCAGCACCGAGATTTGCGCTCACTGCCGCGGCGTCGGGCGCGTGCGATCCACCGAATCGACCGCGTTGCACGTCCTGCGCTCCATCGAGGAGGAGGGCATGCGTCGGCGCAGCGCCGCGATCACCGTGACGGTGCCGAGCCGGGTCGCGCTCTACATCGCGAACCAAAAACGGCAGGCGCTGACGGAGATCGAGGCGCGGCACGACATGCGCACATACTTCGCGGCGGACGACAGCCTGGTCCCGCCCGAATTCCGCCTGGATCGGTTGAAGGCCCACGGCGCGAGCGAGGAGAGGCGCCCGCCGGTGGTGCGAAGCGAATCGGCCGAGGAACCCGAGACGGAAGAGGCGAGGCCGAGCGAGGCGCTGGCACCGGCGCCGGCGCCGAGCGGCGCCGGCGAAGAGGAAGCTCAAGCGGGCCGGCGGCGATCGCGCCGTCGGCGCCGGCGCGGGCGGGACGGCGAGCCGGTGGCACCCCGCACCGCCGAGGCTGCCCGGCGAGCCAAGCCAGAGCCGCCACGCGTCGAAAGCGCGGCTCTATCGGCCGAACCCGGGGCCAGCGAGACGCCGCAAGGGGAAGCGGCGCCGGAGCAGCGCCCCGGCGACGGAGAGCGGCGCCGGCGCCGGCGCGGGCGTCGCGGCGGACGCCGCCGATCGCACCGCGAGGGGGGCCGCGAATCACCGGGTACGCCCGGCCAGCAGGGCGAGCAGCCTGGCCATCCCATTCCGACACCGGCCGCCGTGGGTGCCGAAATCGACCGCCAGCCATTGTCCGCGACGGAGCCCGCCTGGGCCGAGGAGCCCGAGGCCGTGGTGGGTGTCACTCCGAATATCGACGCCGAGCGTGCGTCGGACGAGCCCCTACCGACGATCGGCGGCGACACCCCGATGCGCGAGAGCGCGACCGAGGAAGCGCCCGAGCAACCGACCCGCCGAGGCTGGTGGCGCCG